>NZ_JBEOVO010000011.1:0-206111 GCF_040295605.1 Streptomyces sp. NPDC002773
TTCCTTTGGGGGGGGTTGTTTCTTGTCTTGGTGGTGTTCGGATACCACTCTCTCCTCTTCTTGTGCGCGGCGGTCCTTTCCGGGTGGGGGGGGGGGGGCGCCCCCCCGCCCCCGCCCCCCCCACCCGTCCGCCGTCCGGCTGCCGGAGGTCAGCCGAGCGGCAGTTCGAGGAAGGACGGTTCGCCGTCCGGGGAGCCGATCACGGTCTGCGTCCAGGTGACGGAGGCGTCGCCGTACAGCGGGTCCTTGCTGTCCACGACCAGCATCAGCCGGTGGCCAGGGGCGATGTCGTACGCGGCTGCCTGGAGCTTCCAGGTGACGGTGGTGTCCTGTTCGGGCGTCAGGCCGTACACGTTGAGCGGCTCATGGGTGATGATCCGGGCCGTGTCGTCCTCGGCGACGTCCAGGAGGTGGGCGTAGAGGCTCGCGGAGGTGGCGGTGGAGCGGACCGTGAGGCGCAGTCGGGGGATGCCCCGGACGCGGCGGCCGGCCGTCCCCTCCCCGCCGGACGGGACGAGCGGTTCGGTCGTCCACGCGACCGCGTGCCGGCGGTCGATCTTGCGGGTGTCGTAGATCTTGGGGTTGCCCGCCCACTCGGCCTGACCGGTCTTCATGATCGCGTCCATGGCGGTGGCCTCGGTGTCGACGCCGGCGAGGAACGCGCGCCGCCAGCCCGTCTCCTCCGTCCCCGGCGCTCCCCCGGCGGCGACCGGGGCGGCGGGGAGGAGCCGGCCGTCGGTGCCGCCCGCGCCGTCGCCAGTGAGGCCGAACACCTCGGTACGGCGGGTGACCTCGCTCCAGTCGGGGCTGGTCTCCCGGTGGGCGGGCGTGACGATCCGGTTCTCGCCCGTCGGCTCGCCGGTCTCCGGGTCCGTGACCGGCTCCGTCTCGTACGTGAACATCACCTGGGTGCTGACCTGGGGCCAGTCCTCGACGCCGTTGCGTTCGCCCTTGAGGTGGTGGTCGAGCCAGGCGTACGCCTCCGCCATGGGGAGGTTGACCTCGTCGGGTGTCGGGGACGGGCCGATGAGCGCGGGGCCCTCGGGCGCGGCGTGGTCGCCGATCCACAGGTTGAGCCGCTTGGGCACGTCGAGGCCGTTGAAGGTCTCCAGGGTCTGGTTGACCGCGAAGAGGCTCTCGTGCCAGGTGTTGGAGAAGAAGGTGGGCGTGCCGTTGTCGTTGGTCAGGTCGAGGTACGACTCGGGGGCGCGCAGCCGGCCCCACTCGACGACGGTGTCCAAATTCCGGTCGGCCTGGAAGTCGGCGAGGATCCGCTGGTTGTCCTCGTCGAACTTGCTCTCCACCGGGCCGCCGGTGAGGGCGAGGAGGGCCTTCACGGCCGCGAGGTGGCGGGTGCCGTGGTCGTAGAGGCTGGTCGCGAGGTTGCCCCAGGTGCTGAGGGCGACGACGGCGGCGACCCGGTCGTCGTGGGCGGCGACGAGCTGGCTGATGCCGGAGCCGTAGGACTCACCCATGAACCCGATGGTGCCGGGCGCGAAGTGGTCGACGGCGAAGTCGATGACGGCGGAGCCGTCCGCCCAGTCGTGGGGTCCCGCCACGTCGACGAGGCCGCTGGAGGTGGACGGCAGGCCTGGGATGCCGAGGCCCCGGGGGGTGTAGGCGAGGACGTGGTAGCCCTTGTGGGCGAGGACGAGGTACGACCAGAGGAACAGCGGCCAGCCGAAGGGGGTCCAGCCGGCCGGGACGACGACGAGCGGGTGCGGGCCGGGGCCGAGCTGCCGGAGGCTGAAGGCGGAGAGCCGGACGCCCTCCGTGGATCCCTCGATGCGGTGGTACGCGGGCAGGGCGAGGCCGCGTACCTCCCGGACGAACGCGGCGAGTTCGGGAGGGAGCAGCGCCTCGGGGCTGTTGGCGGCGCTGGTGCCGCCGGTGCCGTCGGTGCTGTCGGGGCTGTCGGGTGTTTCGCTCAGGAGGGCGTTGGCGAGGGTCTGGCCGAGCCGGACGGCGCCGGGGTCCACCGTCGCGTCGGCGGCCCAGAGGCCGCGTCCCGCGATCCGGCTGGTCTCGGCGGCGGTCAGGCCCACCGTGACGTCGGGGAAGCCGGGAAAGTGTTCGGACGAGCCGGTGGTGAAGGGGTTCTCCTGGGGCACGTGCACCCGTTCCTCTCGACTGGACTGGTGACTGTCCGCGATGCGGACGGTCGCAAGCCTCACGTATGCGGGGACGACGTACCAGAGCGCACGAACAGCGCACGTATCACACAACCCGTCAGGAACGACACAAGCCGCCCCGAAGTCGATGTTTGGTGACGAGCGGGACGGGTCAGGGGGCCTCGGGGCTGTCCGGAAAGACCACGAGCAGGGCGGCGACGTCGTCGTCGAGACCGTCGGCTCCGTAGTCGGCGAGGTCCTTGTGCAGGAGTTCCGGCAGCTCCCGGGCCGGCTCCGCCGCCCACCGCCGCAGACGCGGTTCGAGCGGGTAGAAGGTGCCGGTCCGGTCGCGGGTCTCGCTGACCCCGTCGGTGTAGAGGAGCAGCCGGTCGCCCGGGCCGAAGGGGACCTCCTCGATGCGGTGCCGGGAGTCGGCGAGGCCCGCCAGGTTGACGGGCAGCGAGGGATCGGCGAAGGACACGGCGTGGACGTCGGCGCCGTGCTGGAGCAGCGGGGCGGGGTGGCCGCAGCTGAGGAGCCGTGCGGTGTCCTCGTCGTCGGGGAGTTCGACGAGGACGACGGTGGCGAAGCGTTCTGCGGCGTCGGAGTCCGGGTCCCAGGCTCCGTAGCGGGCGAGGCCTTCGTCGAGCCGGTCGGCGAGGACGGCCAGGTCGGGGGCGTCGTTGACGGCGGCGCGGAAGGAGCCGAGCAGGACGGACGCGGTCTCGACGGCGCCGAGGCCCTTGCCCTGGACGTCGCCGAGCATGATCCGCACCGCGCCGGGGACCCGTACGGCCTCGTAGAAGTCGCCGCCGATCCTGGCCTTGGCGGCGGCCGCCACGTACAGCAGGTGCAGGTCGAAGCGGCCGAGACGGGCGGGGAGCGGACGCAGCACGACCCGCTGCACCACCTCCGCGACGGCCGTGAGCTCCCGCAGGTCGCGCTCGTAGCGGGTGCGGACCCGGCTGACCCAGGCCGCGGCGGCGGTGACGGCCGCGAGCACCGTCTCGCTCGCGACGAGTTCGGGGGCGAGCGGCTCCCCCCGGATGAGGCTGAGCAGGACGCGGGCGCCCATCGCGAGCAGTCCGATGCCGATCGTCCCGCGCACGCTCCAGGTGACGGCGGCGAGCGCGGGGGCGGCGACGAGGAGGCGGTCGAACCGCTCCCGGTCGGGGGTGATCACGTCGGCGAGGAAGGTCAGGGCCAGGACCAGGAAGGGCAGTGCGCGACCGAGGTTGAACTGGGTGCGGGCCGCTGTGCCGGGACGGCCCCGGTGACCGTCGGGCATCTCATGATCGTACGCAGGATCGGCTTTCGGGCCCGGGTGACGTCGGCCCCGGGCGTGTCCTGCCCCGGTCGGCGCCACCGCCGGGCAGGGCGAGCGCGGCCGGGACGGCGAGCGCGGCGATCACGGCCAGGGCCGGGAGGGCCGCGCCCGCGGCCGGGACGAATCCGCCGAGCGGGACGCGGGCGAGCAGAAGGGTCGCGACGGCGGTGCCGAGCGCGGGTCCGACGTTCATCGCGGTCTGCTGGAGGCCGCCGGCGACTCCGGCGTGGGCCTCGGGGGCGCGGTGCACGACGACCGACGTGGCCGTGACGAGGAGGGTGACGAACCCGGCTCCGAGCAGGGCCGCGGAGGTGCCGACCGATACCGCGCCGGCGGTCGCGTCGAGCCGGGAGAGGAGCAGCACCCCGAGCGTGAGCAGGCCGGCGC
The DNA here is from genome assembly GCF_040295605.1 of Streptomyces sp. NPDC002773. Taxonomy (NCBI): domain Bacteria; kingdom Bacillati; phylum Actinomycetota; class Actinomycetes; order Kitasatosporales; family Streptomycetaceae; genus Streptomyces; species Streptomyces sp. NPDC002773. Next base: position 3,826 of record NZ_JBEOVO010000011.1, read on the forward strand.
CCGCTGTCGCCGTGCGCCGGGGGCCGAACCGGCGCTGGAACGGCGGGCAGAGGGGCGCGCCGAGCACCATGAGGACGGCGAGCGGCAGGACGCGCAGTGCGCAGTCGAGAGGGTCGAGCCCCTGGACGTCCTGGAGGAAGTACGTCGCCACGAAGAGGGAGCCGAAGAGGGCGGCCGAGGCCGCGAGGAGGACGGCGAGGCCCGCGGCGACGGGCACGCTCCGGAGCAGTTCCGGGGGCAGGAGGGGGCGCGCGGCACGGCGTTCGTGCCGGACGAGGGCGACCGCGGCGGCGCCGGCCCCGGCACAGGCGAGCGCGCCGGCCGTCGCGCCTCCTGGCCGGGCCGCTTCGACGAGACCGTGCACGAGCAGTCCCAGCGCGACGGCGAGCAGCAGCGCCCCGAGGGGGTCGAGATGCCCACCTCGACGTTCGGCTTCCCGTTCCGCGTGACGTTCACCCTGACGTCGAGCCTCACGATCGACCTGAGGTTCAGTGTCTCGCTCGCCGGTGGCGAGGGCGAGCACGCCGATCGCGAGGGTCGGGGGTACGCCGAGGAGGAAGACCGAGCGCCAGCCGTACGAGGAGACCAGGGCGCCGCCGACGAGCGGTCCTGCGGCGGCGGCGAGTCCGATGGCGGCGGTGCGCACGGCGATCGGCGTCCCGAGCCGCTCCGGCGGGAAGGCGGTCCGCAGCATGCCGAGGGTTGCGGGCTGGAGGAGCGCCCCGCACACGCCCTGGAGCACGCGCAGCGCGATCACCGCGCCGATGCCGGGGGCCAGAGCGATGCCGGTGGAGACGGCGGCGAAGCCGAGGGCTCCGACGGCGAACACCCGATGGTGGCCGTAGCGGTCACCGAGTCGGCCGGCGAACACCAGGAGGCTCGCGACGGCGATCAGATAGCCGGTGCTGGTCCACTGGACCTGGTCGAGGCCGGCGTGCAGATCGCGCTGGAGGGCGGGCTGGGCGACGGTGAGCACGGTGCCGTCGAGGGCGACGACGGCGGCGCCGACGACGCTGCACGCGAGGACCGGGGCACGGCGGGAGGTCACGGGGCGGGCTCCGTGGGGGTGGGGCCGGGGTGGGTGTCGGGGAGCGGGGCGGGCGCTACGGGCCGGAGCGGGGCAGGCGCTACGGGCCCGAGGTGGGCGTCGAGGGTGGCGGCGAGGAGGGGGGCGGGGTCATCGGCGCCGGTCGCGAGCCGGAGGCTGCCCCAGTGCCAGAGCTGGGCGATGCCGTGGAGGTTGGCCCAGAGCGCGCCCGCGACGACGACGGAGTCGGCGCCGGGGCGGACGCGGGCGACGAGTCCGGAGAGGTGGGCGAAGAGCGGCAGGCTCGTCTCGCGCAGTCCCAGCCGGCCGCTCTCCAGGAGGTCGTGCCGGAACATCAGCTCGTACATGCCGCGTCGGGCGCCCGCGTAGTCCAGGTAGACGCCGGCGAGGAGCGCGATCCGTTCGCGCGGTGGGGCCGTTTCCCGGTCGTCGGCGGCGACGCGGGCGGCGAGTTCGGCGAAACCCTGGCGGGCGATGGCCGACAGGAGATCGAGATGGGTCGGGAAGTGGCGGCGCGGCGCTCCGTGGGATACACCGGCGCGGCGGGCGATCTCCCGCAGCGAGAGGGCCTGGGCGCCTTCGGCGTTCACGAGCTCGACGCCGACCCTGACGAGCCGGGCCCGCAGCCCGCCGCCGCCGTCGCCGTCGCCGTCGCCGTCGCAGCCGGCCTCACCGTCGTACTTCTCGCATTCCTCATCCATGGACACTGTCTACCAAGATCGAGTAGACACTGTCTACTCACCGACGCGCCCCGGTCGGTTACACTGAGGGACAGCGAAGGGGAGTAGCCCCGCAAACCGGTCGTCGACATACTGGAGCCCCCGGGTTCCCGGTGACCGGGTCCGCGTTCGGCGCGGACGGGCGAGACCTTCGGCCAGGCATCAACCGCGTCCGCGTTTCCGTGGGCGTGGTCCGTCATGCCGGGCCGAGTGGTCCTTCCGTCGCCCACCGAGGCGCCGTGCCGAGTCCACGGGCCCGGACCGAGCAGAGAGCCCCCGGTATGCACCTCGACCCCTTGGCGATCCTCACCGCCTTCGGGCTGATCTTCCTCGCCGAGCTTCCCGACAAGACGATGTTCGCGTCCCTCGCCATGGGCACGCGCATGCGTCCGCTGTACGTGTGGATCGGCACCTCGACAGCCTTCCTCGCCCATGTCGCCATCGCCGTGGGAGCCGGCAGTCTGCTCGGGCTGCTCCCCGACTGGTCCGTGAAGCTGGTCTCGGCCCTGCTGTTCGGCTTCGGCGCGTTCATGCTGCTGCGCGGCGGGGCCGACGACGACGAGGCCGACGCGGGCGGGCGGACGGTGACCGGCTTCCTGCCCGTCTTCTCCACCGCCTTCATGGCCGTCTTCATCAGCGAGTGGGGTGACCTCACCCAGATCACGACCGCCAACCTGGCCGCCACCAACGGCACCTGGTCGACGGCGATCGGCTCCCTCGCAGCCCTGATGAGCGTCTCCGCGCTCGCCCTGGTCGCAGGCAGGTTCATCGCCAAGCGCGTGCCGCTCACGACCGTGCAGCGCATCGGCGGTGTCTGCATGGCCGGCCTCGCGATCTGGTCGCTGACCGAGGTCTTCACCGGCTGACGCCGGGCCGCGGACCGACGACTCGCGCGCCCTCACCCTCCTGGGTGGGGGCGTTCGCCGTTCGCGCCCCCGCGCGAACCCTTGATGAAGCAATGAATCACTGCTTCACTTCTTCCATGCCCTACCGCCGCACCCCCGCCGTCCAGGCCCGGCTCGACGCACAGCGCCTCGCGGTCCTCGACGCGGCCCGAGAGCTGCTCGCCGAGCAGGGCTACGCGGGCTGTTCGGTGGCGGCCGTCGCCGCGCGCGCCGGAATCGCCACGGGCAGCGTGTACCGCCACTTCCCCAGCAAGGCCGCGCTCTCCGTGGAGCTGTTCAGGACCGTGGTGAGCAGGGAGGTCGCGGCCGTCTCCGACGCGGCCGGGCACCCCGGCCACCGGTCGGCCGCCGAGCGGGTGGTCGCCGTCGTCGAGACTTTCGCCCTGCGCGCCCTGAAGTCGCCGCGCCTCGCCTACGCGCTGCTCGCCGAGCCGGTCGATCCGGCCGTGGACGCCGAGCGGCTGGTCTTCCGGCGGGCGTTCCGGGACGTGTTCGCCGCGCGCGTCGAGGAGGGCGTGCGCTCCGGCGAGCTGCCGCCCCAGGACCCGGTCCTGACGGCGTCGGCGCTCGTCGGCGCGGGCGCGGAGGCGCTGGTCGGCCCGCTGGCGGAGGGGTCCGTCGGGCCCGGCACCGTACCCGCCCTCGTCACCTTCACCCTGCGAGCACTGGGAGTTCCCGATGCCGACCACGCATGAGGTCACCAACCAGGTACCGCCCCTGACCGGCTACGACGTCTCCGCCGACCCCGCGCTCCTGGAGGCGCTGCGCCGGGAGGGCGCCGGCTGGGCCGAGGCCGAGGTCCGCGAGCTGGGGGTGCGGGCCGGCGGCGAACAGGCCCAGGAGTGGGGCCGGCTGGCCGAGCGCCACTCCCCCGTCCTGCACACCCACGACCGGTACGGCCACCGCGTCGACGAGGTCGAGTTCCACCCGTACTGGCACGAGCTGATGGACGTGGCCGTCCGGCACGGGCTGCACGGTGCTCCCTGGCGCGACGAACGGCCGGGCGCGCACGTGGCCCGCGCGGCGAAGGTCTTCGTGTGGGGGCAGGTCGACGCGGGACACCTGTGCCCGGTCTCCATGACGTACGCGGCGGTGCCGGCGCTGCGCGTCCAGCCGGAGCTCGCCGAGGTGTACGAGCCGCTGCTCACGTCCCGGTCGTACGACTTCGGGCTGCGGGTGCCGACGGAGAAGCGCGGGATCATCGCCGGGATGTCGATGACGGAGAAGCAGGGCGGTTCGGACGTCCGGGCGAACGCGACCCGGGCGGTCCCGGCGGGCGAGCCCGGCCTGTACGCGCTGACCGGCCACAAGTGGTTCACCTCGGCACCGATGTCGGACGTCTTCCTCACCCTGGCGCAGGCACCGGGCGGTCTGTCCTGCTTCCTCGTGCCCCGGGTGCTGCCGGACGGCAGCCGCAACGCGATCCGCCTCCAGCGTCTCAAGGACAAGCTGGGCAACCGTTCCAACGCCTCCTCCGAGATCGAGTACGAGGGTGCCGTCGGCCGGCTGGTCGGCGAGGAGGGGCGCGGGGTGGCCACCATCATCCGGATGGTCAACATGACGCGGCTCGACTGCGCCATCAGCTCGGCGTCCGGGATGCGTCTGGGGCTCGTACAGGCGGTCCACCACGCCACGCACCGGGAGGCGTTCGGGGCGCGGCTCGTCGACCAGCCCCTGATGCGGAACGTGCTTGCCGACCTGGCGGTGGAGGCGGAGGCGGCCACGGTGGCGGCGCTGCGTCTCGCCGGGGCGGTGGACCGGGCGGCGCGCGGCGACGCGGAGGAGGAGCAGCTGCGGCGGCTCGGTCTCGCGGTCACCAAGTACTGGGTGTGCAAGCGGGCGCCGGCGCACGCGGCGGAGGCCCTCGAATGCCTGGGCGGCAACGGGTACGTGGAGGACTCGGGCCTGCCGAGGCTCTACCGCGAGTCGCCGCTGCCGTCGATCTGGGAGGGCTCGGGGAACGTGGCCGCCCTCGACGTGCTGCGGGCGATGGCCCGTCAGCCCCAGGCGGTGGAGGCGTACTTCGCGGAGGTCGACCGGGGCGCGGGCGCCGACCGGCGTCTGGACACGGCGGTCGCGGCCCTGCGCAAGGACCTCGCGGGGCTCGGCGACCCGGACGCGGTGGCGTACGGGGCCCGGCGGCTCGTCGAACGGCTCGCCCTCGTCCTCCAGGGCTCGCTGCTCGTACGGCACGGGCATCCGGCGGTGGCGGACGCGTTCTGCGCCTCGCGGCTCGACGGCGACCGCGGCCTCGCCTTCGGCACGCTGCCGGCGGGGGTGGACACGGCGGCGATCATCGCGCGGAGCGGCCCGGACGCGGGCTGAGCGGGGGGGCGCGGTCTGGACGACCCCCCGGACGCGGGCGGCGGATCAGTGACAGGGGCCCGTCCTTCCCGGACGGGTCTTCACCCGGGTGCGGGGCAACCGGCCGCATGTCGTGGGCCACGCAGGCGATCCCATGGGCACGGCTGCCGCCGCCCCGGGGCGGCGTGCCGTCATGTTCGTCTGGCGCCATGCTTTCCGGCGCCTCTCGTGCCCCGCCCAAGGAGACGTCCATGTTCCGACTGCCCCGGCTGGCCGCCACGGCCACGGCTGCCGCCGCCCTCACCGTGCTCGTCGCGGGTTCCCCCGCGATCGGCGGGCCCCCGGTGCCCGACCCGCACGTCGTCGCCCGCTTCGACTACGCCCGCGGGGAGACTCCGGAGAACATCGCCCTCGATCCCGACGGCTCCGCGAACCTGACCCTGGCGTTCGCCCGTCAGGTCGTCAACGTCGACAAGCAGGGGACCAAGCGGACCCTCGCGACCCTGCCCGCCGTGGCGAACCCGAGCACACCCGTCATCGGTGCGGCGGCCGCCCTGGGGATCGCGCGCGCCGACAACGGGACCCTGTACGTCACGTACGCCACCGGAACGAGCGAGACCGGTATCTGGCGCATCCCGCCCGGCGGCGGCGTGCCCGTCCAGATCGTGCGGCTGCCGGCCGACGGCTTCCCCAACGGCATCGCCTTCGACGAGGAGTGCGACACGCTGTACGTCGCCGACTCGGTCCGCGGAACCGTGTGGAGCGCCCCGCGGGAGGGCGGCACGCCCACGGCCTGGGCCACGGGAACCGAGCTCCGGCCCCTGCCCGCTCCCGAGGGCTTCGGCGTCGGCGCCAACGGCATCAAGGTCCACAACGGCGCCGTGTGGGTGTCCAACACCGACCGGAAGACGCTGCTGCGCATCCCCGTACGCGACGACAAGAGCGCCGGCGCGATCGAGACCAGGGCCGAGGGGCTGAACTGGATCGACGACTTCGCCTTCACCGGGCGCGGCGACACCGTGCTCGCCGCCCTGATCATGGACGACGAGGTCGCTCTCGTACGCCCCGACGGCTCCCGCGAGACCGTCCTCACCCGGCAGGAGGGGCTCTCCAACCCGACCTCCGTGGCGGTGCGCGGCAAGAGCGTCTACGTCCCGAGCGCCTCCTACTTCACCGCCGTGAAGGAACCGAACCTCCTCCTCGCCCAGTTCCGCAAGCTCCACGGGCAGGGCACGTCCTGACCGGAGGACGGGCCGGCGACCCCTTCGGGTCGCGGACTCACCGGGGCGCCGGGTCCAGCCAGGGCCGGCGCCCCGGGCCGGTCGGGTGCGTGCCCGTGGCGCTCATGACCACCGAGTAGAGGCTGGTCTCGGCAGTGATGAAGAGCCGGTTGCGTTTGGCGCCGCCCCAGGAGATGTTGGCGACCGCCTCGGGGATGTTCAGCCGCCCGATCAGGGTGCCGTCGGGGTCGTAGCAGTGCACGCCGTCGTTCATCGCGGCGGCCCACAGCCGGCCGGAGTCGTCGAAGCGGAGGTTGTCGAAGCGGGCGTTCTCGCGGGCCGCCGCGTCGGCGAAGACCTTGCCCTCGGACAGCGTGCCGTCGTCGCGTACGTCGAAGACCCGGATGAACCCCGCCCGGGTGTCGGAGACGAACAGCTGCTGTTCGTCGTGCGAGAAGACGAGCCCGTTCGGCGCGCCGAAGCAGTCGGCGACCAGCCGCACTTCGCCCGTGGCCGGATCGACGCGGTAGACGTTGTTGGCGCCGATCTCGCTCTCCGCGCGGTACCCCTCGTAGTCGCTGGTGATGCCGAAGTCCGGGTCGGAGAACCAGATCGAGCCGTCGGACTTCACCGCGGCGTCGTTCGGGCTGTTGAGACGCTTGCCGTTCCAACGGTCCGCGAGCACGGTGACGGTGCCGTCGTGTTCGGTGCGGGTCACGCGGCGGTTGCCCTGCTCGCAGGTGATCAGCCGGCCCTGGCGGTCGAGGGTGTTGCCGTTGGTGTGCCCGGCGGAGCGGCGGAAGACACCGACGGCGCCCGTCTCCTCGTCCCACCGCAGCATCCGGTCGTTGGGGATGTCGCTCCAGATCAGCTGGCGCCAGGCGGGCACGTAGATCGGCCCCTCGGCCCAGCGGCAGCCGGTGAACAGGACCTCCGGCGCCTCGTCGCCGTTCATGCACCGCCCGGTACGGAACCGTTCGTCGAACATCTCGTACAGCCCGGGACCCTCGCCGGTCATGGGGACCTGCCTTCCTGGAACCATCGAATACCGAACACCGAATATTGAATACCGAATGCCGAACCTGATCCTGTCTCCCGTGAGGATTGCATCATGAGAGGAAGTCGCCGCCCGTCAGGGCCGCCGGGCGCCGACCGCCGTCACGAAGGCCCTGAGCAGGGCGGAGTCGGCGGCGGTGGGCCAGACCAGGCCGTATTCGAGGGGTGGGGCATCGTGCAGGGGGACGTAGGCGACGCCGGGGCGGGGATGGTACTGGGCGCCGCGCGCCGCACCGGGGGTGACGCCCCGGCCCGCCGTGACGTGGGAGAGGACCTCCTGCCAGGTGGCGGCGACCGGCCCCCGCCCGATGGGCGCTCCGGACGGGGTGCGCCGGGGGTAGTGGTGGTCGAGCCAGACCCGTGAGTTGGCGCCGCCGGTGGTGATCAGGGGCAGCCCGGCGAGGTCGTCGAGGCCGAGGGAGGGCCGGCCGGCCAGGGGGTGGGCGGCGGGCAGCAGCAGGACCCGGTCGTCGCGGACGACGACGGGGCCGGTGGTGAGGTCCGGTTCGCGCACGGGGAAGGCGGTGAGCTGGATGTCGAGTTCGCCGTCCTTCAGGGGCCGGACTCCGCCGTCGAGGGGGACCTCGTGGAGGGTGATCTCGCAGCCGGGGTGCCGGGCGAGGAAGGTGTCGGCGACGGCCGTCAGCAGTTCGCCGCCCCAGGGGGTGCCGAAGCCGGTGCGCAGTCGGCCGTGGAATCCGCGTCCGGCCTCGGTGGCGCGTTCCAGGGCCGCGCGGAGCTGCCGGTGGGCGGGGAGGAGGTCCTCGTACAGGCGCCGGCCGATCGGGGTGAGCCGGACGCTGCGGCTCGTGCGTGCGAAGAGCGGGGTGCCGACACGGCGCTCCAGCTTCTTGACGGTCTGGCTGACGCGGCCGGTGGAGACGCCGATGCGCTCGCCGGTGCGCCCGAAGTGGAGCTCCTCGGCGAGCACGAGGAACGTCTCCAGTTCGTGGCGTTCGAGCATCCGCCCCTCCTGATCCTTCACGATCGCCCGCGATCGTTGAGTGTGGCTCAACGTCGGTTTCATGATGACATCTTGATCGGACGGTCCGGCTGCGAGGAGCCTGGAGACGTCAGCCTCCCCACGCGGAAGAGAGTCCGTGGAACCGAGCCTCCGATCGAGCCACCGGCCCGCCCGGCCCGTGAACGTCCTGCTGTTCGCCGTGGCCGGGGCGGTCACGGTGGCCAACATCTACTTCCCGCAGCCGCTGCTCGCCGCCGTCGCCCGCGGCCTCGACGTCTCGGAGCGGACGGCGGGGCTCATCGCCTCCGCCGCGCAGGTCGGGTACGCGCTCGGCATCCTGCTGCTCGTACCGCTGGCCGACACCGCGCGGTTGCGCCGCCTCACCTCGGTGCTGCTCGCCCTCACCAGCGGGGCGCTGCTCGTCGCGGCGGCGGCCCCCGACGTCGTCACGCTGACGCTCGCGACGCTCGCGCTGTCCACCACGACGGTGCTGCCGCAGATCCTCACCCCGGTGGCGGCGGTCCTCGCCGGTCCCGGGAGGCAGGGCCGGGTCGTGGGCCTGGTGGGCCTCGGGCTGACCCTGGGCTCCACCCTCTCCCGTACGGTCTCGGGCGCCGTGACCGACGCGAGCGGCAGCTGGCGGGTGGCGTACCTGGTGGCCGCCGTGACCACGGCGGCCCTGCTGTGCGTCCTGCCCCGGCGGCTGCCCGAACGGCTCGGCCCGCCCGGTCGCACCTCGTACGCGAAGCTCCTGGCCGGGCTGCCGCGCCTTCTCACCGCCCACCGCGCGCTGAGGGTCGCGGCGCTGCTCGGAGCCTGTGTCTTCGCCGCGTTCAGTGTCTTCTGGGCCGTGCTCGCCTTCCATCTGGCGGCGCCACCGCTCGGGTACGGGCCGGGGGCCGCCGGGCTCTTCGGGGTGCTGACCCTGCCCGCCGCACTGCTCTCGGCGACGGCCGGACCGCTCACCGACCGGTTCGGGGCGCCCGCCGTCAGCGCCGCTGGACTGGTCCTGGCGGGGCTCGGCCTCGGTGTGGCCGGCCTCGCCCCGTACACCCCGGTGGCCCTGGTCGCCGGGGCGAACCTGCTGGTGGTCGGGGTCAGTTCCTGCCAGGTGGCCAACCAGGCGCGGGTCTTCGGGATCGGGCCGGCGGTGGCGGCGCGGGTGAACACGGTCTTCATGCTGGCCACGTTCGGCGGCGGAGCCCTGGGTACCCTCGCGGGGTCCTGGCTGTACGCGGCGCACGGCTGGCCGGCCGCCCTGCTCGCCGCCGGGGCGTTCGTCGCCGTCGGCGCGCTCGTGGTGGTGCGCTCGGCGCGGCCGGCGGCCCCGAGTTGCGTACCGGACGTCACACGAGAGGCTGGGGGTGTCCGCCCGCGCACCCCGCAGGGAGAGTCATGAAGCTGGACCTCACCGCCCTCGCCGACGAGCATCTCGCCGCCGCCCGCACCGCGCCGCACGGGCGCAGCGCTCATCTGCTCATGCACGACGGGGTGCTTCGGCAGACCGTCATCGCCCTGACCTCGGGCACGTCCCTCGACGAGCACAACGCGCCGCCGGCCGCGAGCCTCCAGGTGCTGCGGGGACGGGTGAACCTGACGGCGGCCGGGTGGGCGGAGGAGCTCGCGTCGGGCACGCTGCGGATGATCCCCAAGGAGCGGCACGGGCTCACCGCCCTGGAGGACGCGGTGGTGCTCCTGACGGCGGTGAACGACTGACGGTCCGGGGCCGGACCTCGCGTCACCCGGTCGCGTCGAGGTCCTCGGCGTAGTGCTCGATGGCCCGGCGGTACGCGCGTACGGACGGGTCCTCGCTGGTGGTGGCGAGCAGCCGGAGCAGCAGGCGGACCGACTCGTGGTGCCGGCCCGTGTTGTAGAGGGCCATCGCGAGGAAGGTCCGCAGCGAGCCGTCCTCGGGGAACTCCTCGGCGGCGCCGGTGAGCAGGGTGACGGCCTCGTCGTGGCGGCCGAGGACCCGGTAGGTGCTGCCGAGCCCGAGAAGCGCACCGCGCCGGTCCTCGGAGGTGAGGGCGGTACGCCGGTCCTCGTGCTCGGAGGTGGGCCCGGTGCTCGCGAGTGCGCGTTCGTAGTACGGCACGGCCTCCGCCTCCAGGCCGAGGGCGTCGTGCGCCCAGGCCGTCTGGTACGCGATCTCCGCGTCGTCCGGGTGGTGGGCGGCGAGTGCGACGAGCCGCTCGCGGGCTTCCTCCGTCCGGCCCTCTTCGCGCAGCGCGACTGCCTCGGCCAGCGGGCCGTTCCTCACGTCGTGGAGTTCCATGACGGCATCCTCGCAGCTCCCGGCAGGTGCCCCCGCGGCGGCTGCCAGGTGACGGGCCGCCATACCCCGCGGGCCGGATTGCGGCGTCCTCGCTCATGGAGGAGGACTCCCACCCGCCCGGGTACGTGAAGGCGGCGGCGGACGGCTCGGGGCCGGCGGTCGGCACCCTGGAGGACGCGTCCGGGCTCGCGCTCGGGAGGGGCACGGACGGCGAGTGCCGGTAGCGAGGCCGGGTGCGCGCGGCCGTTCTGCTCGCTCAGCGGGGCGGCTTCTCCCATTCGAGGGTGACGCGCAGGCTCGCGTTCGCGCTGCCCTGGACGACGAGGGCGGTGAGCTTGCCGGCATCGAGTCCGAGCTGGCAGCCGAACTCGACGGTCGCCCGGTCCGGGGCCGCCCGGTGGAGGGCGTCCCCGATCTGCCCGGCGAAGGAGGAGAGGGCCTCGGTGACCGCGGAGAGGTCGGGAAGACGGCCGCCGAACCCTTCGAGGTCCGAGTCGGGGCCGAGGCGCCGAGCCTCCACGAAGAGGGTCGCGTCCCCGACCTCGACCTGCGTGATGTCCGTCATCGAAGCTCCCTACGATCGGCGGGGGTGGTCCGGGGCGCGGACGAGCGGTTCCTTTCAGCGGGGCGGCTCCGGGAGCTCCTCGCCCGTCTCCAGGAGGGACTTGAGGCTGGAGATCAGCGCGGGCCAGCCCTCGGCGATCAGATCCTTCATCAAGCCGGCGGCTTCGAGTTCGCTGTGTGTGACCGTGAGCTTGACCGTGTCGCCGGAGGGTTCGATCGCGAAGGTCACCCGGGACCTGCGCTCCCGGACGAGACGCTCGTACACGTCCTGCCCGAGGTGCACGGCCTCCGCCCAGGCCGGGGTGAAGGTGTGCCAGGTGTACGAGAGGAGGCGGCCGGGCTCGGCCGCGAGGACGACCTGCTCGGGGTCGGCGGTCCTGCGTCCGCCCTCGTCCCAGACCATGGGCGCGCCGGGGGTCCACTCCGTCTCGAAGGCCACGCCCCAGTACCGGCGGGTGGACGCCGGGTCGGTGAGAGCCTTCCAGAGCTCGTCGGGAGTGGTCCGCATGTAGCTGGTGTAGACGAACGTGCCGCTGTCCATCGCGCTGCCCCTCGGGTCTGCCGTCCCCTCTCTCCAGCCTAGGCAGGCGCCCGACGGACATGCCAGTGAAGAGCCCCCGTACGGCAGGGGGCGCACGGGTTGAATAGGTGCGGAAGAAACTATTCAACGTGCTGCTAGCGTGGCCGGATGTCGCTCAAGCACGCCGTCCTCGCAGCCCTCCTGGAGGGCGAGGCTTCCGGGTACGACCTGGCCAAGATCTTCGACGTGTCGGTGGCCAACTTCTGGGCCGCCACCCCGCAGCAGCTCTACCGCGAGCTGGACCGGCTCGCGGAGGCGGGACTGATCACGGCGCGTGTGGTGGAGCAGGAGCGGCGCCCCAACAAGCGGATGTTCAGCCTCACCGAGCCGGGGCTGCGGGACCTTGCCGCTTACACGTCGACGCCGCCGCGGCCCAGCGCCGTCCGCGACGAGCTGATGGTCCAGGTGCAGGCCTGCGACGAGGGGGACACGGCGGCCGTCCGCGGGTTCGTGGCGCGGCGGATGGAGGCGGCGCGGGCGAAGCTGGGGCGTTACGACCGGCTGCGGGAGCGGATGCTCGACGGCAGGGACGAGGAGCGGTACCTGGCGGAGACCGAGCGGGTCGGGCCGTATCTCACCCTGATGCGCGGCCGGTTCTTCGAGGAGGAGAACCTGCGCTGGGGTGAGCAGGTCCTCGCCGTGCTCGATCGGCGCGCCGCCGGGCGGAGCGGACGGCCGGAGGCGGCGCACCAGGGGTGACGCGGCCCCGGACGGGTTTCGGGGCCGGGGCGGTGAGGGGTGACGGCGGAGCTACTCTGCGGTAACGTCACCGGCCGCGAGTGCCGGAGGCGCCGGCCGCTCACGGGGACGGATCGGGGATGGGCCTGTAATGAACGTCGGTGACCTCGTCGAGGACTTCAGCCTTCCGGACGAGACGGGCGCCCCCCGCTCCCTGACCGGGCTGCTGGCCGAAGGACCGGTCGTCCTCTTCTTCTACCCGGCGGCGATGACGCCGGGCTGTACCGCCGAGGCCTGCCACTTCCGCGATCTGGCGGCCGAGTTCCGGGCCGTCGGCGCGCTGCCCGTGGGGATAAGTTCCGACGGTGTGGAGCGGCAGCAGGAGTTCGCCGAGCGGCACTCTCTCGGCTACCCCCTGCTGTCCGATCCGGACGGCGCCGTACGGGACCGGTTCGGCGTGAAGCGCGGATTCTCGCTCGCGCCGACGAAGCGGGTCACCTTCGTGATCGGCCAGGACCGGCGGGTGCGCGAGGTCGTGCGCAGCGAGCTACGGATGAGCGCCCACGCGGACCGAGCCCTCGCCGCCCTCCGCGGCGCCTGACGGAGGAGCGACCGGGCCGGGCCGTCCGGCGGTCGGTGGTGCGGCGCGGGTCAGCAGCCCGTCGACCAGATGTGGGAGTCGCCGCGGTCGTTGGCCGCGCCGTTGTAGCCGACCTCCTGTCCCGGAGCGAGACAGATGGTCACGCCGCCGCCCTGCCAGGCACTCTCGTAGACCTTGACGTGGTCCTTGATGCCGGGTCCCGAGATGCCGTGGTTGGCCCAGGAGGAGTCGGTGTCGGAGATCCAGCTCTCCCACCAGCCGTCGTCCCCGCTCCAGTTGGCGCGCTGGCCGCCGAAGCCGGAGTTCTGCCAGACGCAGAACTCGCCGCTGGGGCATTCGGCGGCGATCGCGGAGGTCGCGAGGGCGAGGCCGGCGGTGGCGGCGGCGAACAGCGCCGCGGCGGTGGTGACGAGAAGACGCTTCACGAGAGGGTGGGGCCTTTCTGCGGGTGGGCGGGCGCGGGCAGTTCGGCTGCCCGCCGCAGCGCGCGGTCGCGCAACTGCTTGTAGGTGGTGAGCTCGGCCCGGCGCAGGGTGCGCACCGTGGCCAGCTCGGCGGGCTCCAGCCGCGCGCGGACCTCGTCGAGTCCGCTCTCGCGGGCGCAGCGGGCGGCGACGGCCGGATCGGGACGGTCGGGTCGGGGTCGGTCGGGCGGGGTCACGCACCGGGTCCAGCGGGCGAGCGCCGCACGGTGGTCGGGGTCGGCGCTCATCCGGGCCTGGGCCTCGGTGCGGAGGTTGCCGACGATGACCTGGGCCCGGAACCAGCGGCGCTGATCGCCGTACAGCCGGTGGCGGGCGGCGGCGAGGCAGCCGTCCTCGTGGGCCGTGACGGTGGCGCCGGTGGCGAGGGTGACGGAGAGTTCCGAGGGACCGGCGCCGAAGAGCGCCGCCCGGAAAGTGCGGTCCTCGTCCGGGGCGCGGGGCCTGGACGTCAGGGACAGCCCCTGGTCGTGCAGGCAGTCGGCGACGAGCCGCTGCTCGGCGGCCTTGAGGAGCGCGTCCTGGGCCGCCGCGCCGGAGGGGACTCCGGTGGGACCGGAGGGTGCGTCGGGGCTGACGGTGGCGCAGGCGGAGATCAGGAGAGCGGCGGCCGCGGTCAGCAGAGCGCGGCGGGTGCGCGAGGTGGTGCGGAGCACGGGGTCCCCCTTCGATCGTCCCTGGTCGGAGGGGCCGGCGAGTGGTCGTCTCGACGGCCCGGGATGATCAATTCCCGGGGGCGGAGCCGCCATGCCGGGCCTCACTCGAACGAGTCGAACGCGCCGGAGTGCGCGCCCCTCGGGCGCCCTCGGCGTGCCGTGTGGGAACGGGCGCGGCGGGAGTGGGCCGTGCGGGAGTGGGGGTGGGAACGACAAAGCCCCGGTTGGACGGGGGATTCCAACCGGGGCCGATCGCCGTGACGCGAAGGGCGGTCACCTCTGGGGGGGGACCTTGGGGACCGGGCCCCTTCGCCGTCACATACGTATGAACGATAAACCTTTCCCGAATGTTCCGAGCGTTCCCCGGTGGGGGATGTGAGTCACCTCACCCGGTTTCGTGGGATCTGGTCAGTCCTTCTCGGGGCGGTAGACGGTGCCCGGTTCGGCCGTGCCGGGGGCGAGGAGCTCCGGGACCGTGACGAAGGTGAAGCCTCGCCGCTTGAGCTCGTCGATGATCGACGGTACGGCCGGGACCGTACCGTCGTAGATGTCGTGGAGCAGGATGATCCCGTCACCGTGCGCCTGTTCGAGGACGCGCTGCCGTATGAGGGCCGAGTCGGTGGTGGAGTAGTCCTTGGCGGTGATGCTCCAGAGGACCTGGGCCAGCCCCAGTTCCCGGCTGATCTCCGACACCGTGTCATCGGTACGGCCCTGTGGCGGGCGCATGAGCGTGGGCTTCCGGCCGGTGATCTTCTCGACGGCGTCCTGGGTGCGGGCCAGCTCGTCGCGCACTTCCGCCTCGTCCAGATCGGTCAGGATCCGATGCGTCCAGGTGTGGTTGGCGACCTCGTGCCCCTCGTCGGCGATGCGCTTGACCACGTGGGGGTAGCGGTCGACGTGCTTGTGGCCGAGGAGGAAGAAGGTCGCGGGGACCTGCTTCTCCTTGAGTACGTCGAGGAGCCGGGGGGTGTCCTTGCCCGGCCCGGCGTCGAAGGTCAGCGCGATGCACTTGACCTTGGCGCAGTCGACGCGGCGGGCCGCGGAGCCGGCCTTGTCGTCGGTTCCGCCTTCCTCTCGTGCATCCTGCGGGGTGACGGGGTCGACCCCGCAGCCGCCGAGCGTCAGCATCAGCGACGCGGCGGCGAGCAGGACAGTGGCCGTCCCCCGGCGTCGGCCCGGCCTGGATCGGAACATGGTGGAACCCGCTTTCCCCTGCGATGTCTTCGATGCAGCCGTAAAACCGCCTGGTCAGGGCGTCACTCACGGCCGCCCGAGAACTCTACACACGGTGTATACCGGGGAGGTCGGCGGGGTCCCGCAACCGCGCGGGCACACGTGAACCCCGGACGGCGCCCGTCCGCTCCGTCCGGGGAGTTCGCGCTCTCGCTCAGCGCGAGGCGAGCAGCAGTCGGGCCTCGGTCTCCTGGTCACCGGAGACGGACTGCAGGGACTGGATGTCGAAGCCGGCGGCGAGCACCTTCTCGACCTCGTCGACGGCGTGGTAGCCACCGGTGAGCGTGGCACCGACCGGGGAGGTCAGAGAGGTGGGACGCACTTCCTTGTGCCGCCCCCCGGCCGTGTCGAAGGTGGCCGTCCAGACGGTGGGGGAAGGGCCTGTCGCCGTCTGCGGACCGGGGGCCGTCATGTCCTCCAGCTGGTAGACGCCGTCGAGGACGTCGAAGACGGCCTGTGCGTCCTCCCGGCTGCAGTCGCACAGCTGCACGGTGACGTCGGTGTCGATGTGCAAGTCGTACACGTCGCTCATCTCCTCGCGGCCCGCCGGGCGCCCGCGGCACCCCGCGCTCGTCGTACCGGCGCTCGTCGTACCACGACTCCAGCATCCCTCTCGGGACGGCGTCGCGCGAGGCCCGCCCCGCCCCTCACCGGCGGCCGACGACCTCCTCGACCGTGTCGGCCTCCGAGGCCGGCTTGTCGGGGCGGTGACGCACGACGCGGGCGAAGCGGAGGGTGACACCGGCCGGATAGCGCGTCGAGGTCTGGAGGCCGTCGTAGGCGATCTCCACGACGAGTTCGGGGCGTACCCGTACGGTGAATCCGTCGTCCTCCACGGCGAGTTCACCGAGCCGTTCGGTCTGCCAGCGAAGCATCTCGTCGGTGAGCCCCTTGAAGGTCTTGCCGAGCATGACGAAGCCGCCGTCGGCCGCGCGGGCGCCGAGATGGAGGTTGGAGAGCAGCCCGGTCCTCCGTCCGTGGCCCCGTTCGACGGCGAGGACGACGAGGTCGACGGTGTGGACGGGTTTCACCTTCAGCCAGGTACGCCCTCTGCGGCCGGCGACGTACGGCGCGTCCAGGGCCTTGACCAGCACCCCTTCGTGTCCGTGGGCCAGTGTGTCGGTGAAGAACCGCTCGGCCGCCGCGGTCTGCGCGGGGTCGGCCGGGTCGGTGACGAGGACGCGTCGGACCCGCTGGGACTCGGGGAGCAACCGGGAGAGCACCTCGTGCCGCTCGCGGCCCGAGCGGTCGATCAGCCCCTCTCCGTCGGCCGCGAGAACGTCGAAGAAGACCGGTGTGAGGGGCAGGACGGCGCGCGCGGCGGCCACGTCGGTGCGGGAACCGACCCGGGCCGCGATGGACTGGAAGGACACGGGGCGCCCGGTGCCGGGGTCGAGCGCGATGACCTCGCCGTCCAGGATGAAGGCGTCGTCGGGCACGGCGCGGGCGGCCGCGACCACTTCGGGGAGCCGATCGGTGATGTCGTCGAGCGAACGGGTGTGGACACGGACCTCGTCGCCACGTCGATGGACCTGGATGCGGATGCCGTCGAGTTTCTCCTCCACGACACAGGCCCCGACGGCGGCGATCGCCTCGGTGACGGATGCGGCGGTGTGCGCGAGCATGGGCTGCACGGGGTTGCCCACCCGCAGGGTGAACCGGTCGAGGGCGGTGGCCCCCTCGGCGAGCACCGCCTGGGCGACCCGGGGCAGCGCGCCTTCGAGCATCACGGCGCGCCGCAGCTCGGCGGCGGGCACGGTGGCGGCCAGGGCGACGCCCTCCAGGGCGATGGCGTCGAGGGCTCCCTGGCGCACCTCTCCGGTGAGCAGCCGCAGCAGGAGTTGCTGTTCGTCGTGGGTGGCGGCGGCGAACAGGGCGTGGACGAGCCGGGTCCGCTCGGCCCGGGCGCCGGCTCCGGAGACCGCGGCGAGCTCCGACATCACCTCGTCGACCCGCCCGAGCGTGAGACCCGGCAGCTCGGCGGGCGGGACGGCGGGAGGGACGACACCCTTGAGCACGCTCCACCCGACGCCGAGCCGCCCCTGCGGGAGCCGCCCCGAGAGATACGCGATGACGAGGGGGCTCTCCTCGGGGGCCGCCTCCGCGAACAGCTCGGCCAGCAGGCCGATCTTGCGCGAGCGCGCGGAGGCAGCGGTGACCTCCCGGGACACCTCGGCGACACGGGCGAGCAGCATGGGCCCATCCTCCCCACAGCTTCCGGCCGCCGCACGCCGACACCACCACGCGGCGCCTGCGCCCGGTACCCGACCGGGTCGTCCGGCCCCCGGGGCGTCGGCGTCAGGGCCAGGACACCGGGCGCTTCCTTCCCCTGGGCCGCCCGACCTCCGGCCCCTTGCGACGGAACCGGTCGAGGAGCTTGCTGCGGGCCGGACGGCCCGGCGGACGGTCCTTCACCGCCGGACGCCCAACGGGTACGGGCACCGCCGTATCCGCCCGCCCGACCGGGACCGACACCTCCAGGGCCGGTACCTCCGACACCGCGCGCCCTGCCGGGGCCAGCACCTCCGGGACCGCACTCCCCGCCAGAACCGGCACCTCCGGCACCGCGCCCCCCACCGTGGCACCGGCACCCGGCGCGAAGGCACCGGCCTCGCCGGGATACGGAGCCGGTCGCTCGGCTCGTGCCTCGTCCAGGGCCATCGCGAGACTGATCCGCTGCCACAGGATCTCGTCCGGGTCGTCGGCCCGGGTGAGCCGCTCGGCGATCTCCCGCGCCGCCGCGGCCACCGGCATCCCCGGTGGAGGCGGTGGGCGCAGCCGGTCGAGGTGGGCGCGCTCGAACGGGTCGTCGACGACCTCGGCCACCTGGACCGGGTCGAGCAGCGAGGCGATGGCCGCGGCCCGCGCCCAGGAGTCGCCCGCGGTGCGGAGCAGCACAGCGAGCCGCCGCGCACGCCAGTTCCGGGGCCGCAGGTCCTCGTGCGCGGCCAGGCGTTCACGAAGCTCCAGGGGCAGCCGCCCGGTGAGCAGCGCCGGGCAGGCGAGGCCGAACTCGGCGACCTCCTCCGCGAGGTACGTCCACACCACCGCCCTGTAGCGGTTCAGGGAGAACCGCACGGGGCTGACGTGCCCCGTCCGGGCCAGCCTGGTGAACCGGTCCGGGGTGATCTCCAGGAGTGCGGCGGCCTGCCCCGTACCGACCCCGCGCACCCGTTCCCGCAGGCCGGAGGGGAAGTCCGGTGCTGCCCTGAGGCGGTCGAGCTCGCACCGCTCGATCCGCCGCTGCCCGCCGACGCCCTCGCGCGCCGGCGCCGTCCTCACCAGGCCCAGCTGGACCGCGAGCCGGAACTCCTCGCGCCCCAGTTCCAGTTCCTGTGCGGCCCGCCCCGGTGTCACCGTGCGCGCCCCTCCGTCCACCGTCATCCCGTCGCCCTCCCCGTCCGTCCGTCCCTGTGTCCCCGGGTCGCGGTTCTTTCCGCCCCCCCACCAGAAACGTAACGCAGAGTGACGACGGCCGCACGTCCTGTGGACAACCGCCTGTGCACAACGATCCATGGGCGTCGAAGACGGGCGGGCCTCAGGGCGTCAGAGCACACCGCCGCCCGGCAGGCCCGGCTGTCGTGCCGCCACGCCGAGGTGCTCGCCGACCCGGTTGACCAGGAGCGTCATCTCGTACGCCACCTGGCCGACGTCCGCCTCCGCCGCGCTCAGGACGCAGAGGCAGCTCCCCTCCCCCGCCGCCGTCACGAAGAGCAGCGCCTCGTCGAACTCCACCATCGTCTGCCGCGCCCTGCCCGCCCGGAAGTGCCGGCCCGAGCCCCGGGCGAGGCTGTGCAGGCCGGAGGAGACGGCTGCCAGGTGCTCGGCGTCCTCACGGGCGAGTCCGCTGCTCGCGCCCGTCACCAGCCCGTCGTTCGACAGCACGAGCGCGTGCCGTATGAATCCGACCCGCTGGGTCAGGTCGTCGAGCAGCCAGTCAAGTTCCTTGTCCAGCGCCATCAGTGGTCCTCCCCCTAGGTGGTGCGTCCCCCGTCGGCCGGATTCCCGTGGTCCCGTGGTCCTGTGGTCCTGTGGTCCCGTGGTCCTGTGTTCCGTGCCGTCGTGGTCCGCCGTGTCGCCGTATCCCCGCAAGCCTTACGCACTGCCGTGGACAGGGCAAGCACCGGACCACGCCCGCGCGTTCCCCTTCCGGGCCGTCTCCGTGCCGGCGGCTCAGCCGACGGTGTCGAGGAGCCGGGCGGTGTGCATCCGCCCGGCGTACTCGACGAGGCGGATGAGCACCTCCTTCCCGGAGTCGCGGTCGCGCGCGTCGCACAGCACGACGGGCGTGCCGCGGTCCAGGTCGAGGGCGCGGGAGACGTCCGCCGCGCCGTACGCACGCGCGCCCGTGAAGCAGTTGACGGCGACCACGAAGGGGATCTTCCGGTGCTCGAAGTAGTCGACCGCGGGGAAGCAGTCCTCCAGGCGCCGCGTGTCGGCGAGGACGACCGCCCCCAGGGCGCCCTGGGACAGTTCGTCCCACAGGAACCAGAACCGGTCCTGGCCGGGCGTCCCGAAGAGGTAGAGGGAGAGCCCGGCGCGGATCGTGATGCGGCCGAAGTCCATGGCGACGGTCGTGGTGGTCTTCTGGTCGACCCCGCCGGTGTCGTCGACGAACTCCCCCGCACGACTGAGCCGTTCCTCGGTGCGCAGGGGCCGGATCTCGCTGACCGCGCCGACGAGGGTGGTCTTGCCCACGCCGAATCCGCCGGCGATCAGGATCTTCAGGGCGAGGGCGGTGGTGTCCGCGCCGTCGTCCGTGCCGGTGCTCTCAGAGCGCTCGTAGGCCATCGATTACTTCCCTCAGGATTCTTTCGTCGGGGAGCTGTGCGGGCGGTACGGGCCGGCTGACGCGTACGAAGCCCGATTCGAGGAGGTCGCCGAGGAGGACCCGGACGACGCCGACGGGCAGGTCGGCGTCGGCGGAGAGTTCGGCCACCGACTGGGTCTCGGCCCGGCACAGGGCGAGCAGCGACCGGTGTTCGGGGCCGAGGAGCGACTCCTCGGCCGGTCCGGGCGGGTCGTCGTCCACGACGACGAGGGCGATGAGGTCGAACCGTACGTTGCTGGGCCCCGGCCTGGTCCGTCCGCCGGTCATCGCGTACGGGCGTACCAGCGGTCCGGCGTCGGCGTCGTACCACTGACTGCCCGGCGCGGACGGGCCGCCGCCGGTGCTGTCCTCGTTCATGGGGGTTCTCCGGTCAGCCGGCGGCGGGCGGGGTCACCGTGAGCCGTGGCGGGGTGTGGAGGTGCTCGCCGACGCGCTTGACGAGGCGGGCCATCTCGTAGGCGATGAGGCCGATGTCGGCGCTCACGGAGCTGAGGACGGCGAGGCAGGAGCCGTCACCCGCCGCGGCGACGAAGAGGAAGCCGTCGTCCATCTCGACCATGGTCTGCCGGACGCCGCCGGTGTGGAACTGGCGTCCGGCGCCCTTGGCGAGGCTGTGGAAGCCGGAGGCGATGGCCGCCAGGTGCTCGGCGTCCTCACGGCTGAGTCCGCTGGAGGCCCCCACGGCGAGTCCGTCGTTGGAGAGCACCACGGTGTGGCGGACCTCCCGGACCCGCATGACGAGGTCGTCGAGGAGCCAGTCGAGCTCGCCGGACCGGTGGTGGGAGATCCTCTCGTGGTCGATCATGCGTGGTCTCCTTCGGAACGGGGGTCGTCGGGGGGTGTCGTGCCGTGGCCGAGGCCATGACCGGTGCCGGTGCCGGGCTCCGTACGGGAGTCCGTTCGCGGCCGGGTGGTGGGGCCCGCGGCGGGGTCGCCGAAGCCGGTGCCGAGCGGGCGCCTGCTGCCGGGGGCGGCGCCTCCGCCGCGCTGCCAGCCGTCCCGGTAGGCCGTCATCCGGTCCCGTACCCGCTCGGGGGTACGGGGGTCGGTGTCCGGCGCGGACGGTACGAAGGCCGGTGCGGGAGCGGGTGCCTCGCGCAGCTGCGGTACGAGGCTCGCCTGCCGTACACGTCGGGGGAGTTCGGCCTCGGTCTCGCCGTGGCCCGGGGGCGGGCCGGGCGGCTGTTCCCGCGTCGGCGGCGGTACGGAGGGACTGCGGCGGCGCAGCTCGGTGACCCCGGCCGGCGGCGGCCCGGACTCCGGCGGCGGCGCGAGCGCGGGAACGGCGGTCGGGCGCGGCAACAGGCGCGGCTGGGGCTGCGGCTGCGGTTGCGGTTGCGGTCGGGAGAACGGTGGGGCCTGGGGCGAGCCCGGAGGCCGGGGGTTGCCCGACTCCCGGGCCGGGTGCGCCGGCCGCGCGCCGGCAGGCGGCCGCGCACCAGCAGGCGGCTGCGGGTCGGTCCGGCGGGGTTCCGGGACGGACCCGCGGGGAGCGGCTCCGGCGCTCGGGGTGCCGGCGGGGGCGATTCTCGTGATCGGCGTACCGGCGGGCGGGGGTGGGCCGGCCTGTCCCGGGGCGCGGGTCGTCTGCGGGCGGCCGAAGCGGCGCGCCTCGGCGCGGTGCTCCTCCTCGCGCTCGCGTGCGGCACGCGAGTCGTCCGTACACCGGTCGGCATCGGACGGGGCGGCGCCGAGCGGGTGGGCGCTGGTCCGGTCGGTGCCGAGCCGGTCGGCGCTCCCGTGTTCGGGGGCGTATCCGCGGTCGGTGGTGTCGGGGGCTCCCCCGCCGGAGGCAGGTGTACGGGCATCGCGCGCGTGCGGAGGGCCGGCATGGGCCGGCCCAGGTCCGTGGCCGGTCGCCGCCGCCGGGGCGCCGCGGCCCGGCGGCAGCGCACCCTGGAGCAGGTCCGTCGGAAGCAGTACGACGGCGGTCGTGCCCCCGTACGGCGAGGTGCGCAGTTGGACCTTGATGTCATGGCGGGAGGAGAGCCTGCTGACCACGAAGAGGCCGAGCCGGTCGCTGTCGAAGAGGTCGAGGGCCTCGGACTGGGCGATGCGGGCGTTGGCCTCGGCCAGGGTCTCCTTGCCCATGCCGAGTCCGCGGTCCTCGATCTCCAGTGCGTATCCGTTGCCGACGGGTTCGCCGCTGACGCGCACCTTGGTGTGGGGCGGGGAGAACTGGGCCGCGTTCTCGATGAGTTCGGCCAGGAGGTGGGTGAGGTCGGCGACGGCGCCGCCGACGACGGCCGTCTCCGGGAGCCGGCGCACCTCCACGCGCGCGTAGTCCTCGATCTCGGAGACGGCGGCGCGGACGACGTTGGTGAGGGGGACGGGCATGCGCCAGGCCCGGCCGGGGGCGGCGCCCGAGAGGATGATGAGGCTCTCGGCGTGGCGTCGCATCCGGGTGGTGAGGTGGTCGAGCCGGAAGAGGTCGCCGAGTTCGTTCGGGTCGTCGGCCCGACGCTCCATGCTGTCCAGGAGGTTGAGCTGGCGGTGGACCAGGACCTGGCTGCGCCGGGCGAGGTTGACGAACACCCCGGAGATGCCGCTGGCGAGTTCGGCGCGTTCGACGGCGGCGGAGAGAGCCGCGCGGTGAACGGTCGTGAGGGCCTCGCCCACCTGGCCGATCTCGTCCTGGGAGACGGGCCCCGGCGGTGCCTCGGCCCGGACGTCGATCTCCTCTCCGGCGCGCAGCCTGCGCATGGCGGCGGGGAGTTTGCCGCGCGCGATGCCGAGGGCGGTGTTGCGGAGGCTGACGAGTTCGACGACGAGTCCGCGACCGATCCGTACGGAGATGACGAGGGAGACGACGACGGCCCCGAGGCCGAGGACCACCGCCGCGCCGCCCGCGCTGAGGAGACCACCGGCGAAGGGGTCGGCCCGGCCGGCCGCCTCGGTGCGCGCGTCGGCCTCGATCGCCGTGAGGGCGGTCCGTACGGCGGCGAGAGTGCCGTCCCAGTCGGCCGAGGCGACCGCCTGGGCAGCGCCCCGGCCCGGGCTCGCGGTCCGGATCCGGTCCTCCGCCCGGGTGAGCCGGGTATGGTCGCCGCTCGCCGTGAGCCGGGTCCACGCGGTGCGTGCCGCAGCGGGCAGATCGGCGGTGGCCGAGGCGGTGAGGGCGCGTCGGGTCTCGACGGCGCCGGAGAAGGCGCGGAGCCGGTCCTCCGTGAAGGTGCCGTCGAGATGGGCGGCGGTGAGGAGGGCGTCCTCGCGGGACAGCATCTCGCCGGCCCGGCCGAATTCCAGGAGTACGCGCGCGTTGGACCCCTGCTGGGCGTCCTGGACGCCGGTGAGGGCGCCGCCGACGGCGAACGCGGCGGACACCGCGGCCGTGTACTCCTCGTACACCTGGTCCCCGTCGGCCCGCCCGTCGGTGGCGGCGGTACGGAGCCGGGCGAGGCCCTCGACCTTGCCGACGAACGCGCCCACCCGGTCGCCGACGTCGCCGGGCAGATCCCCGGTGTCGCCGACGGTGTGCGTGTCGTCGTGACGGAGCCGGTCGACGGCCTCGTCCGTGCGGCGTATCCGGTCCTTGAGCTCGGCGGCCCGGGTGGCACCGGGGGCGGCGACCTGCCGTACGGCGGCGCGCCGTTCGGCCTGGAGGGCGGCGAGGGCGGCCGCCACGGGCTCACGGATCTCCGCGTCGACGCGCTGGAGCTGACGGAGCCGTGCGACGTCCTGCGCGGTGGTGACGGTGGCGAAGCCCCAGAGTGCGAGGAGCGAGACGACCGGGACCATCAGGAGCGAGACGATCTTGGCGCGGACGGTACGG
This sequence comes from Streptomyces sp. NPDC002773, assembly GCF_040295605.1. Lineage (NCBI taxonomy): Bacteria > Bacillati > Actinomycetota > Actinomycetes > Kitasatosporales > Streptomycetaceae > Streptomyces > Streptomyces sp. NPDC002773. The sequence goes on from NZ_JBEOVO010000011.1 coordinate 27,714, forward strand.
GGCCGCAGTCCGTGGCGCACGGGACGGAGCCGGCGCGGGGCGGTGGCGGGAGCGGCCGAGGACGGTACCTCGGCACCACCACCAGCCGTGTGCCCGGAGGTCGCGTGTCCGACGGTCGCGTGTGCCCCAGCCGTGTGCCCGGCGGTCGCGTGGCCAGCTGTCGGGAAGGCCTCGGGGGTGGGCTCCCCCCGTTCTTCGGCGGGCGGCCCGGCGTGTGCGCGCCGCCCGCGCGCTGCCCCCATCGGCGGCGCCGTCGCCTCGGCGTCCTTGGTCTTGCGGGGAGTTCGCATGGCCTCCTCGTTCCGGCTGCGGCTGTCGCTGGTGGCAAGTGGGGTGAGGGTCAGTTCAGGGGCGTACGGGCCGGCTGCGCGGTGCGGAAGCCGGGCGGGGCGACGTCGACGGCGCGCTCGTCCGGCTCGGTGAGGCGCCCCGCCGAGGCGTACGCGGCCCTTTCCTCGGCCGTCGGGGAGAGGGCAACGAAGGCGGAGGTGATGAAGAGGTACGAGCCGAGGCCGACCGCGAGCGGGAAGATGAACTGCATGACCGTGGCCCCCGGCAGGGCCGCGCCGGAGGGGACCACGTCCACCCGAACGGCGAACATGCCCGTGTAGTGCATGCTGCTGACGGCCGCGGCCATCACGAGGGACGCGACGGCCACGGCGGCGGGCGCGTGGATGTTGAGGGCTGCCCACAGGGCCGCGGTGGCGGCGACGACGGCGATGAGGACCGAGAGGCCGACGAGTACGGGGTCGTACCGGACCTCGCCGTGGAGCCGGAGGGCGGCCATGCCCATGTAGTGCATGCTCGCCACTCCGACGCCCGTGGTCAGCCCGCCGATCAGGAGCGACCGGACCCGGTCGCGGCCGTAGCCGACGGCGAACACGCCGACGCCGACGACGGCCATCGCGATGACGAGGCTGAGGATGGTGAGCGGAACGTCGTAGCGGATGTCGGTGCCGGTCACACCGAAGCCGAGCATCGCCACGAAGTGCATCGTCCAGATGCCGGTGCCGAGGGCGGAGGCGGCGGTGAGCAGCCAGTTCCGCCGCGAACGGCCGGTCGCGTCGAGTGCCCGTACCGTGCAGCGCAGCCCGAGGGCGGCACCGACGCAGGCCATCGCGTACGACAGTGCAGGTGTCAGCCAGCCGAAGGTGGCGTGGTCCAGGTGTCCCATGGCTCAGGGACGCTAGTGCGCATCGGGGGGCGCACCAGGGGCGCATTTCGAAAGCTGATGGAATATGACAGAGAGATGGTCCCGAACGATCGCGCCGGGCTCGAACGTGCACACACAACGTTCACACCACCGGGTACGGAATCATGAGCGCATGAGCGATGACCCCACACACGTCCGAGAGTTCTTCGGCGCCCGCGCCGCCGACTGGGACAGCCGCTTCCCCGACGACGGTCCCGCGTACGCGGCGGCCGTGGCCGAGATCGGGCTGCGTCCGGGCGACGCGGTACTCGACGCCGGCTGCGGGACCGGGCGGGCACTCCCGCCGCTCCGCGCCGCCGTCGGCCCCTCCGGCACCGTACTCGGCGCCGACCTCACCCCCGAGATGCTCGAACAGGCCGTCCGGGCCGGGCGGGGCGGAGCGGGGGGCGACGCGACGCTGCTGCTCGCGGACGTCGGCCGTCTTCCGGTACGCGACGGGGCGCTCGACGCCGTCTTCGGGGCGGGGCTCATCTCCCACCTCGCGGAACCCGTCGCCGGCCTGCGCGAACTCGCCCGTGCCGTACGGCCCGGCGGCCGGCTCGCGCTCTTCCACCCGATCGGCCGGGCCGCCCTCGCGGCCCGCCACGGCCGCCGGATCACGCCGGACGACCTGCGCGCGGAACCCCGGCTGACCCTCGTGCTCGCCGAAGCCGGCTGGCGGCTCGTCAGCTACGTCGACGAGGACGCACGCTATCTGGCCATGGCCGTCCGCGAAGGCTGAGGGGCTCGGGCCGACGGGGCCCTTCCCGGAATGTGAGCCTGCCGGTCAACGCACCCTTCTGTCACGGCACTTCACTGTCTACGGTGGACCTACCGGGCAGTCGTGCCCGGGAGAGGCGGTGCGGCGTGGCACGGATACCGGAAAGACTGCGCAGGCTCCTTCCCTCCGCCCGGCGGGCCCCAGCGCCCGCCGCGGCGACGCCACCACGCCCCCGGCAGGGGCACAACCTCTTCGAGGCGGCGGCGGACTACGTGGCCGCGTGCGCCGAGGACGACGCGGCCCGCGCGGAGGAGGCGGCGGGCCGGGTCTCCCCCGGAATGCTGTCGTTCGGCGTCAACGAGCTCGCCTGCCGGGCCCTGCTCACCCTCGCCAGGGAGCGGGGCGAGACGCCGAGCGCGGTGGCCCGGTCGCTGCTCGGCCTCCAGGGCCGGCAGCCGAGGCAGCCGGCGGGTGACGCCTAGAGACCGCCGCGAACGCCTCCCCTCCGCCGCGTGAAGCTCCGGTGAAAACCCGGTGGAAGCGGTGTCGGTGGGCCCGCTTATGCTGCACCGGACTCATACACGGGGCCTGGGGAGGGCGCGGCGATGTTCGGCAAGCTGTTCGACAGGGGGGCGGGGAGAACGGCGGCGGATCCGTACGCCCTTCCCGTCACGCGCAGGCAGAGGAACGGAATGTACACCCTGCGCGCACTGGGGGACACGCGGGTGCTCGCCCTGGTCGAAGCGGCGGACGCGGGTGACTGGGAGGCGGTCAAGGCCGCCCTCGCGCCCTTCGACATCGGCCGCGACCACCAGGTCCTGGGCGAGCTCGCCGACATGGACGGCGTGCAGGACTGGATCGGCCGGGCCGTCGAGGAGGACAAGGAGCACCGGGCGACCGCCCTCCTGATATCCGGGGCGCGCCACCTCACGTGGGGTTGGGAGGCACGTACCGCCGCGCGTGCCGCGGACGTCACGCAGGAGCAGTGGCGGGTCTTCCGCGAGCGGCTCGGCATCGCCGAGGAGCAGTTGCTGGAGGCCGCCGAGCTGCGGCCGGAGTGGGTCACGCCGTGGCGCCGCCTCCTCACCTCCGGCCGCGGCATCTCGCTGGGCGCCGCCGTCAACGAGGCCCGTCTCGACGCCGCCCTGCGCCGCGATCCGCTGGACCTGGAGAGCCACGTCCAGTGGGTGTCGCAGTTGCAGCCCCGCTGGGGTGGCGAGCCCGGCCAGGCGATGGCCTTCGCCCGTGACGCCCTCGCCCGTACTCCGGAGGGGCACCGGCTCGGCTGCGTGATCGCCATGGCGCACATCGAGGAGTGGGTCGAGTCGGACCAGGAGGACTGCCTCGTGGACCCGGCGATCCGGTCCGAGCTGCGGAACGCGGCCGATCACAGCATCCTCCACCCCTCCCATGTGCGGCGCCCGGGTTGGCAGCACGACTTCAACACGTTCGCCATGGCGCTTTCGCTCGCGGGTGAGCGGCACACGGTCCAGCGCGTGTTCCAGGCGCTCGACGGGGCGTACACCAGTTGGCCCTGGACCTACTTCGGGGATCCCGAGAAGCAGTTCGCCCGCCGCCACCGCCGCGCCTGAGCGCGACGACCACCCCGGACCCCGCCACCGCCCCTGAGCACGCGGCACGCCGGACCCGCCACCGCCACCGCCGCGCCTGAGCGCGCGGCCACCCCAGTCCGCCCGCGCCCTGCCGCCTCTCCCACCCCGGACCGCCCCATGACTCTGCCCGACACCGCTACCGACCCGGCCGGCGCCGACCGCACCTTCCAGGTGGATCTGCGCGGCCTCGTCGACCTCCTCTCCCACCACCTCTACTCCAGCCCTCGGGTCTACCTGCGCGAACTCCTGCAGAACGCGGTGGACGCGCTGACCGCACGGCACAACCTCGAACCGGGCGCCCCCACCGACGCCTTCGGCATCCGCTTGTACGCCGACGGCTCGGTGGTACGCGTCGAGGACGACGGCGTCGGCCTCACCGAGGCCGACGTGCACACCTTCCTCGCCACGATCGGCCGCAGCAGCAAGCGTGCGGACCAGGTCGCTGAGCAACGCGCCGACTTCATCGGCCAGTTCGGCATCGGCCTGCTCTCCTGCTTCCTGGTGGCGGACGAGATCCACGTCCTGAGCCGCTCCGCCCGGAACCCCGACGCACCGGCCGTCGAGTGGCGGGGCCGCGGCGACGGCAGCTACACCGTCCGCACCCTGCCCGCGTCCGCCCACCCGCGGCCCGGCACCACCGTCACGCTGACGCCGCGTGCCGACGCGGGCGAGTGGACCCGGCCCGCGCAGGTGCACACCCTGGCCCGGCACTTCGGTTCCCTGCTGCGCCACCCGGTGAACTTCGACGACGGCTCGGGCGGTCCGGACCGGCCCGTCAACCCCGAGCCCGCACCCTGGACGCGTACGTACCCCACACCGGGATCCCGCTCGCGCGCCCTGGCCGCGTACGGCACCGAGGTCTTCGGCTTCACCCCCCTGGACACCATCGAGCTGGACCTGCCGGCCGTCGGCCTGAAGGGCATCGCGTGCGTGCTGCCCGAGGCGGTGCCGGCCGGGCGCCGCCACGGTCACCACGTGCACGTCAAGGGCATGCTGCTGTCCGAGCAGGCGGCGGAGATCCTGCCCGAGTGGGCGTTCTTCGTCCGCTGTGTCGTCGACGCCGAGAGCCTGCGGCCGACGGCGTCCCGCGAGTCCCTGTACGAGGACGACACGCTCGCCGCCGTCCGCGACGCCCTCGCCGAGCACCTGCGCGCGTGGATCGCCCGGGTCGCCGCCAGCGACCCCGACCTGCTCGCCCGCTTCCTCCAGGCCCACCATCTGGCCGTGAAGTCGCTCGCGGTGCACGACGACGAGATCCTGCGGATGCTGCTGCCCTGGCTTCCGTTCGAGACCACCGACGGGCACACCACCCTGGACGAGTTCGCGCGCACCCACCGCACGGTGCTCGTGACGTCGAGCGTGGAGGAGTTCCGGCAGGTCGCGGCGATCGCCTCGGCCGCCGGGCTCGGCGTCGTCAACGGCGGCTACACCTACGACCGCGAACTGGTCCACCGGCTGCCCGAGATCCGGCCGGAGGTCAGCGTCGCCGACCTCGACCCGGCGACCCTCACCGCCCATCTCGACCCCGTCGACCGGGAGACGGAACTGTCCGCGGCGGCCTACCTCGCCCTGGCGCGCGACGCCCTCGCCGTCTTCGACTGCGACGTCGCGCTGCGCACCTTCCAGCCCGCCTCCGCTCCCGCCCTCCTCATCGACAGCCGCGAGGCCCGGCACGAGCGCACCCGCTCCCAGCTCGCCCGTGAGCAGGCGGGCGGTCTGTGGGGGGACATCCTCGGCGCCCTGCGCCAGGAGGCCCCGCGGGCCCAGCTGATCCTCAACCAGCTCAACCCGCTGGTCCGTACCGCCGTCGCCATCGACGAGCCCGAGCTGGCCCGCACCAGCGCCGAGGCCCTCTACGGGCAGGCCGCGCTGCTGTCCCGGCGTCCGCTCAGGCCCGCCGAGTCGAGCCTCATCAACCGCTCCTTCCTCGACCTCCTCGCCCACGCCCTCCGCAAGGACAGCTGACGATGCCGACCGCACCCCATCCCCAGAACGCCGACGAGCTGTACCAGGCGCTCCGCGAGAACGACCAGCTCCCCTACGGCCGCACCCGCACCGTCACCGCCGAGGAACTGGTCGACGCCGCCGAGCAGTTCGCTGATCCCGTGCCGCTCGTCCACGCGCTGCTCGAACTCCAGGAGGCGTACACCTACGGCTCCGAGCCCCGGAAGTCACCCGTCGTCTTCGCCCGCCTGCTCACCCTCTTCGACGAGCAGCCCGACGTCTTCGACGAGCATCTGCGCCACCTGCTGTTCTGGCGGTTCAAGTGGGTGGCCAACGCGCTGCGCGCGCTGCCCGAGGTCCCGCTGACCAGCCTGCGCCAGTGGCTGACCGAGATGCGTGAGCGGTACGAGAAGGCCGACCTCGGCCTCCAGCCCTACTACGGTCAGGCGTACCAGCTCGCCGCCCACCGCGGTGAGGACACGACCGTCGCCTACGAGCTGTGGGCGGGCCGGGCCCGCACCCGGCTGAGCGACTGCGAGGCCTGCGAGATCTGCGAGCGCGCCCTCCACCACCTCGCGGGGGGCGACGACGAGCGGGCGCTGCGCGTCTGGGAGCCCGTACTCGCCGGGAAGGAGTCCTGCCAGGAGGAGCCGGCCCGCTCCGTCTCGTTCGCGCTGCTGCCCCTGCTACGCACCGGCCGCACCGACCGGGCCCGCGAGCTCCACCTCGCCGGCTACCGCGCCTGCCGCCGCAACCCCTCGATGTCCGGGGAGGTCGGCCGGCACCTGGAGTTCTGCGCCCTGACCGGCAACGAGGCACGCGGCCTGGAACTGCTCGCGGAGAACCGGAACCTGTTCGACGAGGTCGCCTCGCCCCTGGACCAGCTCGACTTCCTCACCGGCGTCGAGGTCCTCCTGCGGCGTGTCGAGGCCCTCGGTCACGGCGAGCTGCCCGCCGCCGGATACCCGGGCCGCACCTGGACGGTGACCGGCCTGCGCGCCGAGGCGGGGGGCCGCGCCGACGACCTCGCCGCCCGTTTCGACGCGCGGAACGGGACCACGGCCCACGCCGACCGCCGCAGGGCCCGCCTCGACCGTGCCCCGCTCCTGGACGCGCTGGAACTGACCCTGCGCACCCGCGGCCTGGACGAGGTGGCCCCCGCCGCGCCCGCCCCGCGCACGACCGCCGGCGAGCCCGAGTCGCTGCCCGAACTCATCGTCCGGGCACGGGCGTTGGACGCGCAGGGCCACCCGGACGCGCGGGCCTGCTGGGCGCGCCTGCGCACCCTCGCCACCGCCCGCGACTACGTCCACCCCGACGACCCGGCCGTCGGGCCGCTCGTACGGCTGCGCGCCGATCTGCTGGCCGACGAGGCGAGCCGGGCGGACGACGACGAGGACTACGCTCTCGCCTCCGACCTGTACGAGGAGGCCGCGGGCCTGTACGAGGACGCGGGGCAGCCGGGTGACGCGGCGGTCTCCCGCGCCTCCGCCGTGCTCGCCTTCGCCGAGATCCCCGCGGAGGGCACCGAGGAACCCGGGGCCAAGGTGGCCGCGCTCACCGCCGCCCACGAGGCCCTGGTCCGGCTGCACGAGGAGAACCCGGGCATCGCGCCGTACCTGGAGGCCCGTCTGCTGCGCATACGGTCGACCGCGCTGGGCCTGCGCCTGCAGGCGTCGGGCAGCGAGGAGCACGTCGCGCCGGTCTTCGCCGCGGCGGACGCGCTGCACGCGTTCGCCACCCGGCACGACATCGGCGGACAGGTCTCCGGCGCCCTGCTGATACGAGCCAGTACCTTCGCCCTCTCCGGCGACCTGCCCGCCGCGGTCACCGAGATCGACGGCCTCCTCGATCGGCTGAAGGCACACGGCCCCGCCTGGCACCTGCCCCGCACCCTCGGACTGCGCGGCCGGATCCAGCTCGGCCTGCGGGACGCCGAGGCCGCGCACGCGAATCTGACCGAGGGCCTGCGCCTGGCCGCGGACTGGCCGGACGACGTGGTCGACCCCGGTCGCCTCCACGCCGACCTGGCCGAGACCTGCCTGCATCTGGACCGCCCGGACGAGGCACTGCGGCACCTCACGCGCTCCGCGGAGCTGGGGCTACGCCGGGGCAACCGGACGGACGCGTTCTGCGCCTACAGCAACGCGGCCCAGCTCAGCCTGGACCTCGGCCGGATCGAGGACTGCATCGCCCTGCTCGACTCCCTCCTGGCCGAACCGGACGTCGCCGCCGGAGAGATGGACGACCGGCTCGTCGCCCAGCTGCGCCTGATCCGCGCCCGCGCACTGCACGCGGGGGAGGACCTCAAGGCCGCCACGGCGGAGTTCGTCGCTCTCGCCGCCGAGTCGGCCGGCTGGGACGACGACCCGGGGAGCCACGCCATGATCGCTGGGGAGACGGCCGTACTCCTCGGCGAGTCGGGCGACTTCGACCGGGCCCGTGGGGCCGCGGACCAGGCGCTCGCCGCCCACGCCCGGGCCCCGCGCTACGAGCAGCTCAGCAACTGCCTGCGCGAACTGGCCCGCCTCCAGTGCCGGCAGCAGGGTCCCGAGGGGCTGCCGGACGCCCTCGCCTTCCTCGCCGACGCCGGGAAGGTCGCCGACGAGGCGCGTGCCGCCGCTTACGAGGCCCGTGGCCGTTCCCTGGACAGCGCCCTGGCCTACGAGTACGGGCGGGTGAACGCCTACGCCGGTGAGCACGAGGACGCCCTGACCGCCCTGGAGAAGGCCCTCGCCCTGCTCGGCGAGCCGGGGCCGGACAACAACCAGGCGGGCGAGTGGGCCGAGTGCGTCCGGCTCGCGAGCGCCGTGGAGGGCATCTCCCTGGAACGCCCCGCCCCCGCCCTGACCCGTCTCGACTCGGCGGTCTCCCGTCTGACCGCCCTGGGCCACACCGACGAGGCCGAGGCCCTGACCGCCCTGGCGGGCAGACTGCGCGACGAGTGAGGCTCCCGGCGTGGCGTGACGCGGACGTCCTTACGGCGACGCAGGTCACGGCGCCGGGCTATGGACAGGTCTCCCTCCTCACTGGTTAAGGTGCGCCGACGACCGGATGGGGAGGCACGCGTGGCTGGAAAGGACCCGATCGCCGAGGCCGTCGGCGACGCCGACGCGCTGTTCGTGCTGACGGCGGCGCTGCTCACGCCCGCGCGCTTCCCGAGCGTGCTCGGTGACGACTACCCGGCGGCCTGCGCGGCGCTCGGGCTCGAACCGTACGCGGACGGGTACGGGCTGGTGTTCGGCCAGGACGGGCTCGGGGCGCGCTGGACGGTCGTCGTCGACGACGTGTCGCTCGTCGCGGTGGCCATCTCGTCCTGGGACTGCGGCATGGCCTACGACCTCTCGCCCGCCGAACACACGGTGGTGGCCGGGCTGCCGGGCTGGCCGCTCGACGTGGTGACCCGGGCGCCGGGTGTACCGGCTCCGCACGACCCCGCGCCGGAGGAGGGCGATCCCGCCCCGCTCGTACCGCCTTCCGGCGACGAGTGGGGACCGGCCCAGCGCCGCCTCGGCGCCGATGAGGTGGCCCTCCAGTGGGCGGCTTGGCGGGCCCAGGTGGCCGAAGGGCCCGCGGCCGGGGAGCAGCTGGCGGGCCCGGACGCCGACCCGGATTCCGTTGCCGCCGGGGGTACAGGCGTCCCCTCCGGCGGTACGGCCGTCCCCGCCGACGGTACGGCCGATGCGCCGGGTGGGGCCGCCCGTGACCCGTACGACGGCGTCCGCAGGGTGCTCGACGAGCTCGGGGGCTATCTGGTGCAGCCGCCACCGGTCGGGCGGGTGCGGTCCGTCGCCGGTGCGGAAGGGGGCGGGCGGACGCTGCGCGTGGACGGCCCCGGCTGGTCGGTCGTGGCCCGGACGGACGACATGGCCTTCGTCCTGCTCGACGAGCTGCCGGGCGAGGTGCTGCCGGTGGCCCGGGGCGCGCGGCTGCCCGCGCTCCTCGAAGGACTCGACGCCATGGCCGTACGTCCTTCCTGACCGACCACTCGTCCGACGTCTTGTCCGACGTCCCGGGGGAATCCCCATGGGACGAGGGTCCGAGGTGTGGTCCGGAACCATGGCCCGGTGGTGGGGATGCGCCGCAGGATGTGGCGCCGCACCCGTTTCCTCGCCCCTCCGGAGGCCCGCCATGCGCCTGTTCCCAGGCGTCTCCCTGTTCGCCGCGCTCCTGACAGGAGTCACCGTCCTCGCCCCCGCGAGCCCCGCCGGGGCCGAGGAGCGGACCGCCGCGCACTGCGCGCGCCAGGACCGGCTGCTGGTGCCCGGTGCCGAGCACCAGCGGTCGGCCTGCCTGGACGATCTGACGACCGCCGGGCTCGCCGGCACCCCGTACACCGACATGGCGGACCAGGCCGGTCTCGCCGCCGGGCGGACCCGTAACCCGTCGGGGGTGCCGGGAGTCCAGATCGACGGCTACTTCCCCGACGACTCGCGCCTCAACGCCACCCACGGCTGGGCCCATGACGCGCAGTTCGTCATCCGGCTCCCCGACCGCTGGAACGGCGGCCTCGTCGTCACCGGCGCGCCGGGAACCAGGCGTCAGTACGCGACGGACGCGCTCATCTCCGACCAGGTCCTGGCCAAGGGTTTCGCCTACGCCGCGACCGACAAGGGCAACACCGGGCCGGACTTCTTCACCGACGGCCGGGGTCCGGGCGACGCGGTCGCCGAGTGGAACCGCCGGGTGACGGAGCTGACGCGGGCGGCCAAGCAGACCGTACGCCAGCGGTACGGCCGGGCGCCGGAGCGCACGTACATGACCGGGATCTCCAACGGCGGCTATCTGACGCGCTGGCAGCTGGAGAACCGGCCCGAGCTGTACGACGGCGGCGTGGACTGGGAGGGCGTGCTGTGGACGGTGCGCGGACCCAACCTCCTGACGAGCCTGCCGGTGACGGTGGCCAGGTCACTCGGGCAGGCCTCCGACGAGGACATGGTCGCGGCGGGCTTCGCGCCGGGGTCGCGCTTCCTGTGGCCGTACCACGAGAAGGCGTACTGGGGTCTGACCCAGAAGGTCTTCCGGGCCGAGTTCGACCCCTCGTACGATCCGGCCTGTCCTGGCTCCACCGCCGGCGGGACCGTGGAGCAGATCTTCGCGCCCTGCGCCTCGGACGCCTCGTACGACTACACCTCCCGGCCTGCGTCCGTGCACCGCGCGGTCGCGAAGGTCGCGCTGACCGGGCGGATCGGCAGGCCGCTCGTCACCCTCCACGGCGACCTGGACACCCTGCTGCCCGTCTCCACCGGCTCCGACGTGTACGCGCGGATGATCGACGCGCGGGGCCGGGGCGGCCTTCACCGGTACTACACGGTGCAGGACGGGACACACACCGACGGCCTGTACGACACGTATCCGGACCGGCTGCGTCCGATCCTGCCGTGCTACCGGTCGGCGTTCGACGCGCTGACGCGCTGGGTCGAGGAGGGTACGGCGCCGCCCGCCGACCGTACGCTCGCGCGGCCCGCCAGCGGTGACCTCGTCAACTCCTGCGCTCTGGAGGAGTGAGCACGGGATCCGGTGGGCACGCGCGCGTGGCTCAGACCCTTTCCAGCGGGCGGTGCGGCCCCTCGGGCAGCTCGGCGCGGACCGGGTCGCCGGGTCGCACCTCTCCGCCGGTCAGGACCACGCCCATGATCCCGGCCTTGCGCACGATCTCGCCGTTCTCGTCACGGCCGAGGACCTGCTTGAGCAGACCGTGCCGGAAGTTGTCGATCTGGGCGCACGGGTTGCGCAGTCCCGTGACCTCGACGACCGCTTCGGCTCCGAGGTACAGACGAGTGCCGGTGGGAAGGCCCAGGAGGTCGATCCCCCGGGTGGTGACGTTCTCGCCGAGGTCACCGGGGGTGACGTCGAAGCCGGCGCCCGCCACCTCGTCGAAGAGCTCGGCGTGGATGAGGTGGACCTGACGCAGGTTGGGCTGGGTCGGGTCCTGGGCGACGCGCGAGCGGTGCTTCACCGTCACACCCGCGTGGACGTCGCCCTCCACGCCGAGGCCGGCGAGGAGGGTGATGCCCTCCCTGTTGGGCTTGGTGAACGAGTACGTGCCGTTGCTGCTGACCGTGGTGACCGTGCCGTCGCTCATGACGAGGAGCTCCCCTTCTCCGCTTCCCGGCGGGCCGGAGCCCCGGCCGCCGGACCGTTGATCACCTCACGGGTGATCGTTCCCGACCCTACTCGGCCCACTCGGAGCGCAGCGGCGCGCCCACCTCGTGCAGGTGGCCGAGGGCCTGCCGGTACGAGTCGGCGAAGCCGGTCTCCGTGTACGGGACGCCCAGGGCGGCGCAGTGCGCCCGGACGCACGGCTGGGCGAGGCGCAGATGGGGGCGCGGCATGCTCGGGAAGAGGTGGTGTTCGACCTGGTAGTTGAGGCCGCCGAGGAACCAGTCGGTCAGGGCGCCGCCGCGGATGTTGCGCGAGGTGAGCACCTGGCGTCGCAGATGGCCCCAGGTGTCGCCGTCGGCGTGCTCGTCCGGGCGCTCCATGCCCTTGTGGTTCGGGGCGAAGGCCATGCCGAGGTGCACCCCGAACAGCATCTGGTGGACGAGGGCGAAGACCAGGGCCTGGGCGGGGGTGAGGAGGGTGAGCAGCAGGGCCGTGTAGCCGGCGAAGTGGGCGAGGAGCAGCGCGGCTTCGACGAGCCGCTCGCGCCGGGTGCGGCAGGGGCCGTTCTTCGCCAGCAGGGCTTGGACGCCGTACACCTTGAGCGCGATGCCCTCCAGAGTCGTCAGCGGGAAGAACAGCCAGGCCTGGTGCCGGGTGAGGAACCCGCGCAGGCCCGTGCGGCCCGCCGTCTGGTGTTCGGCGAAGACGAGGATGTCGGCCGCGACGTCCGGGTCCTTGTCGAGGTGGTTGGGGTGGGCGTGATGGCGGTTGTGCTTGTCGTTCCACCACTCGCGGCTCATGCCGAGGAGGAGGTTGGCGTGGACGAGCTGGACGACCCGGCTGATCTTCCGGTTCGCGGTGATCTGGGCGTGGCCGGCGTCGTGGGCGACGAAGGCGACCCGGGCCGAGAGCAGCGCGAGGGGCACGGCGAGCGGGAGCACCCACCAGGAGGGGCCGATCAGGGCGAGGCCCGCCACCACGGCCGCGATGCCGAGGAGGTTGACGGCGATGCCGCGGGCGTACCAGCCGGGGCGGTGTTCGAGGAGGCCCTGTTCCCTCACCATCCGCAGGAGCGGGGTGAACTCACTGCTGCCCCTGGCTCGGGCGGGCGCCGCGGCGGGGGCGGCGGCCGGGGGCAGGATGGTGGCCTGGGACATGGCGGGGGCTCCGGTTTCTGTGGCTTGCGGCGGTCGGATCCAGTGGCGGTGGTGCCGGATCGGCCGGCGGGTGGGTCGGGCGGATCGGGCGGATCGGGCGGATCGGGCGGATCGGGCGGTGACGGTTCGGGCGGTGAGCGCCTGTGTCGAACGTACGGATTCGTGATCGTCCGGGGCCATGGCGTCACCACCCCGGCCGGCCGGGGGGCGGGCCGGGGGCCGGGGGTAGGGGGAGCCCCACCCCTCCAGGCCTGTGGCGCGGATCACGTGGAGGGGGTGCGCCCGGAGCCCTTCCGTCGAGGTATCCTCGGCCGCTCAGTCTTCAGGTAGTCAAATTTGAGGAATGCGTTGTCGCTGTCGTACGGACCCGATGATTCCGCCCGCGTACCTGCTCGTGAGACCACTCGGGAGCCCTCCCTCGGGCTCACCCGCCACTCCGCCGTCTTCCTTCCCGCCGAGCCGCCGCGCGCCGGCCGGATCGCCTTCTGGTCACCGGACGGGGAGACGCTGCCCGACTTCGCCTCGGGCGCCGGTGAACTCGCCCCGGCCGGTGCCGAGATCACGGTCGTGGACGGCGTCGGCCTCCGCCCCGTGACCGTCCCCGCGTCCACCCTCTCCGTACGGGACGCCCTGCCGCTGCTCGCCCGCGCGCGGTTCTCCGCCACCGCGTCCCCCGCGACCGCGTTCTGGGGCGCCGCCTCGCTCCTCGCCCTGGACTTCGCCGCTCGCGGTCTGCTGCTGCCCGGCCTCACCTCCGACGACGTCGACGCGTGGCGCGCCGGTCCGCTGGGCCCCGAGGAGCTGGCGGAACTGCGCACGCTCGCCGCCTCGATGCCGCCCGCGGCCCACGCCGTACCGCTCTCGCCGGACGAGCCGCTGCTGCTTCCGGACCCCGAGGCGCTGCTCCGGGCCTTCGCCGACGCCGTCGCGGACACCTTGCCCCGTACCCCCGCCGCTCCGCTCGCCGCCGACGGACCCGCCTTCGCGGCCGACGAGCCGCAGCGGATCCCCGAGCAGCGGACGTGGGCGGCCGACGTGGCGGCGGTGCACGACGCGGGCATCCGTCTTTCGCTGCGGCTCGAACTCCCCGGCTTCACCGCCGAGGCGGAGGAGGCCCCGGCGTTCCGCGCGGTGCTGCAGCTGCACGCCGTCGCCGACCCGACGCTGGTCGCGGACGCGGCGGAGGTGTGGGCGGGCTCCGGCCGGACCGGAGCGGCCTTCGGCCCCCGGGTCCGGATGGACGTCCTGCTCGCGCTCCGGCGGGCCGCGCGCGCGTGGGCCCCGCTGGCGCCGCTCCTGACGGCCGCGGTGCCCGACACCGTCGAACTCGTCGACGAGGAGGTCGCGGAGTTGCTCGGCGCGGCGGGCCGGGCCCTCGCCGCGGCGGGCGTCCAGGTCCACTGGCCGCGCGACCTGACCGACCGGCTCACCGCCGCCGCGGTGATCGGCCCGGTGGGCGCCGACGCGAACGGGGAGAACGACGGCCCGGGTGGGTCCCGGTCGACCGGACAGCCCGAAGACGCCCTGTCCGCCGGGGAGTTCGAAGGCTCCCGTTCCTCCTCCGCGCTGCCCTCCTTCCTCTCCGCCGACGCCCTGCTCGGTTTCCACTGGCGCTTCGCCGTCGGCGATCAGGAGCTGACCAGGGCCGAGTTCGACCGGCTCGCCGAAGCCGGGCGGCCCCTCGTCCGCCTGCGGGACCGCTGGGTGCTCGTCGACCCCACCGAGGTACGCCGCGCCCGTGACCAGCAGGACCGCAAGGTCACGCCGGTGGACGCCCTCTCGGCCGTGCTCACCGGCTCCACCGAGGTCGACGGCCGGCTCGTCGAGGTGGCGGCGACCGGCTGGCTGGAGCGCCTGCGGGAGCGCCTCGCCGACCCCGAGGGCGCCAGCCCCGAGGTGTCCCAGCCGCCCGCGCTCGCCGCGAACCTCCGCGACTACCAGCTGCGCGGGCTCGACTGGCTGCACCGGATGACCTCCCTCGGCCTCGGGGGCTGTCTCGCCGACGACATGGGGCTCGGCAAGACGATCACGGTGATCGCGCTGCATCTGCACCGCCAGTCCGACCCGGCGGCCGCAGGACCGACCCTCGTCGTCTGTCCGACCTCCCTCATGGGCAACTGGCAGCGGGAGATCGAGAAGTTCGCGCCGGGCACGCCGGTGCGCCGCTTCCACGGCGCCACCCGTGACCTGGAGGACCTCCCCGACGGCGGTTTCGTCCTCACCACGTACGGCACGATGCGACTCGACGCGGCGCGACTCGCCGCGCGGAACTGGGGACTCGTCGTCGCGGACGAGGCGCAGCACGTCAAGAACCCGTACTCGGCGACCGCCAGGCAGCTGCGGACCATCGGCGCACGCGCGCGCGTGGCGCTGTCCGGCACTCCGGTGGAGAACAACCTCTCCGAGCTGTGGGCGATCCTCGACTGGACGACACCGGGACTCCTCGGCAGCCTGGGCGCGTTCCGGACCCGGTTCGCCGCCGCCGTGGAGGGTGGCAGGGACCCGGCCGCCGCCGCGCGACTCGCCGCGCTCGTCCGCCCGTTCCTGCTGCGCCGCCGCAAGTCGGATCCCGGCATCGCGCCCGAGCTGCCGCCGAAGACGGAGACGGACCGGGCCGTGTCCCTGACACCGGAACAGGCCGGTCTGTACGAGGCGGTGGTACGGGAGACGCTGGCGGCGATCTCCGAGGCCGACGGCATGGCGCGGCGCGGTCTGGTCGTGAAGCTGCTGACCGGGCTCAAGCAGATCTGCAACCACCCGGCGCAGTACCTCAAGGAGGAACGGCCGAGGATCGAGGGCCGTTCGGGCAAGCTGGAGCTCCTCGACGAGCTGCTCGACACGATCCTCGCCGAGGGCGCGTGCACCCTGGTCTTCACGCAGTACGTGGGGATGGCCAGGCTCCTGGAGGCGCATCTCGCCGCGCGGGGCGTGCGGACGCAGTTCCTGCACGGCGGGACACCGGTCGCCGAGCGCGATGCGATGGTCGCCCGCTTCCAGGGCGGGGAGGTGCCGGTCTTCCTGCTCTCCCTGAAGGCTGCCGGTACGGGGCTCAACCTCACCCGCGCGGAACACGTCGTGCACTACGACCGCTGGTGGAACCCGGCCGTGGAGGCCCAGGCCACCGACCGCGCGTACCGGATCGGGCAGGACCGGCCCGTGCAGGTCCACCGGCTGATCGCCGAGGGGACGATCGAGGACCGGATCGCGACCATGCTCGACCGCAAGCGGGAGCTGGCGGACACCGTCCTCGGCACGGGCGGGGACACGCCGCCGGAGCTGACCGAACTGACCGATGCCGAACTGGCGGAGCTGGTGCGACTGCGAGGGGACGAACGATGAGCGGGTACGGACACGGGGACGAGGAGCGTACGTTCGCGGCGCTGCCGCCCGCGCCGGGCGGGGCCTTCACCCGGACCTGGTGGGGCCAGGCGTGGCTCAAGGCCCTTGAGGACACCGCGCTCGACGGCCAGCAGCTCAAGGCGGGCCGCCGGCACGCGCGCGCGGGGGCGGTGGGCGCCGTGTCGGTACGGCCCGGCCGCATCACGGCGGTGGTCAAGGACCGCGACGGCACTCCCTACCGCGGTGACGTCCTGGTGCGGGAGTTCTCGGACGAGGAGTGGGAACGGCTCCTCGACCTCGCCGCGGAAAGCGCGGGCCACATCGCGGCACTCCTCGAACGGGAGATGCCGCCGCACCTGGTGGAGGACGCGGCGGCTGCCGGGCTCGACCTGCTGCCGGGGATCGGCGACCTCGACCCGGAGTGCGGCTGCGAGGCCTGGGACCACTGTCCGCACACCGCGGCCCTCTGCTACCAGGTGGCGCGTCTGATCGACGAGGACCCCTTCGTCCTGCTGCTCATGCGGGGGCGCGGCGAGCGCACGCTCCTCGACCAGCTGCAGTCGCGCAGCGCTTCACGTGCCGCGCGTGGCGGCCCTGAAGGCGACGACACGCCCGGCGATGCGACTCCCCGGGGTGTCGGCGGGATGCGCGGCGTGTCGGCCGAGGAGGCGTACGCGGCGGAGTTCCTGCTGCCGCCGCTGCCCGCTCCCCCGGTCGCGCCCGACGCGCCCGGCCGGTCACCGTCCCTCGACACGGAGACGGAGCCGGAGCCCGGGGTCGACCCGGCGGCACTGGAGGTCCTCGCGTCGGACGCGGCGGCCCGCGCGCACCGGATGCTCGGAGAGGCCCTGGGGGCGGATTCGGCAACGGCTTCGGGGGCGGCTTCGGTTTCGGCGTTGCTGGAGCCACGCCTGACGGCCGCTCAGGACGCCGTGCGGCTCGCGGTGGACTCCCCCGCGCCCTGGATCGCGGCACGGCTCGCCGCGGGTTCGGGCCGCACGCGGGCGGAGCTCGACCTGGCGACGCGCGCGTGGCGGTTCGGTGGCGCCGCCGCCCTCGCCGTACTGGAGGAGGAGTGGACGCCGGACGCCGAGGCCCTCGCCCGAGCCGGGGTCCGGCTCGTGGAGGCCTGGGAGGACGACGAACGGCCGGTGCTGCGGCGGGCCGGCGGCGCGCGGTGGACGGCCGTGGGCGCGGAGGCGCAGCTGCGGCTGGGCGAGGACGGGCGCTGGTGGCCGTACCTCAAGTCCGGTGCCCGCTGGGCCCCTGCGGGGCCGCCGGACCGCGATCCGGCGACGGCTCTCGCCACCGCCCTCGCCGCCGGCGCTACAGGAGCGGCCGGCTGAGCTTACCGCCGGTGGCGGAGGGAGCGGCCAGGCTGCAGGCGACGGTGTCCGAGCCAAGGAGGTAGCTGGTTCGGTACGGGTACTGGACGAAGGTGGTCCAGCGCGTGCCGAGCGGCTGCAGCGCGGCCTTGCGGCGCAGCGGTTCGCGGCACAGCAGGGTGGCCGCTTCACGGACCGCGAGGTCGGTGGCGTGGACGCCGGTCAGCCGGAGCCGGACGACGAGTTCGGCGTTGTGCGGCGTGTCGCAGGACCGTCGCAGGGCGGTGCCCGGCGCGTCGCGGTCGATGTCGAAGCAGTCCCCGACGCGCAGCGCCTCGAAGGAGACGGGCCGGGCCGGTGAGCCGCCGTGCGTCGCGGTGGCGGTCGGCCGAGGGGTGGGGACGGCTTTCCCGGTGCGGGAGGGGGTCGGGGACACGCCCGTGACGGTGCCGTCGGGGCCGGTGGAGGGGCGGGTGGTGGGGTCGGCGGGCTCGGTGGGGGCCGGTGCGCCGGAGACGGTCACGTCGGGCGTCGCGGTGTCGTCCGTCGGTGTGTCGCCCTTCGGCGTACCGGCCGTCGGCGTGCCGTCCGCGCGGGTGTCGGGTCCGCCGTCGGCGCCGCCGTGCGTGTCGGTCCCCTCTCCGTCGGCCGAGAGGGTGGCCGCCCCGCCCTCGCCGGCGGGCGACGGCACGCCCACCCGGTCGACGCCCTGCCGTCCTTCGGTGGCGAGTCCCTGCTCGGTCCCGCCCCGAGCCGCCAGGAACGCGCCCGCCACCAGGGCGCCCACGAGCAGCGGGACGAGCGGCACGCCGAACCACCGCGCGCGCGGCACGTTCGGCACGGGCCGGGGCGCGCCGAGCCGCCCGAGGCGCGGCGACCACCCGGACTCGGAGTCCGCGGGCGCGACGGAGACGTCCGGGCCAGCGGCCGCGACGGAGGCGTCCGAGTCGGCGGGCGCTACGGAGGCGTCGCCCTTGGCCGACGCGTCAGCGGCGTCGAGCACTTCGGGCGCGGTGGGCGGGCCGGACGGGTCCGACAGGTCGGGCGCGCCGTGCGGGGCGGGTGCGCCCGGTCGGCGGTCCGGCGGCGGGGTGGTGGGTGACGGGTGTGGCACGGGGTCCAGATTCGCCCGTCGGCGGGCGCGCGGCCACCCTTTTTCGGGCGTTGACCGCGGCCCGTACAGAACCGTGACAATCGCCGGCCACGCTCCGGCCCGCCGCCACCGCCACCGCTGCCGCCCCGTCATGTGTGCTCCCTACAGACCGAGCTGACGCTCCGCGCCCTCGACCGTCTGGGCGAGGAGCACGGCGATGGTCATGGGGCCGACACCACCGGGTACCGGGGTGATGAGGGAGGCGCGCTCGGCGGCCGACGCGAAGTCGACGTCGCCGACGTTGCCCGGGTTGTAGCCGGCGTCGACGACGACGGCGCCGGGCCTGATGTCGGCTCCCTTGATGAAGTTCGGCTTGCCGACGGCGGCCACGAGGATGTCGGCCTCGCGGACGACGGAGGAGAGGTCCTCGGTGCGGGAGTGGCAGTAGGTGACGGTGGCGTCCCGGCCCAGGAGGAGCAGGCCGGCCGGCTTGCCGAGGATCGCGCTGCGGCCGACGACGACGGCGCGCTTGCCGCGGAGTTCGACGTCGTAGGCGTCGAGGAGACGCATGATGCCGCCGGGCGTGCAGGAGACGAAGCCGGGCAGTCCGAATCCCATGGCGGCGAAGGACGCCATGGTGACGCCGTCGACGTCCTTGGCGGGCGCGATGGCCTCGAAGGCGGCGCGCTCGTCGATGTGGGGGCCGACCGGGTGCTGGAGCAGGATGCCGTGGACCTCGGGGTCCTCGGAGAGCGCGGTGATCGCGGCGACGAGTTCCTCGGTCGTCGTCGTGGCGGGCAGCTCGACGTGGCGGGAGCGGATCCCGGCCTTGGCGCAACGGTTCTGCTTCATCTTCACGTACGTCACGGAGGCCGGGTCCGCGCCGACGAGGACGGTCGCGAGGCACGGGGTGACACCGGTGCGGCGGGTGATCTCGGCTGCGCGGGCAGCGGTCTCCTCGACCGTACGGCGGGCGAGGGCCGTGCCGTCCATGAGGGTGGCGGTGCTGGTGGACATGGCGACTCCTGGGCTTCGTCTCTGACGGGTGGTTCGCCCAGGCGCACGGCATCGGTACGGGCCCGCCACTGGGCGCGCTCCCGCCGGACCGCTCCCCGGTGGTGATCCACCTCAAGCGCCAGTCACGGCCCGGGGCCACTCTACGTGAGGTGCGGGGGGTTGCTTTCTGACGGGTGCACGGCTGGACGACACCACTTGACGCCATCATGGCTTGCCGTGGCGCCATAATGGTGCCACTATCTCTCCATCGCCCGATCCATGGCGTCACCTCGATCACATATGGCCCCAGGTGTGCGCCACTTGAGGTTGTCGCCAGTGGCGCCATCTGTGGCACCACTGGCGCCAGCACCCCCGAGCCGCCGCTCGGCACTCTTCACGGAGGACACATGCAGCAGCACGACCCGTCGAACCGACCCGGGGCCGCGGAGCCCGTCACGCTCCCCACGCAGCGCACCCCCGGCTGCCCCTTCGACCCGCCCGCCGATCTCGGCGCGCTGCGCGAGCGGCGCCCGCTGGCCCGGATGACGTACCCCGACGGGCACATCGGCTGGCTCGCGACCGGCTACTCCACGGTCCGCGCCGTCATGGGCGACCCCCGCTTCAGCTCGCGGTACGAGCTGATGCACTACCCCTTCCCCGGCGGGCCCGACGGGCCCCTGCCGCCCGCGCCCGTCGGTGACATGACCGGGATGGACGCGCCCGAGCACACCCGCTTCCGGCGCCTCCTCATGGGGAAGTTCACCGTCCGCCGGATGCGGCAGCTCACCGACCGCGTGGAGGAGATCACCACCGAGCATCTGGACGCCATGGGGCGTCGCGGCCCCGGAGCGGACCTCGTCGAGGCCTTCGCCCGCCCTCTCCCCGCCCTGGTGATCTGCGAGCTGCTCGGGGTGCCCTACGCCGACCGGGAGCGCTTCCAGAACCACGCCCACACGATCATGGACATGGACGCGGCGCCCGAGGAGCGGTACGCCGCCCACGTCGGACTCCACGCGTACATGGCCGAGTTGGTCGCCGCCAAGCGCGCCGTACCCTCCGAGGACCTGCTCGGCGACCTGGCGCGGGACTCCGATCTCACCGACGAGGAGCTGATCGGCGTCGGGGGATTCCTGCTCGCCGCCGGGCTCGACACCACCGCCAACATGATCGCCCACGGTACGTTCGCGCTCCTCACCCACCCGGAGCAGGCCGAGGCCCTGCGTGCGGACCCGGGTCTCGCGCCGGCGGCCGTCGAGGAGCTGATGCGCTATCTGACCGTCGCCCACACCGGCATCAAGTCCGCGCTCGAGGACGTCGAGCTGGAGGGCCAGGTCATCAGGGCGGGCGAGAGCGTCACCCTGTCGCTCGAGGCCGCCAACCGGGACCCGGAGCGGTTCCCGGATCCGGACGTCCTCGACCTGCGCCGCAAGGCCCCGGGGCATCTGGGCTTCGGTCACGGCATCCACCAGTGCCTCGGGCAGCAGCTGGCACGCGTCGAGATGACGGTCGCGCTGCCGGCGCTGCTGACGCGGTTCCCCACGCTGCGGCTCGACGTGCCCGCCGAGGAGGTCCCGCTGCGAACCAACATGAACATCTACGGCGTGCACCGGCTGCCGGTCACCTGGGACGAGGCGTGACCTCCATGGAGATCCGCGTCGCCCGCGACCGCTGCCTCGGCGCCGGAATGTGCGCCCTGACCGCCCCCGAGGTCTTCGACCAGGACGAGCAGGAGGGCCGGGTCCTCCTGCTCGACGCCCGGCCGCCGCGGGAGCTGGACGCGGCGGTCCGTATCGCCGCCGGCGTCTGCCCGGCCTCGGTCATCACCGTCACACCACGGGACCCCTCCCCCACGGCAGGACCGTCTCGTGCGCCGACCGCACCCACGTGACCGCCCCCCCTCACACACGCGGAAGTGCGGCGGGCTCCTCGTCGGCTGTCGGGGCACGTCGCTCCGCGTCGGGTTGCGTCGTGGCCCCCGACCCCCTTTCGGCACGCCGTCGCTCGGCCCCTCCCCGCTCGATCATGCCGAGGGCCACGCCCGCGATGATGACCGCCCCGCCCGTCACCTGGGCGAGCCGGATCGACTCGCCGTTGATGACGACGGCGCCGATGACGCCGAAGACCGGGACCAGGTTGAGGATGTTGACCGCGACGCTCGACGCCATCCGGCGCAGGCCGTAGTTGTAGAGCAGGAATCCCCCGACCGAGCACCCCACGGCCAGGTAGACCAGCAAGGACGAAGCGGTCGCGTCCGGCAGCCGCCAGTCGTCGGCCTCCAGCAGGGAGGCGAGCAGGAAGCCGGCCGCGCCCGCCACGGTCTGGTGGTAGGTGACGCTCACGGCGTCCTGACCGGCGCTCGCGCGCTTGCCGAGCACGTTGTATCCGGCCCAGGCCAGCCCGCCGAGCAGCAGCAGGACGTCTCCGAGCCAGCGCGAACTCCCGCCGACCTCGGCGCCGTTGCGCACGACGAGGAAGGCGCCGAGGGTGGCGAGCAGCACGCCCGCCACCCTCGGCAGCGGCATCCGGGTCCGGAGGACGACCCGTTCGAGGAGCATCGTCATCAGCGGGTACGTGGCCACGATCAGCGACGCGTCGGACGCCGTGGACAGGTCGACGCCGACGTTCTCCAGAACGAAGTACACGGTGATGCCGAGGAACCCGCTCAGATAGAGCTGCCTGCGCTGCCTCGGCTCCGGCCGGGCCGCGCGGCGCCGGCCCAGCCGCATCATCACCCCCAGGAGCAGCGCGGCGAGGGTGAACCTGATGGCGCCGATCCCGAGCGGGCCGACGTCCTCGAGGACCCGCTTGGTCACCGCGTACGAACTGCTCCAGAACAGCGCGGCCGCCATGACCGCGCACACCGCCCCCACCGTGGGCCCTCGTTCCCGCATCACGTCGCCTCTCTCCCCTACACCACGCATAGCGCCGCCCGACCACCCCGTGACCGAACGAACAGCAGCTGATTAGGCTGGAAGCTAGCAACATCAACGGGGTTGATGTTCGGAGTCCGAATTACCTTCGAAATCGAGTGGGACGAGGCAGGCGTGGACGAACTTGATTCGGCGTTGGTGCGGATGCTCCAGGAGGACGGTCGGCGTACCAACCGGGACATGGCCCAGGAATTGGGGATCGCCCCGTCCACCTGTCTGGAGCGGATCCGTTCGCTGCGCAGGAGCGGTGTGCTGACGGGCTTCCACGCGGAGGCGGACCTCGCGTCGATCGGCCGCGGGCTGCAGGCGGTGATCGCGGTACGGGTCCGCCCGCCGACGCGGGCGGTGATCGAGGCGTTCCAGGCCTTCCTGGAGGGAATGCCCGAGGTCGTCTCGATCTTCATCCTCACCGGGAACGACGACTTCCTCGTGCACGTCGCGGTCCGGGACACCGACCATCTGCACGCGGTCGTCCTGGACAAGATGACGAAACGCCCGGAACTCGCCGACGTACGGACGTCAGTGGTCTACGGGCACATGCGGAAGAAGGTGATCGGCCCGATGTGACACCGGCCCGACGGGCCGTCCCGACCTCAGGCGCCGGGCCCTCCCGGCCTCAGGCGACGCCCCGCGGGCGGAACTGGACGCTGATGCGGGGCCCGACCGCGCGGCTCGTCTTGGGGATCGCGTGGTCCCAGGTGCGCTGGCAGGAGCCGCCCATCACGACGAGGTCGCCGTGGCCGAGCGGCAGTCGGAGCGCCACGGGGCCGCCGCCGCGCGGGCGGAGCGCGAGGTCGCGCGGGTCGCCGAGGGAGAGGATGGCGACCATGGTGTTCCGCGTGGAGGAGCGGCCGGTCCGGTCGCCGTGCCAGGCGACGCTGTCGCGTCCGTCGCGGTAGAGGCAGAGGCCGGCGGAGACGAAGGGTTCCCCCAGCTCGGGCGCGAAGTGGGCGTCGAGGGCGGAACGGGCCTCGTCGAGGGCGGGGTGCGGGAGGGGCGCGCCCTCCCGGTAGTACGCGAGGAGGCGGGGCACGGCGACCACGTCGTCGTACATCCTGCGTTCCTCGGCGCGCCAGGGCACCCGCTCGACCAGCTCCTCGAACAGCGCGTCGGCGCCCTGGAACCAGCCGGGCAGGTGGTCGATCCAGGCCCCGCCGTCGAGCGCGGTCCGCCTGATCCCGTCCAGCGGACCGGGCCGGGGGTCGCCGCCCTGGTCGAACAGGGAGCCCTGGAGGCCGGGGATCGGTCGTGGTGCGCTCATGGTCCCAGCGTAACCCGTAAACCGAACACACACTCGAATCTCGGTGGCGGGCCGCGAGACCGCCGCGACCCGCCGACGCCGGGATCACGGCAAGGGCGTGCCGCCGGTCGCGTTGACGATCTCGCCGGTGATGTAGCTCGCCTGGGGCGAGGCCAGGAAGACGTACGCGGGGGCCATCTCCGCCGGCTGGGCGGCCCGGCCCAGGGGCGACTGGCCGCCGAACTCCTTCGTGTCCGGCATCGTCGCCGGGATCAGCGGTGTCCACACCGGGCCGGGCGCGACCGCGTTCACGCGGATGCCGCGCTCGGCGAGCATCTGCGCCAGACCGTGCGTGAAGGAGATGATCGCCGACTTCGTCATCGCGTAGTCGAGGAGGTGCGGGCTCGGCTGGTACCCCTGCACGGAGGTCGTGTTGATGATGGAGCCGCCGCGCGGGATGTGGGGCAGGGCCGCGCGGGAGAGCCAGAACATGCCGTAGAGGTTGGTCTTCATCACCCGGTCGAACTGCTCCGTGGTGATGGCCTCGATGCCGTCCGGCTGAGCCATCTGGTAGGCGGCGTTGTTGACGAGGACGTCGATCCGGCCGTGTTCGCCCACCGTGCGGTCGATCAGGTCCGCGCACTGGCTCTCGTCACGGAGGTCGCACAGGACGGGCAGGGCCTTGCGTCCCGCCTCCTGGACCAGCCGTGCGGTCTCCGCGGCCTCCTGCTCCTCCTCGGGGAGGTAGGTGAACACGATGTCCGCGCCTTCCCGTGCGAAGGCCAGGCAGACGGCCCTGCCGATCCCGGAGTCACCGCCGGTGACCACCGCCACCCGGTCGGCCAGCACGTCGTGACCGCGGTACGAGTCCTCGCCGTGGTCGGGGCGGGGGCTCATCTCCTCGGTCGAGCCGGGGTGGTCCTGTTCCTGGTCGGGGAAAGGGGGGCGGGGGTGGCGGGTCACCGGGTCGGGGACAGGTGCTTGTTCCTGAGGGGGCATCGGGACCTCCGTGGTGCTGTGCTGTGCCGTGCTGTTCTGCGCCGGGCCGTGACGTGCTGTGGTCGTGCGTGGATCGCCTCAGGAGGAGGGCGGGTACGGCACCGACTTCAGGCGGCGGGCGAGGTGGGCGGTGTTGGCCGCCAGGGTCGCGGTCGTGGCCTCGGTCTTCTCCGGGGTCTTCTCCAGGTCCTGGTAGTCGGTCCCCTGCATGGCTTCACCGACCCAGTAGGTGACGGCGTTCGGGGCGAGGGAGAAGCCGACGTCGTTGAGCCCCTGAAAGAGGTCGGCGCTCACCTTGTGCGCGCCGTCCTCGTTGCCGACGACGCAGACCGCCGCGACCTTGCCGTAGGTGAGCATCCGGCCTTCCTCGTCGGTCTCGGAGATCTCGGCGTCCAGCCGTTCCATCACCCGTTGGGCGATGCTCGACGGATGCCCGAGCCAGATCGGGGTCGACAGGACGAGGATGTCGCAGCCGAGGATCGTGTCCCTGATCTCGGGCCAGGCGTCCCCTTCGCCCATGTCGGCCTTCACGCCGGGGCGTACGTCGTGGTCGGCGATCCGGATGACCTTCCCGGTCACGCCGTGGTCGCTCAGGGCGGCCATCGTCTGCTCGGCAAGCAGCTGCGAGCTGGAGGCAGCCGGGGAGGGGGACAGGGTGCAGACCAGGGCGACTGCACGCAGGGGAGTCGTTTCGGTGGTGTCCATGGCCACCCCTCTACCCCCGACCCGCGTCCCTATCTCACGTTTCGTCGCACTCCGGTCCGGAGGGCGGTTCCGGGGTGGGCCAGGCGGCGGACTCGGGGGCGCGCGCGGGGCGCGGTGGCCGAATAGTGCCGTATAGAGCGGGTAGGCGATTTGTTGCTCGCCGCCCGGACAGACGGGGTGTCGGACGGGGCACCCGCCACCGCCGTCGCCCCGAGGACAGGAGCCTTCGATGACCCCGCTCAGCACGAGCACCCCGGAAGCAGCCACCGCCGGCCCCCGCCTCGTCGCGGGGCGCGGTGACCTCTCGGGCGCCGTGGAGAGGGCCCTGCGGACCGGTCGGCCGCCGGCGTACACCGAGGGGAGCATCCGGCGGGCGGACCCCTGGGGCGAGGATCTGCATCTCGCGCTGTACCTGCTGTACGAGCTCCACTACCGGGGCTTCGAAGGGGTCGACGACGACCGCGAGTGGGACCCGGACCTGCTGCGGCTGCGGCGGGAACTGGAGGAACGTTTCCTACACGCGCTGCGCACCGCGCTCGCCGACGCTCCCCGATCCGTCGAGGAGGCGTTCGCGCCGCTGCTCGTCGAGCCGGTCGATCCGGCCGAGAGCGTCAGCCGCCACCTGCAGACCGCGGGCGAGCTCTGGCAGCTGCGCGAGTACGCGGCGCTGCGCTCCCTCTACCACCTCAAGGAGGCGGACCCGCACGCGTGGGCCATCCCCCGGCTGACCGGACGGGCCAAGGCCGCGATGGTGGCCGTCGAATACGACGAGTTCGGTGCCGGTCACGCCGACCGGATCCACGCGCGGCTCTTCGCGGACCTCATGACCGACCTCGGCCTCGACACGTCCTACGGCCACTACCTGGACCACGCCGACGCCCCGCTCCTCGCGACCGTCAACCTCATGTCCCTGTTCGGCCTGCACCGGGCCCTGCGCGGGGCGCTCGTCGGCCACTTCGCCTGTGTCGAGGTCACCTCCTCGCCCGGCTCCCGCAGGCTCGCCAAGGCCATGCGGCGCTGTGACGCGGGGCCGGCCGCCGAGCGGTTCTACACCGAGCACGTCGAGGCCGATGCCGTCCACGAACAGATCGTGCGGCGCGAGGTGATCGGCGGGCTCCTCGTCGACGAACCCGCCCTCGAACCGGACATCGCCTTCGGATGCGCGGCGACCGTGCTGCTCGAGGACAGGCTCGACGCGCACATCCGCGGCGCCTGGGCGGCGGGCGGTTCCGCCCTGCGCAGCCCCCTGCCGCCCCTGGACCCGCAGCTGGACCCGAGGGGCTGACCGTGGCCGGCCTCGACGCCTTCGCCGACGCGCTCGACTACCCGATGTACGTCGTGACGACGGCGGCCGGGGGCGAGCAGGCGGGCTGCCTGGTGGGCTTCGCCTCGCAGTGTTCGATCGACCCGCCCCGCTTCATGGTGTGGCTCTCCAAGGCCAACCGCACCTACCGCGTCGGGCGCCGTGCCTCCCACCTCGCGGTCCACACCCTGCGGCCCGAGCAGCGGGGGACGGCCGAACTGTTCGGGGGGCGGACCGGCGACGACGTCGACAAGTTCGGCCGGGTGGCCTGGTGGCCGGGGGAGGGAGCCGTCCCCGTCCTGTCCGACTGCTGCGCCTGGTTCGTGGGCCGGGTGCGGGAACACGTCGACGGCGGGGACCATGTGGGCTTCCTGCTGGCTCCCGTCGCGGAGAGCCCGTCCGGCCCGGTGCGTCCGCCGCTCCTCCGGTTCGGTGACGTCGTGGACCTCTCCCCCGGCCACCCGGCCTGAGACCACCGCGGTCAGCGGCCCGGGTGTTCCCCAGGGTGCTCTCCCGGGTGTTCGCCCGGGCCGTCCCGCAGGGGGGCCAGTGGGGTGGGTGAGAGGTCGGTCGTCTCCTCCCCCGGTTCGAGCAGGGTGTCCGCCGCGCCGACGATGAGCGGATCGGGCGTGCCGACCGCCTGCGGGTCCTTGCTCGCGTAGTCGATCCTGGCCAGCAGGCTGCGCATGGCCTCCAGCCGGCCCCGCCGCTTGTCGTTGCTCTTGACCACGGTCCACGGCGCGTGCTCGGTGTCCGTCTCCCGGAACATGGCGACCTTGGCGGTGGTGTAGTCGTCCCAGCGGTCGAGCGAGGCAAGGTCGGTGGGCGAGAGCTTCCACTGCCGCACGGGGTCGACCTGGCGGATGGCGAAGCGGGTGCGCTGCTCGGAGCGGGAGACGGAGAACCAGAACTTCACGAGGTGGATGCCGTCCTCGACCAGCATGCGTTCGAACAGGGGGCACTGGTGGAGGAACAGCTGGTACTCCTCCTCGGTGCAGAAGCCCATCACCCGCTCGACTCCCGCGCGGTTGTACCAGGAGCGGTCGAAGAACACGATCTCGCCGGGACCCGGCAGCGGAGCCACGTACCGCTGGAAGAACCACTGCCCGGCTTCCCGCTCGGTCGGTTTGTCGAGGGCGACGATCCGGGCGCCGCGCGGATTGAGCCGCTCGGTGAACCGCTGGATGGTGCCGCCCTTGCCGGCGGCGTCCCTGCCCTCGCACAGCACCACGATCCGGGCGCCGGTGTCCTTCGCCCAGCGCTGCAGCTTGAGCATCTCGATCTGCAGGATCCGCTTCTGCCGCTCGTACTCGGCACGGCGGACCTTCTGGGGGTACGGGTAGTTCTCCCGCCAGGTGCGGATGGGGTCGCCGGTGGCGCTCAGCAGGACGGGCTGCTCGGGCCTGCTGATGTCCACGCTGAGCCCTGCGAGCAGGTCCTGCTCAGGGGCCTGGGCCCGATCCTCGTCCGGGACATCGCCCTCGCCGTCGGCACCGTTCATGTCGACCATTTGTCGCCCCGCTCCACTCGCCCGCTCGGTCCGACACCCTCGTACCCACGGATCCCGGACTCACCGGTTCCGGGCGTGGCCGCGGGTGCGCGGGGCAGACGGGATACATGACTGTGCCCAAGTCTCTCGTCCTCGTCCTCGACTCCACCGACCCCGAACCCCTGGCACGGTTCTACGCGGCGCTCCTGGGCGCCACCGTGGAGCCCCACGGCGGTGACCCCGACCTGCTGCTCGTCTCCGGCGCTTCCGGTGCGGTACTCGGGATCCGCCGTGACCTCGGGCAGGCGCCGCCCAGCTGGCCCCGCCCCGAGGACGCCCAGCAGGCCCACCTGGAGATCCTGGTGGCCCCCGACGCCCTCGACGAAGCGGAACGCGAGGCGGTCTCGCTCGGCGCACGGCCCGTCGCTGCGGTGCGCGACGGCACCCGGACCGACCGGCGCACGGACCTGCGCCGCTACACGGACCCGGCAGGTCACTCGTTCGTCCTGGCCACGACGTCCCCGGTCCAGGCCGTTCCGCCTCTCCCCCGCCAGCGGCGGTCCTGAGGGCGGTCGGGGGCGCGGCGGCCCCGAGCACGGGTGGAAGGCGTGGCGCCCTGCCTCCTCCTCGTGGGGAGGCAGGGCGGCCGGCTCCGACGCCGAGACACTCGTCGGGTCTCGTCGGGTCTGCCTACCTGTCGCGCTTGTCGGGGTCCAGGGAGTCGCGGACGCCTTCGGCGCGCTCACGGGCCGAGTCGGCCGCCTCTCGGGCCTTGCCCTTCATCTGGTCCGTCTTGCCTTCCGCCTCCAGGCGCTTGTTGCCCGTGGCCTTGCCCGCGGCCTCCTTGAGCTTGCCCTTTGCCTTGTCCGAGCCCTTGCCTGCCATGACGTCATGCCCCTTTCCTGTGGATGGGTTCCAGGTGCCACGCTAGGCAGACTCCGTGGATCCCGCGCGTCGACCGGTCACCCTCCGTACGCGTTTGAGGCGGCCGGGACGGGACAGACGCCGAGCGCGTCACCGCGCCCCGTCGGCCGAGCCGCCGGGTGCGTCCCGATCCGCGAGAAAGGCGATCATGATCACATCCTCCTTGGCAGCCGCGCCCGTCCTCACGCCCGGGCCCGCTCTCGCGTCGGCCGGATCCAACGCCGTGTGGTTCGCCGTGGCCATCGGCGCGGTGGTCGTCATCCTGCTCCTCGCCGCGTTCTGGTGGGGCAGCCGGCGGGTCGCGCGCCGGCGCCGCTCCGTGGGCGACCCGACCCAGGCGGCGGGCCGCCCGGGGAGTGACTCGTGGACCACCCCCGAGCACGACCGGGACCTCGGCGACTCCCAGCGCTGACGTCAGGCGCGGAACCGGTGGAGGCACCAGAGCGGCAGGGCGGCGGTCACGCCGTGCGTATACCGGCTCGGAGTCGACCGCACTCGACGGCCGACCAGAGGACGCCGGTGAGGCCGTCCACAAGCCGCTCGTCCGTGACCTCGGGCAGGAACTTCCGTACCACCGCGCCGAGTTCGTCCCACACTCGCACCGTGGTGTCGTGCACTCCCCTGGCCCCGCTCCGGCTTCCGGCCAGGAAGTCGAGGCCGGAGTGCGTCTCCGCTCCCACGGCCGTGAGCATGTGCTCGGCCGTGGGAGTGTCCATGGCCCGTAGCCGGGCGGAGCCGACCGCGTCGCGCGGGCGCAGGGCGTGCCACCAGCCCGGCGGTGGGGTGAACGGCGAACCAGCCGTCCATCGTGCCCTGTTGAGGCCGAACACCCCGCGCCCCGCGAGCGGCCAGGCCGCCACGACGGCGCCGTCCGGGCCGCGCAGTTCGCCGTACTCGCGGTTCGCGCCGGTGACGCGGTGCACCGTACGGGGCACCTCGTCGCCCGGGACGAGCACCGTTTCCCGTTCGGCAGGCTCTGCCGGGGACTGGACACGCCGTCTGCCGTCGAAGGGCACCGTCTCGAAAGCGCCGTCCCGCCAGACCAGGCCTGTCGGCCAGAGTTTCCGGTAGTCGTACGCCTCGTCCTCCCAGTGGACGATAACGCCTTCGGGCCCCAGGGCGGTGGCGCGGCCGCGGCCGACCAGGAGGAGGGCGTCGCCGCCGTCACGGACCTCCGTCCACTCTCCCCGCTGCCAGGCCTCCCCTTCACCGGGCAGCCCCAGCTCGTCGGGGAGTCCGGCGCGCAGTGTCCGCGTCAGCGCCTCGGCCGGGTCGAGGGCGAGGATGCGCTCCGCCTCCCCCTCGAAATGCCGGCGGAAGGCGGGCGCGGCGAACGGTTCCAGGTCCCGCAGCGCGGTGTGCAGCGGCAGTACGCCGCCACCTTCCGTGACCCGTCGGCCGTGTCCGCCGAGGAACCCCCCGACGAACCCGCGCAGGGCCGGCCGGGTGGTGAGCGTCTTGAGGCGTCCCGTGTCCCCCGTCAAGGGGTGGGGCGGCCGGTGGCCGATCTCCAGGGCGGCCGTCGGGTCGGACAGTCCCGCGAGCAGCCGGGGTGCGAAGCTGTCGTCCCGGGTGACGTGCGTCAGGTCGTCACCCTTCGCCCGTCCGAGCCAGCCGAGGAAGCCGAGCGGTTCGGTGTCGTCGGGTTCGACCGGGACGCCTGCCGCGAGGAGGGCGTCGAGCAGCCCCAGATCGACGCAACGGTCCCGCGCTGACGCCTGGGTGTCGGGCATCCGCAGTGACGGGAGTGCCCGGTGGGTGGCTCCTTCGGCGCGCAGCCGGGCGGCTGCCCGGGCGAGCAGCTCGCCCAGTCCGTCGACCGGCGCCCGCAGTCCTCGGTAGCGCTGCGCGAAACGGTTGAGCCAGGCCCGGACGTCCTCGACGTCGACGGCGGGCTCCGCGCCGCCGCCCGTCGCGGGGTCGGCGCTCTCGGCCTCCTCGCCGACCTCCTCGCCGCCCGTACGAGCGACCTCCTCGCCGCCCGTACGCGCGGCCTCCCCGCCGGCCGCCACCACGCCCGTACGCGCGTCCGACGCGGTCGCCCCGTCGAGCAGCGCGTCGGCGCCCGTTTGCCGCAGCAGCCGCACCCAGCCGACCGCGGCCTCGGTGAGCGCGGCCCGACCGCCGCCGGCGGGTGCGGCCGTCAGTCCGAGCAGGGCCTTCCGGGTGAGCCGGCCCTCGGCCAGGAGGGCGAGCAGGACGGGTGTCCATCCGTCCCAGACGTCCGGGGTGGCGTCGTCCATGCCGCCGTGCGCGAGGAGGCCGGCGAGCAGCAGCCGGTGCTCCTCGTCGACGGGGGCGGTGCCCGGCGCGAAGCCGAGGACGGCGCCCGCGAACTCGGGCCGTGACGGCAGCCCGGCCCGGTGCCAGGCCAGGACGAGGCGGCGGTAGTGGGTGGCGGCCCATGGGGCCGCCAGCCGGGCGACGAGGGCGTCGTGGTGGGCGGCCAGGGCGCGCCTGGAGACGGCTCCCACTGCCGCGCTCCCGACGAACGACTCGATCACACCGTCCTCGTCGACGGCGAGGCCGCTGTTGTTCTCGACCTCACGGGCCCGCGCGAACAGCGGTTGTGCCATGCCGGGGCTGCCCGTGCCCGCGATGATCCGCGCGCCTTCCTCCAGTACGGCCGTCATCAGCCGCGGGGCCTGCTTCTCCAGCGGGGCGACGGCCGTTTCGAGCGCCTTGGCGGCCCGTCCCGGCTTGGTGGCCGCGGTCGTGGCGCAGGTGCGGAGCAGCCCGAGGAGGCCGATCGCCCGGTTGACGGCGGAGGGTTCGGCACGCGACACGCGGGCGAGGAAGCCAAGCGGGGTGGGCCGCACCCGGCCCACGACCTCGCGCCCCGGCCCGTCGTCGGGGACGGGCGTGAGGCCGAGGGCGCGGGCCACGGTGTCCTCGGCGTCGGCCGCGCGTCCGGGCACCAGCCGTACGAGACAGGCCCCTTCGTCGAGCCCCGCCCAGTCGTACCGGCACACGGTGAGGACGTCCTCGTCACCGGCGCCCGGCGCTGTGCCGGGGGCCACGGCGCCCGCGTCGAGGAGTTCCGTCTCCCCCCAGGCCCGCGGCACCGCCCTGTCCGCCGCGCCCGGCTCGTCACCCGCGCCGGTGTTCTCGGCGCAACGGGTCATGAACCGCTGGTAGGCGGTGGACGCGTCGGGGCGTTCCTCCTGGCGGTAGCCGCCGTCGCGCGCGTCGTAGAGGTGTGCGGCGGCCCGCATCCCCTCGGACCAGGCGACGAGCGGGATGTCGTCGAACGCCCCCGGCCCTTCGCGGCGCCGGTCGCGGGAGCCCCAGTGGACGTCGTCCATGAGCGTGCTCGACAGGGGGCCCTGCCAGCGCAGGCCGATGCGCATGGGGTGGAGCGCGGGGCCGGCGTACACGTCGAAGTGGGCGGTCTCCCCCCGGATGCGGCCGCCGAACCGGGACACGGCCCACTCGAAGCGCGCCCCGCTGTCGAACTCGGCGCCGTCGAACGCGTCCACCCCCTGCCAGGAGTTCCGCTGCGCGGGCGCCGCCCGGGGCCGCCACCACACGGTCCTGTGCAGCTGCTCCACTCCCTGCTCGCCGCCGTGGTCGTCGAGGAGACGGCGCCAGCGCTCAAGCCGTCCGCGCCCGTCCGGATCGAGCAGGACGGGGTGGGGCACCGTCACCAGGCCTCCGTCGAGCGTCAATTCGCCTTCGGGGGAGACGACACGCAGCCCGTCGGGCGTACCGGCGTCGACGAGCAGTCCGGCACGTGTCACGTCGGCCGAGCCGTCCGGCTCGTACGGCGCGATGACCAGGTGACGCAGTGCGCGCTGCCAGTAGGGGTCGAGCCAGACGGCGCGCAGCAGGCCGGCCGGAACGGGCAGGGAGCGCGTCATCCACCGCTCGGCCTCGGCGGCGGCCCGCGCGGTGTGGTCGGCCAGCCAGTCGGCCAGGGCGAGCAGTAGCTCCGCCCGCTCGTGCTTGCGTGCCTGCGCGGGGACCTTCTTGAGGACCTTGCCCGACGCGTTCCGGCAGATCAGTGCCGGGCGTGGTTCCGCGTACGCGTCCAGTGCCAGCTCGTAGGTCGGCCGTCCTGAGCCGTCCTGCTCGGTGCCCTCGACCGCGCCCCAGTCCATCCTGCCCCCCGCTGTTCCGAGCGTCGTTCCCTTGCGCGTCCGACGCCGCCTCAGACCGTCGTGATCACTCTAGGCGGGCCCACTGACATCCCCCGAAGCCGTGAAGCCGTGAAGCCGTGAAGCCGCGAAGCCGCCACACGCTTGTCACATACGGATCGGAATGCCGTCCGCGTCCGCGCCTGTTGTCGCAGGCATGACTATCGGTGTGACGCTGAGTACGACCTCTCGACAGCTCTCGATCGACGCGACCGTCCGGCTGGCCAAGGAGGCCCGGGCCGCCGGTCTCACCTCCGGGTGGTTCGGGCAGAGCTTCGCGTACGACTCGCCGCTGCTGGCCGCGGTCGTCGGCCGGGAGGTGCCGGGGCTTCAGGTGGGGACGTCCGCGATCCCCGTCTTCGGCCGCCATCCCCTGCTGGTCTCCAGTCAGGCCCAGACGGCGCAGGCGGCGACCGGCGGCCGCTACCACCTGGGGCTCGCGCTCGGGACGCGGCACCTGACCGAGAACGGCTTCGGCATCCCGTACGAGCGTCCCGTGGCGCTGCTCAGGGAGTTCCTCACCGCGC
Source organism: Streptomyces sp. NPDC002773 (assembly GCF_040295605.1). NCBI lineage: Bacteria > Bacillati > Actinomycetota > Actinomycetes > Kitasatosporales > Streptomycetaceae > Streptomyces > Streptomyces sp. NPDC002773. Next base: position 61,452 of record NZ_JBEOVO010000011.1, read on the forward strand.
TGCGGCCCCTGCTCGCGACGGGGCAGGCCGACTTCCACGGCGAGCTGCTGACCGCGCGGACCGCGCTGCCGGCGGCGGTGCCCGGCGGTGCGGAACCGCCGGTACCGGTGCTCGTCGCCGCCATGGGGCCGCAGACGCTCCGGGTCAGTGGCGAACTCGCCGACGGGATCCTGCCGTTCCTGGCGGGCCCACGGGCTCTCGCCGAGCACATCGTGCCCGCCGTCACGGCCGCCGCGGAGGCGGCGGGCCGGCCGGCGCCGCGGATCGTGGCCCTCGTCCCCGGGGTGGTGGCCACGGACGCGGAGGCGGTCCGGGAGGCCGCGGCCTCGGCGCTCGCGCTGTACGACGCCATCCCCTCGTACCAGCGCGTGATCGGTCTCTCCGGCGGTACGCGGGCCGCCGACCTGGCGGTGATCGGCGACGAGGAGCACATGGCCGCGGAGGTACGGCGCTACCGCGAGGCCGGTGCGACAGAGGTGGTGTTCACCGCGACCGACCTCGGTGGTGAGGCCGACCGGCGCCGTACCTGGGCCCTGCTCGGAGAGCTGGCGCGCGCCTGAGACCGGACGCCCCGCCGCTCCCCCCGCCCGGTCAGTGCGGCTTCGCGCCGACCGGGCGGCGCAGCAGGTAGACGGCGGCGGAGGCGACCAGCGCCAGCATGCAGGCGATGAAGACGAGCCCGGCCCCTTCGAGTCCGAGCGGGTCGGCGAGGAGTCCCACGCCGATGACGGGGATCGAGATGCCGGTGTACGCGACCACGAACAGGGTCGAGATGACCGCCGCGCGCCGGTCCCCCGGCGCCGCCGCCGCGACGGAGGAGAGCGCGGCGCGGAAGGCGAGGCCCTGTCCGGCACCGCCGACGACGGCGGCGAGGACGATGAGGACGAGGAGGTCGGTGTAGAGCGCCGACGCGAGGAGGACGAGCCCGGCGAAGAGGACGGCGCAGCCCAGGGAGAGGGAGCGGGCCACGCCGACACGGCCGACGGCCAGCTGTCCCGCGGTGGAGGCGAAGAAGGCCAGGGCGACGACCAGGCCGCTCACCGCGTGGTTGTCCACGTGCAGGTAGCGGGCGAGGAACGCGGGGCTGACCGAGGTGAACACGCCGAACAGCGCGAATCCCACGAAGCAGGCGATCGCCGCCGGTACGAAGGCCGCGCGCACCTGGGGCGGCAGGGCGGGCCGCTGCGGCCGTACGCCGGTGAGGGGGCGCCGCTCCCCCACGGTCTCGGGGAGCCGGAGCAGGACGACGGCGGAGAGGACCACCAGGGCGAGGTGGACGGCGAACGGAAGCAGCAGAGGTTCGGGCGCGTACTCCGCGAGGAGGCCGGCGAGGAGGGGCCCGCAGCCCAGGCCGCCCATGTTGGCCGCCGTGGCCACGAAGGTCGCCCGGGAGCCGCCGCCGGGCGGGGCCAGCTCCATGACGTACGCGGTGGCGGCCCCGGTGAACAGACCGGCCGAAAGACCCGAGAGGAGCCGGCCCGCGTACAGCCAGCCCAGGCCGTCGGCGCACAGGAAGCAGACGGCGCTCGCAGCCGCGAAGCCCAGGCCCCAGAGCAGGGCGGGCCGCCTGCCGACGGTGTCCGAGGCGTTGCCCGCGAGCAGCAGCACTCCGATGACCCCGAAGGCGTACACGGCGTACACGACGGTCACGGTCAGTTCGGAGAACCCGAACTTCTCCTGGTAGAGGGGGTAGAGCGGCGTGGGCAGGGTGGTGCCGGCCATGCACACGACGAACACCGCCCCGGCGAGCAGACACCGGAGCCACCCCTGACGGTCATCTTCCATGCCGCCGACCGTAAGCCCGCCGACCGCCGATCCCGGGGCACGAACTGCGGCAACGGGACAACGTCACCCCGACTGCCGGGCCGGACGGCTTCCGAACTGAGGTCGGGTCAGAGAGCGCATGAATAGCGACCTTCGTGCGACCTTCGTGCGACTTTCGTGTGCGTAAGACTGGAAGATTCCTTCACCCTGTGCATATCAATCCGCTCAAGAGCGTTCCGAACTGATCAAGAACGCCTCTATAGTTCCGTCGTTCAACCTCCTTCCCCCGTGCCTGCTCCCGAGAGTCTGGTTGATGTCGGCGTCCCCCACCCCGTTCCGCCCTGCCCTGACCGCCGCGTTGCTGACCGCCGCCGCGAGCGGCGCACTCGCCGCGGCGGCGACGACCGCGGCACCGGCCGGGGTACGCCCCGCGCTCGGCTGGTTCGCCCTCTGCGGCGTCCTGCTGCTGTCCGCCGCGGCCTTCTCCGTCACCTGGTACGCGCGCACCGCGCGGGCACTGGGCCGGCGGGCCGAGGTCCTCACCGCCGAACTCGCCTCCCGCGACGCCTACGTCAGCCGGTTCAAGGCCACCGCCGAACGGGAGACGGCCGAGCTGAGGGAGCGCCACGAGGCGGAGGCCGCCGGCCACGCGGCACGGGCCGAGGAGCTCGTCCGCGCCCACCGGGCGGAGACGGCCCGGCTCACCGAGGAGCGGACCGCCGAGCTCGAACGCCTCGAAGGACGACTGCGACGGGCGGAGTCCGCCCGGTCCGCCGCCATGGCCGCCGCGGCCAACGCCGCCGGCCGCATGCAGGCCCTCGCCACGAGCATGATGGCCGACCTGCGGGAGATGGAGCACCGGCACGCCGACGAGGACGTGCTCACCGACCTCCTCCATCTCGACCACCGCACCGCCCAGGCCGGACGGCTCGCCGACTCCGTCGCGGTACTGACCGGGGCCCGGTCAGGTCGACGCTGGGCGCGGCCCATCGTCATGGAATCGATCCTGCGCGGCGCCATGGGCCGGATCGGCGGCTACCAGCGGGTGCGGCTGCACTCCGGCAGCGATGCCGCGGTCGCCGGTCACGCAGCCGAGGGCGTCATGCACGCGCTGGCCGAACTCCTGGACAACGCCGCGAACTTCTCCCCGCCGAGCGCCGAGGTGCACGTCTACGTGGAGGAGGTGCCCGCGGGCATCGTCATCACCATCGAGGACAGCGGTCTGGCGATGAGCGACGTGCAGCTGCGGCGCGCCGAGGCCGCCGTCGGTTCGGCGGCCCAGGACCTCGCCGGGCTGTCCGGAACCCGCCTCGGCCTCCATGTGGTCGGCCGGCTCGCGCGCAAGCACGGTCTGACCGTGTCCTTCCGCCCCTCCGCGCGCGGAGGCACCGGCGCCCTCCTGATGCTGCCTCAGGAACTCATCAGCCACGCCGCCTCCGAGCCCCCCGGCGCGGTCGGCGAGCCGCTGCTCCCCGTGTCGGGCCGTGCCGTGACCTCTCCCGCCCCGGACCGGTCGCCCGGCGCACAGCCCGGCCTCGCCCCGGTTGCCCGGCCCGCGTCCCGGCCGTCGGAGCCCGAGGCCGTGCACGAGACCGCGACCGCGACCGCGACCGCGGGCACCACACCGGGGGCGGAGGCGGACGGCATCGTCCTGCCCCGCCGTCGCCGCGGCGAGACCCTCGCCTCCCAGCTCAAGGGCGCCGAGCCGTCCTCGGCGGGCCGCCCGGCGCCGCAGCGCACCGGTGCGGCGGCGCCCGGGACCCCGCCGCGCTTCGGCAGCTTCCAGCGGGCCGTCCGCGCGGCCGCCGCCCAGCCCGAGGCCGGACCGGACAGAACCGGCCCCAGCGCCGACGACCGCCCGGCCGCCACACCCGTACCGTCCGACCCTCAGGACCCGACGGTCGCACCGCACCCGTCGCCGTCCTCGAACCCCCCGTATTCGGAAGGCAATCCGCGATGACCGGCACCACCACCGACGAGAAGCTCAGCTGGCTCCTGGAGAACCTGCTGGAACGCACCCCGGCCACCCGTCACGCGCTGGTGCTCTCCCGGGACGGCCTCAAGCTCTGCCGTACCTCCGGGCTCTCCGTGGACCAGGCCGACCAGCTCGCCGCCATCGCCGCGGGCATCCAGAGCCTGTCGCACGGCGCCTCCGTCGAGTTCGGCGACGGCACCGGCGGGGTCCGCTCCGCCATGGCCGAGTTCTACGGCGGCATCCTCTTCATCGTGGAGGCCGGGGACGGCGCCCATCTCGCCCTGGTCGCCGACGAGGACGCGGACGCGGGTCTCGTCGGCCACAACATGTCGGAACTGGTCGAGCAGTTGGGCGAACACCTCGTCGCCAGGCCCCGGGGATGAGCAGGATCAGGCCGGGCCGGGACGACTCCCCCGACCGCCTCTACACCGTGACGGGCGGTCGCAGCCGTGCCGGGTCCGACGCCTTCGACGTGGTGACGCTCGTGGTCGCCGAGAGCGACCCCGTCCCCGGCATGCAGTCGGAGCACGCCGCGATCCTGCGCATGTGCCGCTTCCCCATGGCGGTGGTGGAGGTGGCGTCCGAGCTCGGCCTGCCGGTGTCGATCACGCGGATCCTCCTGGCCGACCTGCACGCCACCGGCCGGATCAGCGCACGCCACCCCCGCCCCACGTACCGCCTTCCCGATCACGACATCCTGGAGCAGGTGCTCGTTGGACTCCGTAGCCTCTGAACAGCGCCAGACCCTGCACAGCACCGCCGACAACGGTCTGAAGATCGTCGTCGTCGGCGGGTTCGGAGTCGGCAAGACCACCCTGGTCCGCTCGGTCAGCGAGATCCGTCCGCTGAACACCGAGGAGACGATGACGCAGGCGGGCGAGCAGATCGACGACACCATCGGCGTCGCCGCGAAGACGGCCACCACCGTCGCGTTCGACTTCGGCCGGATCTCGCTCGACGCCCGCAACGTCCTGTACCTGTTCGGCGCCCCGGGCCAGGAGAGGTTCTGGTTCCTGTGGGACCGGCTGTTCTCCGGGACGCTCGGTGCCGTCGTGCTCGTCGACACCCGGCGGCTCGCCGACTCCTGGTACGCCGTCGACCGGCTCGAACACCACGGGACCCCGTTCGTCGTCGCCTGCAACGACTTCGGCGGACCCGCCCACACCCCCGCCCAGATCCGCGAGGCCCTCGACCTCGCCGACGAGGTCCCCCTGGTCTTCTGCGACGCCCGGTCGCGCGAGTCCAGCAAGCAGGTCCTCATCTCGCTCGTCGAGCACCTGCAGACCCTCGTCGCCCCGGACCCGCAGCCGATACCGGAGCCCGCCCCGTGACCCACCCCGAGCCCCAGCCCGTCCCGCTGAGCGGCCCCCGGTTCCAGACCGACCCCGTCGAGCTCTACCGGCGGATACGGCGCGAGCACGGCGCCGTCGCCCCGGTCGTACTCGACGGGGACGTGCCCGCCTGGCTGGTCCTGGGCTACCGCGAACTGCACCAGGTCACCAGCGACCCGGTCCTCTTCTCGCGCGACTCCGAGCTGTGGAACCAGTGGGACGCGATCCCCGCGGACTGGCCGCTGCTGCCCATGATCGGCCGCAAGCAGCCGTCCATCCTCTACACCGTCGGCGAGCGGCACCGCGAGCGGGCCGGGGTCATCTCCGAGGCGCTCGAGGCCGTCGACCCGTTCGTCCTCAAGGAACGGGCCGAACGCTTCGCGGACGAACTCATCGACGGCCTCTGCGGCAAGGGCGCCTGCGACATCATCGCCGAGTACGCGATGCTGCTGCCGGTACGGGTCCTCGCCAGCATCTACGGCTTCGCGGACGAGCAGGGTCCCGGCCTCGTGACCGCCCTGAACGACATGATCAACGGCCAGGCGGGCGCGCTGGAGGGCCAGCGCCACCTGGCCGAGTCCATGTTCGCGCTGCTCGCCGCCAAGGCCGGGACGCCCGGCGACGACGTCGCCTCGCGGATGGTCGCCAACACCGCCGGCTTCACGCTGGAGGAGGTCGCCCAGGACCTCATGGTGATGATGGCGGCCGGCCACCAGCCCACCGCCGACTGGATCGGCAACTCGCTGCGCCTGATGCTCACCGACGACCGGTTCGCGGCCTCCCTCTCCGGCGGCCGGCACAGCGTCGGCGAGGCGATGAACGAGGTCCTGTGGGAGGACACCCCCACCCAGAACGTCGCCGGGCGGTGGGCCTCGCGCGACACCCGGCTCGGCGGACGCCGGATCGGCCGCGGCGACCTGCTCCTGCTCGGTCTCGCCGCCGCCAACTCCGACCCGCACGTCCGGGCCGACTCCGGCGCCTTCACCGGCGGCAACAACGCCCACCTCTCCTTCGGACACGGCGAGCACCGCTGCCCCTTCCCGGCGCAGGAGGTCGCCGAGACCATCGCCAGGACCGGCATCGAGGTGCTGCTCGACCGGCTGCCGGACGTGGACCTCGCGGTGGCGGAGGACACCCTCACCCGCCGCCCGTCCCCCTGGCTGCGGGGCCTCACCGCGCTTCCCGTGACCTACACCCCGACTCCCGCCCTTGGAGCATTCGCATGAGCTGCCCGTACGACCCCACCGCCGTTTCCGGCACCGATGTGATCACGCTCGACCCCTTCGTCGGTGACCTCGACGGCGAGAGCGCCCGGCTGCGCGAGGCCGGTCCGCTGGCCCGTGTCGTGCTGCCCGGCGGGGTGCCCTGCTGGGCCGTCACCCGGCACGCCGAGGCACGGAAGCTGCTCACCGACTCCCGCCTGGTCAAGGACATCGACGTCTGGGGGGCCTGGCAGCGCGGCGAGATACCCCTCGACTGGCCCCTCATCGGCCTCGCCAACCCGGGGAAGTCGATGCTGACCGTCGACGGCGACGAGCACCGGCGGCTGCGCACCCTGGTCGCGCAGGCGCTCACCGCACGCCGGGTGGACCGGCTGCGTGCGGGCATCGAGGCCCTGACCGAGGGCATGCTCGACCGACTCGCGGAGCGCCCGGCCGGCGAGGTCGTGGACCTGAAGGCGGAGTTCGCGTACCCCTTGCCGATGAACGTGGTCAGCGAGCTGATGGGGGTCGACGCGGCCGACCACCCGCGGATGAAGGAGCTGTTCGACAAGTTCTTCTCGACGCAGACTCCGCCCGAGGAGGTGCCGCGGATGATGGCGGACCTGGGCGCCCTGTTCGCCGGGATCGTCGCGGGCAAGAAGGAGCGTCCCGGTGACGACCTCACGAGCGCGCTGATCGAGGCGTCGGAGGACGGCGACCGGCTGAGCACGGAGGAGATCACCAACACCCTCCAGCTGATGGTGGCCGCCGGCCACGAGACGACCATCAGCCTGATCGTGAACGCCGTCGTCGCCCTGGAGACCCACCCCGAGCAGCGCGCCCTCGTGCTCAAGGGCGAGGTGCCGTGGGAGAACGTCATCGAGGAGACGCTGCGCTGGTCGACGCCGACCTCGCACGTCCTGATCCGGTTCGCGGCCGAGGACATCGAGGTCGGCGACCGGGTGCTGCCCAAGGGCGAGGCCCTGATCGTGTCGTTCGGCGCGATCGGCCGGGACGAGGAGCAGTACGGTCCGACGGCGGGCGCCTTCGACGTGACCCGTACGCCGAACCGGCACATCTCCTTCGGTCACGGTCCGCACGTGTGCCCGGGAGCGGCGCTGTCCCGTCTGGAGGCGTCGGTGGCGCTGCCCGCCCTGTACGCGCGCTTCCCCGAGCTCCGGCTCGCCGTGCCGCGCGAGGAGCTGCGGAACAAGCCGGTCGTCACCCAGAACGACCTCTTCGACCTGCCGGTCCTCCTGGCCTGACCGGCCGCGCGCCCCGGCCTCCCCGCGTCGTGTCCGGGGAAGGCCGGGGCGTACGCATGGCGCCGGTCAGCCGACTCCGTCGGTCGCCGTGACCCGGTGGGCCTCGAGGCCGGGGGCGGCGAGCAGGTCGGCGATGAGTTCCTCGGAACCGCCGACGTACGTGCTCACCAGGTCGACGTCGCCGCCCACGCACCAGGCGCGGTCCTGCGGCCACCACAGGTCGGGCAGTTCGTCGAACTCGTGCAGGAGCGCGGGGGACACGGCGTCGGCCAGCGGTCCCGACAGCAGGATCTCGTCCCGTTGCGGGGTCGGGAAGGTGGGAACGCCCTCCCACTCCCAGCGGCCGTATCCCTCCCACAGGCCGTACCAGCATCGCTCCGGTGTCCCCGTGTGGCGCGCCAGGACGGGGATCATGGCCCGCGCGACCCCGACGGGCGTGGGCCCTTCCCCCGGGTGCTCGTCCCAGACGCCGGGTAGGCCGTACTCCTCCCCGTTCTGGTAGAACCGCTCCACGCCGATCACCTCGTGCCAGTCCGTCAGCGCTTCGACCTGTCGCCCGTAGGCGGCGGCGACGGTGTCCCAGCGGACCGGGAGCTCGTCCAGCGTCGCGGGATGCAGTACGCGCGCGTACGCGGGGAATCCGGGCGCGGCGACGCCGGTCACGGTTCCGAAGTCACCGAAACCCGGGCGGCGTTCGGTGAGCCAGTGCGCCGGCCCGAGGTCCGCCGTCTCGACGCGCAGACGCCCGTACCGCGAGGGGGCGGTGTCCTGGTCCGGCCTGTTCCATGGGTCCATCCGTCCAGTCTGCCCGGCACCGTACGGGCTCCGCCGGTCGGGCACCCTGGCCCGGCCGACGGTGCCGCCTGCCGCCTGCCGCCTGCCGTCAGCCGTCCGTCGGAAACGCGTCGGCCCGTACGTGGGGCATGGGGCTGCTGCTCACCCGGTACGGGTCGCCGGGCGGACGCTCCGCCGGGGTGACGCGGACCGTCAGCGGTCCCGCCCACTCGTAGCCCTTCCGCTCCCCGTGGCGGGCCAGGTCGTCCGTCAGCGCCTCTCCGACGTCGCCGCCGCCGCGGCGCGTCAGTTCCTCGGCGACCCGGGCGTCCAGCTCCACCTCGTAGGCGTTCGGGACGACCACTCTGCTCTCGCTGCACACCACGGCGTGGTCGTCGCACTCGTGGTGCAGGGCGGCCACCAGCTCGACGCGCTCGCGGTGACGGACCTTGGAGAGCAGGGCCTTCTGCCAGCGTTCCAGGGCTCGTTCCCAGCGCGAGAGCCCGTCCCCGGCCGGGTGTCCCCTCCCGGCCGCGTGCCTGCCCTCCGGCCCGCCCGTCACCGTCGTCCGCGCAGCCGCCCCAGCAGCCTGCGCGCCTGGTCGCGCTTGCTGGGGTCGGCGGCCGCGCGCCGGGCCGAAGCGATCGTCCGCCGCCCCTGCGGGCTGCGGGTGAACTGCTTGATGCGTGCGATGAGTCCGGACATGGGTCCTCCTTGGGGCCGTGTGCGGTCCGCCTACCCTGAGATGCCGCGAAAATGTGCGGGCGTCTCACAACGGGTGCCCGGCACGAGAACACATGGGGGACGCATGACCATTCACCGGCCCGGACTGCCGGAGGACCTTCCTCGGGGCGAGGCGCTGTGGGCCCGCTGGGCGCTGCTCGCCGCCATCCAGGCGACCACAGAGGAGGAGGAACGCAAGAGCGGCTACCGCACCGGCTACTGGATCGACGCCGACGGGCTTCACCACGACGACTCCGGCTGCACCTGGTGGACCATGTCCCGGATGGGCGAGGGCCGGTACGTGCTCTACGGCGAGGACGAGTCGAGCGGCGTGAAGTGGCACGAGCCGCCGATCGACATGCTGGCGGGCGGCCCGGACTGGCTCCCGTACGACGAGCTGCGCGACCGGCTCCAGGGGTACGAGCTGGGCTGCGTCTACTGGTACGAGAACGGGGCGTGGAGCCGCGCGCCGTACCCGGACGGCCTGCGCGACGACGGTCTGGACTGCGGCATGAGCCGCTTCGTGGACCGGGGCCGGGTGCTCGGGGAGCTGTCGGACTACGTCGACGACACGGTCGGCGGGCCGGACGCCGACGGTCTCCTGGCGGACGCGGAGGCGTACCGGCTGGAGGCGGGGCCGCTCCTGGAGCGGCTGCGGCCGGCCGATCCCGACGACGAGCCGCTGGACCCGCCGGCCGTCGCCAGGGCCCTCGTGCTCGCGGGCCTCATCCGAGCGGAGGCGGGCGGGGCCGTCGCCGAAATCTGAGCGGAGGCATGCGGGGCCCGCCCCGGGGTAGCCGGGGCATGAGTCCGAGGGAAGGTGAAGGTGTCATGCAACGATCACGTCTCGTGTTCAAACCGGTGTCGCTCGTCCTGGGCACCGGGGGCGGTCTGCTCGCGGGTGCCGCGTTCAAGAAGGCCTGGCAGGTCCTGGGGCACGACGACGACGCGCCGAACGCCACCGACGAGGACAGGCGCTGGCGCGAGATCCTGATCGCCGCCGCGCTGCAGGGTGCGATCTTCGCCGTGGTGAAGGCGGCCGTCGACCGCGGCGGGGCCACGGCGGTGCGGCGCGTCACGGGCGTCTGGCCGGCCTGACCGCCTGTGTCCCCAGCCCCCACGAAGGCCCCCGCCTCCCCGGCGGGGGCCTTCGTGGGGGGCCTCACGTCGTCTCGGTCGTGATCCGGGCGCAGGCCCGTACGACCTCGTCGAGGGGCAGGCCCTCGTCGAGCAGGGCGCGCTGGCGGTCCGCGCCGCCCCCGCCGGCCAGGTGGGCGGCGATTCCCTCACGGGCCGCGTCGAGGTCCCCGGCGTCCCGCAGTGCCTCCTCGGTGTACCGCAGCAGGGCCTCGAAGGCCGCGTCGGCACCGGTCTCCTCCATGGTCACCGGGTGGACGAGCGGCCCCTTGAGCCCGGACCGGGCGGCACGCCAGGAGGCCAGCCGGAGCAGACCGGCGGAGATCCGGGGAGCGGGTTCGCCGTTGCGCCAGGCGCGGGCTGCGGTCTCGACGAGGCCGCGGGCGAGGGTGGCGACGAGCACGGTCGTGCCGGGTTCCAGACAGACGTCGGCGACCCTGATCTCGACGGTGGGGAAGTTGGCGGAGAGCCGGGCGTCGAAGTAGATCATGCCGGGGTCGCGCAGGACTCCGGTCGCGAGCATGTCCCGCACCTGCTCGTGGTACCGCTCCGCGCTGCCGAACAGTTCGTACGGTCCGGCGGACGGCCAGCGGTTCCACACCCGGCTGCGGTAGCTGCTGTAGCCGCTGTCCTGCCCCTGCCAGAACGGCGAGTTGCCGCTGAGCGCGTTCAGGAGGTAGAGCCAGGGCCTGATCCGGTCGAGGACGGCGACCCCCTCCTCGTCGGAGTCCACGGCCACGTGCACATGGCACCCGCACGTCAGCTGTTCCCGGGTGGTGAGGGCGAACTGCTCGGCCATCCACCGGTACCTGAGGCCCAGCTGGCGGGAGGGTTCCACGGGGAGCGGGGAGGTCGCGAGGGCGGCGACGAGCGCGCCGGCCCCGCGCGCGTACCGCAGCGCCTCGCCGCGCAGGCGGACGATCTCGTCCCGCAGCTCGCCCATGTCCTTCATCGGCCGGGTGGAGAACTCCAGCTGCTCCTGGTGCAGCTCCTTCTCGAAGCTCTCCCCCGCCTCGTCCCCGGTCAGGGCCGCTGACGCGAGCACCGCCGACGAGACGGCGAAGGGCTCGCCCGTCTTCGCGTTGACGAGCATCAGCTCCTCCTCGACACCTACTGTGCGCATGGACGCTCCTGTACGAAAAAAGGGGACGTCCCGCCCCGCCGGCCGCCTCCGGTGGAGGCTCCCAGCGGTTGCGAGACCGGGACGTCTCGCGTATGCCCACTTCGGCGAAGGCGAAGCGCCCGTACGACCGGTACGAACGCGGCTCGGGTCGGATCGCGGTTCCCGAACCGGATAATGCCTGGTCCGACGGTCGGCGGACGGGCAGACTCGCTCCATGGCGGACATGTGGGCGTTCCGGGAGGCGGTCGATCAGTGGGCGGCGGGCGGGCCCGGCGAACCGGCGCGTGATCTGGCGGTGCGGCTGGGACTGCGGACGGCGGTGCTCCTTGAGGGGCCGAGCGACCTGGCGGCCGTCGAGGCGCTGGCCGCGCTGCACGGCAGGGACCTCGCAGCCGAGGGGGTGGCCGTGGTGTCGATGGGCGGGGCCATGAGCGTGGGGCGCTATGCCGACCTGCTCGGGCCGCCCGGACTGGGCCTGCGCCTGACCGGCCTGTGCGACGAGCGCGAGCAGCGCTACTACGACCGTGCTCTGCGGCGCGCCGGGGCGCCGTCCGGGGGGTTCTTCGTGTGCGTGGCGGATCTGGAGGACGAGTTCATCCGCGCGCTGGGGACGGCGAGGGTCGAGGAGATCATCGGGGCGGAGGGCGACCTGCGTGCCTGGCAGACGTTCCTGAACCAGCCCGCACAGCACGGCCGGCCCCGGGACCGGCAGCTGCGCCGCTTCCTCGGCACGAAGAAGGGCCGCAAGATACGCTACGGCCTCCTCCTGGCGGAGTCCCTCGCCCCCGGGCAGGTTCCGGCGCCGCTCGTCGAGCTCCTCGATCACACGCTCCCGTCCCGGCGGACGGCGTCTGGTTCGGGCACGGCGCCACGGTGATGCCCGGCGTGCGGATCGGCCACGGCGCGATCATCGCCGCCGGCGCCGTGGTCACCGGCGACGTCCCCGACTACGGCATCGTCGGCGGCAACCCGGCCCGGCTCATCCGAACCCGCTACGACGCCGCGGACGTCACCCGGCTCCTCGCCGTGGCGTGGTGGGACTGGCCGGTGCGGCACATCTCCGAGCACGTACGGACGATCATGTCGGGGACCGTCGCCGACCTGGAGGAGGCCGCCGCGCAGATCGACCGGCCCTGACACCGCGTCCTCGTCTCACCGCGCCGCACCGCCCGCCCCCGTCCCGCGCCAGAAACGAGTGATCGCCCTCCCGGCCAACGTCGAGGTGCACTCCTGGGTCCCGCAGCGGGCGGTCCTGGAACAGGCCGACGCCTTCGTCACCCACGCCGGGATGGGCGGCTGCGGCGAAGGGCTCCTGGCCGGCGTGCCCATGATCGCCGTGCCGCAGGGGGCCGAGCAGGTCATGAACGCCGACCGGCTCGTGGAACTCGGCGTCGCCCGCCGCGTGGACACCGCCGATGCCACCGCCGAGACGCTTGGCGCGGCACTGCACGACCTGGTCACGGATCCGGAACGCGTCGAACGGTCCCAGCGGTTGCAAGCCGCTGCCCGGGCCGAGGGCGGAACCACGCACGCCGCCGCCCTCATCGAGGACATGCCGGCCGCCGCCGAGGGCTCCGCGCTCTGAGCGCCGCCGCTTGCCTCGCCTTCCTCACGAGAACCGGACCGAGTCGGCCGTGTGCTCCCTTCCCTCCGGTCCGACCAGTCGGTATGTTGCTCGCGACCGTCGAGCGACCCGGAGGACGCCATGCCCGAGCCAGCAGAGACCCGCGGCCACGCCAAGGCCGCGGTCGAGCCCGCGGTGGAGGGGCACTGCGACCCTCGCTTCGGCGCCGTACGGGAGGTCTTCGAGGCCAACTTCCGTACGCGGGGGGAGCTCGGTGCCGCCGTGTCCGTCCAGGTCCACGGCGAGACCGTGGTCGACCTGTGGGGCGGCTGGGCGGACGCCGCCCGGACCCGCCGCTGGGAGCGCGACACCGTGGTCAACGTCTGGTCCACGACCAAGGGCGTGACCGCCCTCTGCGCCCACCTCCTCGTGGACCGCGGGCTGCTCGACCTGGACGCGCCGGTGGCCTCGTACTGGCCGGAGTTCGCGGCCGCGGGCAAGGAGAAGCTCCCCGTACGCCATCTCCTCTCCCACCGCGCGGGCCTCGCCGGCCTGCGTGAGCCGCTCTCGCTCGCGGAGTTCTACGACTGGGAGGTGACGACCGCCCGGCTCGCGGCGACGGAACCGTGGTGGGAACCCGGCACCCGCTCCGGCTACCACGCCATGACGTACGGATTCCTGGTCGGCGAGGTGATCCGGCGCATCACCGGGCGGCTGCCCGGCGCGTTCCTCCGCGACGAGATCACCGGGCCCCTCGGCATCGACTTCACCATCGGCCTGCCGGAGCGGGATGCGGCCCGGGCGGCCGAACTCGTACACCCCCGCGCCTCGAACACCGGCGAACAGGCCGCGGTCTTCGCCCAGTTGGAGCCCGCGGCACGGGCCGCCCTGGCCAACCCGCTGGTGGGCGCCGCCCAGGCCAACAGCCCCGAGTGGCGCGCCGCCGAACTGCCCGCGGCCAACGGTCACGGGACGGCCCGCGCGGTCGCCCGGCTGTACGGGATCTTCGCCGGGCGGGGCCGGTCCGGCGAGCGCCGGATCCTGTCCGAGGCGGCCGCCGAACGGGTCCGCGAGGGGCAGGGCGCGGGCCGGGACCTGGTCCTGGGCGCGGGCTTCGCCCACGACACGGAGTGCGCGCTCGGCCTCTGGCTCAGCGGCCCCAACGCCTCCTACGGCCCCAATCCGCGGGCTTTCGGCCACGATGGCTTCGGAGGCTCCTGCGGCCTCGCGGACCCGGAGTCGGGTGTCTCCCTGGGTTATGTGATGAACCGTATGGGCCCCCGGATCGCGGACGATCCCCGCAAGATGGCCCTCGTCGAGGCCGTGTACGCGGCACTCTGACCCGTCGACGACGGAATCCGGACATCCGTTCGCCCCGGACGGAGGGAACGATCGCGACATTGAGGGGCGTCCACACCTGTCCGACGGACCCGTGGACGGCCCCTCCCCCGCGCCGCAAGGGCTTTCCGTGCTCCCCGATGCCACGGCCGGATCTGTGCACCCGCTACGCCTCCGCCGCATGACCACGGGCCCCCGCCCACCGGGCCAGGTGGCCTTTCTGAAAAGTAGTCAGCAAATTCCGGCAAGTGTTTGCGCGGTTCCGCCCTCTCGCGCCGGCCATGGCCGACGACCCCGGTGCGGTGCGCCCCCGCCGCACCCCGGGCCGAGCCGACGCGCGTAGATCGGCCGAAAGGCGTTCTTGCCGTCAGGAGCGCCTGCTTCGAGGATTCCCCCTGTCGAGATTGACAGGTTCATGGCGGACTTCACTTCGCCGTGGACCCGTCCGCTCGCCACCACGGGGTCGCCCACCCAGCGATTCCCCCCACTCCCCCACCGGAGGATCCAGTGAACCTCAAGCGCCTCTCCCCCCTCGGCGCAGTCAAGGGCGCACGGCTGATCGCCGTGGCCTCCGCACTGCTCGCCGCCTCGGCGCTCGCCGTCCCCAGCTCGTCCGCGGCCACGGCCGGGGACGGCCGGGCCACCGCCACCCAGCTCGCCGCCGCCGAGCAGGCCGTACGCGGGGCCGATGTGGCCGGCACCGCGTGGTACACCGACCAGGCGACCGGAAAGATCGTCCTCACTGTCGACTCCACCGTCTCCGCCGCCGAGATCGCCAAGATCAAGCAGGCGGCAGGCGACCGCGCCTCCGCCCTGGAGATCAAGCGGACACCCGGCACGTTCAACAAGCTCATCGCGGGCGGCCAGGCCATCTACGCCGGCGGCGGGCGCTGCTCGCTCGGCTTCAACGTCCGCAGCGGCTCGACCTACTACGCCCTCACCGCGGGTCACTGCACCAACATCGGCAGCACCTGGTACACCAACTCGGCCAACACCACCGTGCTGGGCACCCGCGCCGGTTCCAGCTTCCCGACCAACGACTACGGCATCATCCGCCACTCCAACGCCTCCGCGGCGGACGGCCGGGTCTGGCTCTACAACGGCAGCTACCGCGACATCACCAGCGCGGGCAACGCCTCCGTCGGCCAGTCGGTGCAGCGCAGCGGCAGCACCACCGGTCTGCGCAGCGGGACGGTCACCGGTCTCAACGCGACCGTCAACTACGGCGGCGGCGACGTCGTCTACGGCATGATCCAGACCAACGTCTGCGCCGAGCCGGGTGACAGCGGCGGCGCGCTCTTCTCCGGCACCACCGCGCTGGGCCTGACCTCCGGCGGCAGCGGCAACTGCTCCAGCGGCGGCACCACGTTCTTCCAGCCGGTGACGGAGGCCCTGAGCGCGTACGGCGTGAGCGTCTTCTAGCCCGCACGTGACCCACGGAGGCCGGCGGTCCCCTCGGGGTCCGCCGGCCTTCTCAGTGCGCGGCCGGGCGGCCGGTGCCGGCGCCCACGAGCCCGTCCGTCAGCGCCATCAGCCGCCCACGGGCGTCCGCGTCGTAGGCCTGCTCGTGAGCGCGTGCGTCCGTGAACCGGTTGAAGTACCGGCCGGTGGTGCGCGCCAGGTCGGGGTCCATGACGAGCCGTACGGTCGGCCGCACCCCCTCCTCGATCGCGACGGCCGGGGTCAGGCCGTACTCGCGCACTCCGCGGGTGTCCATCAGATGGGCGGGGTGGAGGGTGTTGACGGTGACTCCGGTGCCCTGGAGTTCGGCCGCGAGCTCGAAGGTCGCCATGATCATCGCCAGCTTGCTCCGGCAGTAGGCCCGCAGTCCCTCGTACCCCTCCTCCAGCATGACGTCGTCGAAGTCGATGCGTTCCTGCCCGATGGAGGCGACGTTGACGACGCGAGCGGGGGCCGAGGCCGTGAGGAGCGGCAGCAGGGACCGGGTGAGGACGTACGGCGCCAAGTGGTTGACCGCGAAGCGCAGTTCGTGTCCCTGGGCGCTCAGCTCCCGGCGGAGCGGTTCGGCGCCGCCTCCGGCGACCGCGTTGTTCACGAGCGCGTCCAGCCGCGGCTCGGTGGCGCGTACGCGGTCGGCCAGGGCGCGGACCTGATCCAGGTCCGCGAGGTCGGCGAGAAAGGTCCGGACCGTGGCGTGGCGGGCCGTCGCCCGGACCTCCTCCGCGGTCGCTTCGAGGCGCTCGGGGTCTCTGCCGTGGAGGAGGACGGTGCAGCCCCTGGCGGCGAGGTAGAGCGCGATCCCGCGCCCGAGGCCCTGGGTCGCGCCGGTGATGAGGACGGTGGGTGCGGTAGGTGGGTTCATGCGGCCATCGTGTCCGGGGCGCCGGTCCGCTGGGGAGCGGCAGTTGATCCTGGTGTTGTCACCACCAGGGCCGTCGGGGTCACTCGACCGGCCAAGTGTGCGCCGGAGCGTTCAGATGCATGTACTCGATGTACTGCTGTGTCATCCGGCGCAAGGCCTGGTGCCGGTCCACGTGGACGGTGTCGTGGAGGTGGTGGAACATCTCGGACTGCCACACCGCGCCGTTGCGGCCGCTGACGCACCGCTGCTCGATGATGCCGAGCAGCGGCTCCCGGCGGGCCACGTCCATGCCGAGCCGTTCGAGGCCGCGGTTCGCCAGCGGGAGCAGGCGCCGCAGCACCAGCTCGGTCACCGGGACTTCGCCCATGCCGGGCCAGTACAGCTGCGCGTCGATGCCGTGCCGTGCGGCGGTGTGCAGGTTCTCCTCCGCCGCCGCGAACGACATCCGCGACCACACGGGCCGGTCCTCTTCGACGAGGGCGCGGACGAGTCCGTAGTAGAAGGCGCCGTTCGCGAGGACGTCGGCCACCGTGGGGCCGGCGGGCAGCACCCGGTTCTCCACGCGCAGATGCGGAACCCCGTCGACGACGGCGTAGACGGGGCGGTTCCAGCGGTAGACCGTCCCGTTGTGGAGGGTGAGTTCGGCGAGACCGGGAACGCCGCCGCGGTCGAGGGTCTCCTCGGGGTCCTCGTCGTCGCACAGGGGCAGCAGCGCCGGGAAGTACCGCGCGTTCTCCTCGAAGAGGTCGAAGACGGAGGTGATCCACCGCTCCCCGAACCAGACCCGGGGCCGTACCCCCTGCACCCTGATCTCGTGCGGCCGGGTGTCGGTGGCCTGTTCGAACAGCGGGATGCGCGTCTCGCGCCACAGCTCCTTCGCGAACAGGAACGGCGAGTTCGCCGCCAGGGCCACCTGCACCCCCGCGACGGCCTGCGCGGCGTTCCAGTGGTCCGCGAACTCGTCGGGCGCGACCTGCAGATGGAACTGGGTGCTGGTGCAGGCCGCCTCCGGCGTGATGGTCTCCACGTAGGTCCGAAGGCGCTCCACCCCGTCCACCGAGATCAGGAGGTCCTCGCCCCGCGCGGCGAAGATCTGCTCGTTCAGGAGGTGGTAGCGCGGGTTCTCGGAGAGCGACTCCGGACCCACGTCCGACAGCTCCAGTGTCGGCAGGATCCCGACCATGACGAGATGCGCACCGATCGCCGCGGCCTTCTCCTCGGCGTGGTTGAGGGCCTCGCGGATCTCCTGCTCCCAGGAGTCGGGGCCGCCCGCCGTGAGGCGCCGCGGCTCGATGTTGATCTCCAGATTGAACCGGCCGAGCTCGGTCGACCAGGACGGATCCGCGATCGCCTCCAGGACGTCCGTGCTGCGCATGGCGGGCTCGGCGTCGGCGTCCACGAGGTTCAGTTCGATCTCCAGGCCCACCTGGGGCCGCTCGAAGTCGAACCGCGACTCCCGCAGCATCCGCGCGAACACGTCGAGGCAGGTGTGCACCTTGTTCCGGAAGCGGCGACGGTCGTCGCGGGTGAACTCAGACGCCGGGACATCACGCCCCATCGGTCCCTCCCGAGTCTCGTCGGCACGGACCCCCACCACTCAGCGTCCCACTCCGGGGGCGGCCCAACCACCGGACGGCTCGGGCGTAGGCTTCGCTCAGCATGGACACGACGGGGGGCGGGGCTCATGACGGCTGACACGGCACCGAGGTGGGGATCGACCCTCGATTCGGTCGTGGTGTACGCACAAGGCGCGCTCTGCCACCGCCTCGCCCGGGGCCTCGTGCCTCCGGACGGCCGGGTACGGGTGACGGGGCTGCCCCGGACGCTGGACCCGGGCTCCCTGCGCGCCCGCGTCCTGGGCGCGCCCGGGGTGCGGGTCACCGAGGCCCGGGTGGAGGTCGAGGCGCCCGGCGCCGACGACGGCGGGGCGCCCGACGCCTTGCGGCACGAGGTCGAACGGCTGCGCGACGCGTACGCGGCGGCGGAGGGACGCCGGGACCGGCAGCTGGGTCTGATCGCGGAGGTCAGGGGCCTGCACCCGGTGCCGCCGGGCCGCAAGCGCGACGATCCGCACCGCCGTACCCCGGTCGACGCGTGGCTGGAGCTCGCCGACTTCGTCGACGAGCGGCTGACCGCGCTGCACGCGCGTCTCGCCGAGCTCGAACGGGCGCTGCTCGACGCCGAGCACGAGCTCACCGTCGCCGCCGACAGGCTCGACCGCGCCTCCACGGACACACCTGCGGCGCACGTGAACACCACGGTCTCCGCGCTCCTGACCCTCGCGGGCACCCCGGACACCACTGACTCCGCTGACGCCGAGGTGCGACTGGACCTCGAGTACGGGGTGCCGGGCGCCGTCTGGGTCCCGGCCTACCGTCTCACCCACCGTCAGGGCGACGACACCGGCCGTCTGGTGCTGCGTGCCTCGGTCGCCCAGCGCACCGGCGAGGACTGGACCGGGGTGCGCATCGCCCTGGCCACCGCCGACCTCCGGCGCCGCACCGACCTGCCGCGGCTCCGTTCGGTCCGGATCGGACGGCGCCAGGCCGCCCCCGCGCCCTCCGGCTGGCGCGAACCCCCGGCGGGGCTCTCCGACCTCTTCGCCGGGTACGCGGCCGCCAAACCCCGCCCCACCCCGCGCGCCGCCGCCGGGCGGCGGGCCGGGGGCGCCCCCGGCTCCCCGGCCGGATCCGCGGCCGCCGGCGGGGCCGTACCGGAGGACGCCGTGTACGGCGAGGTGCCGCCCCCGCCGTCGGTGGGCTACGGCGGGCCTGTTCCGCCGCCCCCGCCGGAGCCCCAGGGCTTCGGGGCCGCGCCGCCGGTGCCGGGCGGCGCGTACGGCTTCGGCCCCGCGCAACCGGGCGCCGCGCCGCGTGCCGCCGCTCCGTCCTTCACCGGGGCGCCCGCCCCCGCCGCCATGGCCCCCTCCGCACCCGCGGCTCCGGGCCGGGCCGCGCCGCCACCGCCACCGCCGGTGGCCGGTCCGCCGCAGCCGAGCGGCGACGAACTCGACTACACCGCCCTGGTCCTCAGCGGCCCCGACGAGCCGGGCGGCCGCCGGGGGCGCCTGTTCCCCTCGTCGCCGTACGACGCGGTGGCGGCCGAGTACCGTCGCCGCGCCGAGGCGGTGGCCTCGCTGCGGCTGCCCGGGCACGCCGTGCGGCCACGCGAGTCGGCGGGCTCGTTCGACCACCGCTTCGACGCGGCCGCCCGCGCCGACGTGCCGTCGGACGGGACCTGGCACACCGTCACCGTCACCGAGATCCCGGTCGGTCTGCGCACCGAGTACCTCTGTGTGCCGTCCGTGGAGCAGACCGTGTACGCGACGCTCGTGCTCTCCAACGCCACCGACCAGGCGCTGCTGGCCGGCCCCGTGGAGGTCACCGTCGACGACGAGTTCCTCCTCACCACCGCGCTGCCCACGCTCGCCCCCGGGGGCGTCCGCAGGGTGGGGCTCGGTCCGGCCGAGGGAATCCGGGTCACCCGCCGTACGAACCTGCGCGAGTCGACCGCGGGGCTGCGCAACAACATCACCGTGCTCGACCACCACGTCCGCGTGGAACTGGCCAACCTGCTCGCGCGACCCGTCACGGTGGAGGTACGCGAGCGCGTCCCCGTCGCCTCCGAAGCGGACGTCCGCATCGAGGAGCGGGCCGGCTGGACGGCGCCCGCCGACGGCGCCGGGTCCGAGCAGCACGCCCCCGGTACCCGCGTCCGGCGCGTGGAGCTTCCCGCCGGTGGCACCACCGCCCTCGACGGCGGCTACGAGATCCGTATCCCGGCCGGCAAAGCCCTGGTCGGCGGCAACCGCAGGAGCTGAGACACCCCATGTCCACGGCCGCGAAGACGATCGCCGTCCCCGTCACCGCCGTCACCCTCCTGGAGGACCGCGCCCACATCGAGCGCGCCGTCGCACTCGACCTGGAGGCCGGCGTCCAGCGGCTGCGCCTCGGCCCGGTCAGCGCGCTGGCCGTCGACCGTACCCTCCACGCCGAGCTGACCTCCGGACACCCGGCCACCGTGCTCGACGTACGCGTCGTCCGCGACTGGACGCCACGGGGACCGCGCCGGCCGGCCGAGGCCGACTCCGTCCTGCGCCACCGCGCGCACGCCCTGGAGGAGGAGCAGCGCGACCTGGAACGGCGGCGCGAGCGGCTCCAGGCCCGGCTCGACCTCCTCGGCCGCCTCGCCACCGACGTCCTGCGGGAGATCGGTGAGGGCGCCGGCTCCGGGGAGACCGACAGTGCTCGCTGGGCCCGCGAGCTCGACCGGATCGACGCCGAGCGCGACACGTACGGCGAGCAGCTCCGTACCGCGGCCGCCCGGCTGGCCGCGCTCGCCGCCGAACTCCGCGAGGTCCGGCGGGCCATGGACGTCACGGAGGAGGAGCCCGCCGAACTGGTCGGCCACATCGAGCTGACCGTGGAGGCCGCGGTCGCCGGGCCGGCCGGGCTGCGCCTGAGTCATCTCAGCCCGTGCGCGCTCTGGCGGCCCGCCTACCGGGCCGTCCTCGACGGTGACTCCCTGACGCTGGAGACGGAGGCGGTCGTCTGGCAGCACACCGGCGAGGACTGGTCGGACGTGCGGATGACGCTGTCGACGGCCCGGTCGGCGCTGGCCACCGATCCACCGCGCCTCACGGAGGACCGGCTGACGCTCAAGGACCGTACGGCCGCGGAACGCCGGACGGTCGACGTCGAGCTCCGCGAGGAGGAGATCGGGGACCTCGGACCGGCCCCGGTTCTCGGTCTGCCGGGGGTCGACGACGGTGGCGAGGCGCGGGTGCTGCACTCCCCCGCGCCGGTCTCGATGCCCTCGGACGGGCGCGCCCACCGGGTGCCGCTCTCCGCCTTCACCACGGCCGCGCACAGCGAGTACGCCTGCTCGCCCGAGCTCTCCCCGCTGGTCACCCAAGTGGTGCGGTTCGACAACCTGTCCGGGCACGTGCTGCTCGCCGGCCCCGTGGACCTCGTCCGCGGCGGTGGCTTCAGCGGTCGCGGGACGCTGGACTTCACCACCCCCGGCGCCCCGGTCGAGCTGGCCTTCGGCAGCCGCGACGACCACCGGGTCGTCCGGGAGACCGAGGAGTCCCGCGACACCACCGGGATCACGCAGCGGACCGTGGTGACCCGCACCGTCCGGCTGAGTCTGTCGCGGTTCTCCCCGCCCGGGGAGCTCGGTGACCGGGTGGTCGTCCTCCGGGAGCGGATCCCGGTCTCCGAGGTCTCGGCCGTGGAGGTACGGCTGCGCGAGGATGCCTGCTCGCCCGCGCCCGACGCGGTCGACGCCGAGGGCATCGCCCGCTGGGACGTCCCTCTGCCGCCGGGGGGCCGCCGCACGGTCACCCTGGTCTACGAGCTGTCGGCGAGCGCCAAGGTCGCCGGGCTCTGAGGGGGAGCCCTGAGCGCCGGGCCCTGGGCGCGGGGTTCTCAGGGCGGGGTTCTGAGCGCGAGGTTCGGAATTCGGCAGCTTCTTGCGCGGTGGTGCCCTGCGTGTTCTCTCAGCGGGTAGGTGCGCGGTGCGCGACCATTTGGACGCCGAGCCGCAGTCGTGACCCCGAGCAGCGGACGAGGTCAGGAGCAGGCGGCCCGCAGACGGAAACACCGCGACAGGAAGAAGGACGGACGTGTCCGGCAGCGAAAGCGAGAACCCGGCAATCCCCTCCCCGGCTCCCACGCCGACCCGCCCCAGGACGAATCGGGACTGGTGGCCGAATCAGCTGGACCTCCAGGTGCTCCACCAGCATTCGCCCCAATCCGATCCGATGGACGAGGACTTCGACTACGCGAAGGAATTCGCGACTCTGGACGTCGACGCGCTGAAGCGGGACGTCTTCGAGGTGATGACGGCGTCGCAGGACTGGTGGCCCGCCGACTACGGCCACTACGGGCCGCTCTTCATCCGGATGAGCTGGCACGCCGCGGGGACGTACCGCATCGAGGACGGCAGGGGCGGTGGCGGCGACGGCGCCCAGCGTTTCGCTCCGCTGAACAGCTGGCCGGACAACGCGTCGCTCGACAAGGCGCGCCGGCTGCTCTGGCCGGTCAAGCAGAAGTACGGCCGGAAGATCTCCTGGGCCGATCTGCTGGTCTTCGCCGGCAACTGCGCGATGGAATCCATGGGGTTCAAGACGTTCGGTTTCGGTTTCGGCCGGAAGGACGTCTGGGAGCCCGAGGAGATCTTCTGGGGGCCGGAGGACACCTGGCTGGGAGATGAGCGGTACAGCGGCGACCGGGAACTCACCGGGCCTTTCGGCGCCGTGCAGATGGGGCTCATCTACGTCAATCCGGAGGGTCCCAACGGGAATCCGGATCCGATCGCCGCGGCCCGGGACATTCGCGAGACGTTCGCGCGCATGGCGATGAACGACGAGGAGACGGCCGCTCTCATCATCGGCGGCCACACGTTCGGCAAGTGCCACGGCGCGGTCGATCCGGAGTGCATCGGTCCGGAGCCGGAGGCCGCCCCCATCGAGCAGCAGGGCATCGGCTGGCGGAACACGTGCGGCCGCGGCGTCGGGGCCGACTCGCTCACCAGCGGACTCGAAGGGGCGTGGACCTCCGAGCCGACGAAGTGGGACAACGGCTACCTGGACAACCTCTTCCGGTACGACTGGGAACTGACGACGAGTCCGGCCGGCGCGAAGCAGTGGACGCCCACGGATCCCACGGCCCGGGACACGGTGCCCGACGCCCATGATCCGTCGAAGCGGCACGCGCCCATGATGCTGACGACGGACCTCGCGCTGAGGATGGATCCGGTCTACGGTCCGATCGCGAAGAGCTTCCACGAGAACCCGGAGAGGCTCGCGGAGGCGTTCGGCAAGGCCTGGTACAAGCTGCTGCACCGCGACATGGGGCCCGTGTCGCGGTACCTCGGCCCGTGGATCCCCGAGCCGCAGCTGTGGCAGGACCCGGTGCCCGCGGTCGATCACGCGCTCGTCACGGACGTGGACCTCGCCGACCTCAAGGGCCGGATCCTCGCCTCGGGGCCGACCCTCTCCCAGCTGGTCACCACGGCGTGGGCGTCGGCGGCGAGCTTCCGCGGCACCGACAAGCGCGGCGGGGCCAACGGGGCACGGATCCGGCTCGCGCCGCAGCGGGACTGGGAGGTGAACGACCTGCCCGAGGTGGCCGGGACCGTACAGGCGCTCGACCAGATCCGGCAGGAGTTCGAGGCCTCCCGGTCCGACGGCGTGAAGGTGTCGCTCGCCGACCTGATCGTCCTGGGCGGCTGCGCCGCCGTCGAACAGGCCGCGCGGAACGCCGGGTACGACATCACGGTCCCCTTCGCACCGGGGCGTACGGACGCCTCGCAGGAGCAGACCGACGTGGAGTCGTTCGCCGTGCTCGAACCGAGGGCGGACGGGTTCCGCAACTACCTCCCGGCAGGGGAGAAGCTGTCGCCGGAGACCCTGCTGCTCGACCGGGCCAACATGTTGACGCTGACGGCACCCGAGATGACGGTCCTGATCGGTGGCATGCGGGCCCTGGACGCCGGCTTCCGGGGCGCGCGGCACGGTGTGTTCACCGACCGGCCGGGGGCGTTGACCACCGACTTCTTCGTGAACCTGCTGGACATGGGCACGGAGTGGAAGGCGTCGACCGCGACCGAGAACGTGTTCGAGGGCCGGGACCGTACGACGGGTGAGGTCCGGTGGACCGCGACCGCCGTCGACCTCGTCTTCGGCTCCCACTCCCAGCTCCGCGCCCTGGCGGAGGTCTACGCCTCCCAGGACGCGGGGGAGAAGTTCGTGCGGGACTTCGTGGCGGCGTGGGACAAGGTCATGAACCTCGATCGGTTCGACCTGGCCTGATCCCGGGCTCCGGTCGGCCCGGCGGTACCGGCGCGGGTCGCGCCGACGCCGCCGGGCCGCGGGGCCGGTCGCGGCAGGCGGGGGCCTCGTCGCGCCGGGCCGCGCGGAGGGCCTCGCGGGTAGAATTCGTACGCGTACGCGTATCTGCTCCCTCTTCGTGCGCGCAGCCGCTCCACCTCACTGCGCGCGGGCGGATCGGAGGTCGCCTTGACGGGTTCCGGGGGTTCCTCAGGGGCGTCCGCCGCCGAACCGGTCCCGGGCTTCGCCGGGCTCGCCGCGGAGAACCGGCGGCTGCGGGAGCGGGCGGCGCGCCGTCATCTGATCGATCTCGCCACCGGGATGCTCGCCGCCCAGCTGGGACAGTCCACGGCCGGAGCGGCCGACCATCTGGAGGATCTCGCCCGGGCGACGGGTGTGTCCCCGGAGGACCTCGCCGCCGACATCGTGAACGCCGTCGCCGCGCCGGGCGACCCGCACGTCGATCCCGGGCCGGCTCCGCCCCTCCCCGCCCGGCGGCTGCGGCGTACGGCCACCGCCGCCGAGACGGCGGACAGCGTCGGCGAGGCGGCCCGTACGCTCCTGGAGGGCGGTCTCGCCCTGCTGGGCGCGGACAGTCTGTGGCTGTGGCGGTGCGCCGACGCCGGGCACCTGCGGCTCGCCGGGTGCGCCGGGGTCTCCGCGACGGAGGCGGCGGCGTGGCGCGGGATCCCCCCTGCCGCCCCCGCGCCCCTGCGGACCGCCCTCGTCGAGAACACGCCCCTGTGGCTGGGTGGCGGCCCGGCGGACGCCGCCGCACTTCCGGGGGCCTCGGCGGTCGCGGCCCGCGCGCTCGTGCCGCTGCGGAGGCGTGGCGCCACGATCGGCCTGGCGCTCGTCGGCTGGCCGGAGCCCAGGACGTTCGACACCCGGACCCGGCGGGCCGTCACCCAGCTGCTGACGGTGGCGAGTACCGTCCTCGACCGCCCCGACTCCCCCGAGCCCGGAGCCCCGGTGCTCGTGGACGTCCTCGACGCGCTGACCCACCCCGCGGCGCTGCTGCGCACGCACGGCCCGTCCGGGACGCCGACGGTGGAACACGCCAACGAGGAGGCGGTGGCCACGTTCGGCGGTCCGCTCCCCGCCGACGACAGGTCCCTGACCCGCCTCTTCCCGCTGGCGCACCGGGAGCTCGCCCGTTTGGTACGGCGGGTCCGCCGCACCCGGCGGGCCCAGCACGCGGCCCGGCTCCCGGTGACGGCCGGGGCGGGAACGGGCGCCGGGGCGGGAGGGGTTCCGGCTCCGCTCCTGGACGTGCGGGTCCTGCCGGCCGGCGAGGAGCTGGCCGTCGTCCTGTGGCACGCCTCCGGCGACCACCGGCTCGCGGTGGGCCGGGCGGTCGCGAGGCTCCAGACGGTCGCGACCTTCCAGGACAGCCTGGACGGCGGCGAGACGGTGTGGTCCGAGCAGGCGTACGGAATCTTCGGCATGTCCCGGCACGAGGCTCCGGTACCGCTCCTGGCCCTCCGCGGGCGGATCCACAGGGACGACGGCGAGGCGCTGACCGGCCTGCTGACGACCCTGACGGAACGCGGGGCGGGCGCGCAGACGGTGCTCAGGGTCCTGCTCCCCGACGGCTCGGTGCGTCATGTCCGGGTGGCGGCGGAGCCGCTCCTCGACGGCGAGACGGTCACCGGCTGCGTCGGCGTCTACCAGGACGTGTCGGCGAGCAGACGGACCGAACTCGCCCTGACGGCGACGTTCGACCACCTCAACGCCGTCCGTGACCAGGCGGACGTCCGGCATCAGCTCGCCCTCCAGCTCCAGCGGGCGATCGTCCCCGAGGTGCCCGCCCTCCAGGAGCTGCCGGGCGGCCTCGTGGCGGCCTCCCGGTACCGGCCGGCGGCCGAGGAGTACCAGGTGGGCGGCGACTGGTACGACGTGCTTCCGCTGCCGAGCGGCAAGGTCCTGGTGGCCGTCGGGGACATCGCGGGGCACGGGATCGACTCCGTCACCGGCATGGTCGCCCTGCGCAACGCGCAGCGGGCGCTCGCCTTCACCGGCCGCGGTCCCGGGCAGCTCCTCGGCTGGCTCAACGAGGTCACGCTGCGGACGGGCGGCGGGAGCACCGCGACGGCGGTGTGCGCGCTGTACGACCCCGAGGACGGCGAGCTCGTCTGGTCGAGCGCCGGGCATCTGCCCCTGCTGCTGCTCAGGGACGGTCGGGCGACGCTGCTCGATCCGCCCCAGGACATCCTGCTGGGGGCGACGGCCTCCTCCAGGTACCAGGAGCGCCGCACGGCGCTGCGGCCGGGCGACACCCTGCTGCTGTACACGGACGGCCTGGTGGAGCGGCGCCACGACGGCCTGGGCACCGGGCTCGGCCTGCTGGTCGCCGCGGCGGAGGAACTCGCCGCCGAGGAGGACCTGGAGCAGCTGGTGGACGGCCTGCTCGGCATGGTGACGGGGGACACCGACGACGACACCAGCGTGGTGGCGGTACGGCTCAGGGGGCGGTAGTCAGTGCGCCGGCCTGTTCGCCAGGCTGCGCCGGATCTTGACCAGGAGTTCCGTCTGGTCGACCGGTTTGGCGAGGTAGTCGTCGGCGCCCGCCTCCAGGGCGCTCGCCCGGTCGCCCGGCATGGCCTTCGCGGTGACGACGATGATCGGGAGGTCGGCGCGGCCGGGGAGCCGCCGGATCTCCTCGATGGCCCGGTAGCCGTCGGTCCCGGCCATCATGACGTCCATGAGGACCAGCCGGATCTCCTCGTGGGCGGCCACCAGGTCGATGCCGCGGCGCCCTCCGTCGGCCGTGAGGACCCGCAGTCCCTGTGCTTCGAGGACCTCGGTGAGCGCGTACACGTTGCGGGTGTCGTCGTCGACCACGAGCACCGTGCCGCCGGCCCGTTCGGGGCTGTCCGCGCCGGCTGAGGTGCTCGCGGGGCCGCCGTCGCGGTCCTGCGGGTCGTCGGCCGGTGCGGTGGTGGCCGGTTCGCGGGGCACCGCCCGCTCCGGGAGGTGGAAGGTGAAGGTGCTGCCCCGGCCCGGCATGCTCTCGACGGTGATGGTGCCGCCGAGGAGCCTGGCGACCTCGCGGCTGATGGAGAGGCCGAGGCCGGTCCCGCCGTACTGGCGGGCGGTGGTGCCGTCGCCCTGCTGGAAGGCGTCGAAGATGTGCCGGAGGCGGTCGGCGGGGATGCCGACGCCGGTGTCGGTGACGCGGAAGGCCAGGACGGGGCGGCCGTCGCGCAGGGCGGCCGGGGCGTCGTCGGGGGGCGTGTGGGCGACGGTCAGCTCGACCCGGCCCGTGTCGGTGAACTTCAGCGCGTTGGAGAGCAGGTTGCGCAGCACCTGGCGGAGCCGTCCCTCGTCGGTGGTGAGGTAGCCGGGTACGTCAGGTGCGACGGTCACGGAGAAGTCGAGCCCGCGTTCGTCGGCGACCGGGCCGAAGGTCGACTCCAGGTACTCCAGGAGCTGGGACATGGCGAACGGCTCGTGCCGGACCTCCATCTTGCCCGCCTCCACCTTGGAGAGGTCCAGGATGTCGTCGATGAGCTGGAGCAGATCGGATCCGGCGGAGTGGATGACCTCCGCGTAGTCGACCTGTTTCTGTGTCAGGTTGCCGTCGGGGTTCTGGGTGAGCAGCCGGGCCAGGATGAGGAGGCTGTTGAGCGGGGTCCGCAGTTCGTGGCTCATGTTGGCGAGGAACTCGGACTTGTACATGGAGGTGCGGGAGAGCTGCTGGGCCCTGGTCTCCAGCTCCTGCCGGGCCTGTTCGATGACCCGGTTCTTCGATTCGATGTCCTTGTTGCGTTCGGCGAGGAGGGCGGCCTTCTCCAGGAGTTCGGCGTTGGAGCGCTGGAGTTCCCGCTGCCGGGCCTGCAACTCCTCCGTGCGGGAGCGGAGTTCGTCGGCGAGGGTGCGTGACTGGCCGAGCAGCGCGTCGGTGCGCAGGTTGGCGACGAGGGAGCTGAGGACGGCGCCCGCGCTGTCCACGAACCGGTCGAGGAAGTCGCGGCGCAGTCCCGTGAAGGGGTGCAGGGAGGCGAGTTCGACGGCGCCGAGCACCTGGTCCTCGACGACGATGGGGAGCACGATCAGGGCGCGGGGTTCCGCGGAGCCCACGCCGGAGGAGATCGTGACGTAGCCCGGCGGCACCGGGTCGACGACGAGGGGGCGGCGGCCGTGTGCCGCCTGGCCGACGAGTCCCTCGCCGGGGCGGAACCGGCGCGGTTCGCCGTCCTCCGCCGCGTCGGGGAGTCCGTACGAGGCGGCCATGACGAGGCCGGGGCCGCGCTCGTCCTCCTCGGCGACGAAGAAGGCGCCGTACTGGGCGGAGACGAGCGGCGGCACCTCGGCCATGGTCAGCTCGGCCATCTCGGGGAGGCCGCGGGTGCCCTGGAGGAGCCCGGTGATCCGGGCGAGGTTGGTCTGCAGCCAGTCCTGTTCCTGGTTGGCCTGGGTGGTGGCGCGCAGGGACTCCACCATGGCGTTGATGTTGTCGCGGAGTTCGCCGACCTCGCCGGGGGCGTCGACGGTGATGGAGCGGGTGAGGTCGCCCTCGGCGACGGCGCTGGTGACCTCGGCGATGGCGCGGACCTGGCGGGTGAGGTTCCCGGCGAGCTCGTTGACGTTCTCGGTGAGGCGCATCCAGGTGCCGGAGACGCCTTCGACCTCGGCCTGGCCGCCGAGTTTGCCCTCCGTGCCCACCTCGCGGGCCACCCGGGTCACCTCGGCGGCGAACGAGGACAGTTGGTCGACCATGGTGTTGATGGTGGTCTTGAGTTCCAGGATCTCGCCGCGCGCGGAGACGTCGATCCGGGTGGTCAGGTCGCCCTGGGCGACGGCGGTGGTGACCTGGGCGATGTTGCGCACCTGGTTGGTGAGGTTGTCGGCCATGGAGTTGACGTTGTCGGTGAGGT
The DNA here is from genome assembly GCF_040295605.1 of Streptomyces sp. NPDC002773. Lineage (NCBI taxonomy): Bacteria > Bacillati > Actinomycetota > Actinomycetes > Kitasatosporales > Streptomycetaceae > Streptomyces > Streptomyces sp. NPDC002773. The sequence continues at coordinate 90,685 of NZ_JBEOVO010000011.1, forward strand.
CCTTCCAGGTGCCCGACACCCCTCCGACGGTGGCCTGGCCGCCGAGTTTGCCCTCCGTGCCGACCTCGCGGGCCACCCGGGTGACCTCCTCGGCGAAGGAGGAGAGCCGGTCGACCATCGTGTTGATGGTCTCCTTCAGTTCCAGGACCTCGCCGCGGGCGTCGACCCGGATCTTCTGTGTGAGGTCGCCGCGCGCGACGGCGGTGGCGACCTGGGCGATGGAGCGGACCTGTGACGTGAGGTTGTCGGCCATCGTGTTGACGCCGGTGGTGACCTCCTGCCACACCCCGCGCGCCCGCGCTTCCCGGACCCGGCTGCCGAGGAGGCCCTGCCCGCCGACCTCTCCCGCGACGCGGGTGACTTCCGAGGTGAGCAGGGAGAGCCGGTCGACCATGTCGTTGTACACGCCGGCGATCTCGCCGAGTACACCGTCGGAGCCCTCGGCCAGGCGTACGGAGAGTTCGCCGTCCCGTACGGCGGTCAGCCCGGCGAGCAGGCGTTGAAGCCCGTCGTCACCGATCTCGCCGTTCTCGCCGATCTCCACCACCCCACATTAGGGCGCGGCCGGAGCGGGGGCCTCCGGAGAACGTCCGCGGCGGGTCCGAGGCGGTTCTCAGGGCGGATCGGCCAGTGCCTCGTCCGTGTCGCCGTACACGCGGAAGACGGTCCGCGCCCCCGTGATCTCGAACATGCGGTCGACCGGGGCCCGGAGCCCCGCGAGGTCCAGGCGTCCGCCGTCGCCCTGCATCTTCAGCCGTGCCTTGAGGAGCAGGTTGAGTCCGGTCGAGTCGCAGAACCGCAGTCCTGAGCAGTCGACGACGACGCGGCCGGACCCGGTGTTCTCCTCCAGGGCGTCGCGCAGGGGCGCGGACGTCCCGTAGTCGAGCTCGCCCCGCAGGGCGAGTACGACGGTCCCCGAGGGGGTGTCGGGCCTGACGAGGACGGCGATGGGCTCCACCGGGTCGTCGTCGGCCGCGCTGTGGGGCGTGCCGACGCGTCCCAATCCGATGTCTGCCTCCGCACGGTTGTCACCCTGCATGAGATCGCGAGCCTCCTTCCCGTCGCTGGCCCCCTCGGCGCCGCGGGGTCTCCCCCTACGGCTGTGCGTCCCGCCCCTCGGTGGGTTCCGGTGCGTCGCCGGGCCGCAATCGGCCGCGCCAACCCCCGGTCGCCCTGTCGTGCTCCTCGATGAACTCCTTGAAGCGGAGCAGGTCGCTGCCCACGCGGCTGTCGACCATGCCCACGGCCGCCGCCGCCTTCTCGGCGACGCCCTCCGGTTCGAGTTCCATCGCCAGCGTCACTTCCGTGTGGGAGTCGTCGAGGCGCTGGAAGGTCACGACGCCCTGCTGCTTCACGTCCCCGCCGACGGTCCGCCAGGCGATCCGCTCGTCGGGCAGCTGGTCGACGATCTCGGTGTCGAACTCGCGGGTCACCCCGGCGACCCGCGTCCGCCAGTGGCAGTGCCGGTCGTCGAGCTGCCGGACCTCCTCCACGCCGTCCATGAACCGGGGGAACTCCTCGAACTGCGTCCACTGGTCGTAGACCTCGCGCACGGGGGCGTCCACCCTGATCGTGTCGTGCACCATCGCGGTCATCTCCCTCGGTCGGTGGAGTACCGGGACGGCTGCGCGGCTACCCGGTGGCGGCTCCCGTAACCCCCGGGGCGGGGCGCGCCTCACTTCTCCGGTGCCCTGGTCGTCCCGGCCATGCGGCTCGTCCAACGGACCACCAGACGCAGCAGGGTGACCAGGGTCAGGACCCAGACGGCGGCGAAGGCCCAGATCAGGATCGGGGCCTCGGTGGCGACGGCCAGGACGAGCAGGGCCAGGGTCGCGGCGCCGAGGGCGCAGAGGCCGAGCACCGTCGGGCGCCTGCGCCCGCCGTCGGCCCGGCGAAGGGGTTCGCGCCGCATCGTGCGCAGGCCCCGGGCGAGCGGCTGATCCTCCTCAAGCCGCTGCTCGATCTCCGCCAGGATGCGTCGCTCACGTTCCGAGAGCCGGGCCTCGTCCATCACGGACACCTCCCGCCGTGCTCCGACCGGCGTCCTCTTCTGCCGCTGCCCAGACGGACCCGGCTCAACCACGCCTGGGCCCGGTCGGGCGACCGGCGGGCTCCACGCGCCGGGGGATTCCCGGCGGCGCGTCCGTCACCGCCTGCCGGGGTCGCGCTGCAGCAGCTCCTGCGCCTTCGCCTTGAGTCCCTGCACGACGACGTGACCGCCCTCGCTGCCGCCGTGCGCCAGGGAGGCGAGTGTGGCCTCCATCTGCTCCCAGGTGGCGTGCGGCGGGATGGGGGGCACGGCGGGGTCGGTACGGAAGTCGAGGACCGCGGGCCCGTCCGCCGCCAGGGCCTCGCGCCAGGCGTCCTCGACGCGGTCCGGGTCGGTGACGCGGATGCCGGTCATCCCGAGGGAGCGGGCGAAGTCCGCGTACGGCACGTCGGGGAGGGACTGCGAGGCCTCGAAGGGTGGCGTTCCGCCCAGGGCCCGCAGCTCCCAGCTGACCTGGTTCAGGTCGCCGTTGTTCCACACGGCCACCACGAGCCGCGGATCGGTCCACTCACCGGCGTACTTGGCGACGGTGATCAGCTCCGCCATGCCGTTCATCTGCATGGCCCCGTCTCCCACCAGGGCGATCGCGGGCCGGTCGGGGTGGGCGAACTTGGCGCCGATCGCGTACGGGACTGCGCAGCCCATGGAGGCGAGGGTGCCGGAGAGCGAGCCGCGCATGGTGCCGCGCATCGTGAGGTGGCGGGCGTACCAGGTGGCCATGGAACCGGAGTCCGAGGTGATCATCGCGTCGTCGGGCAGCAGCGGGTCGAGGGCCGCCGCCACCCACTCGGGGTTGACCGGGTCCGCGGAGAGCGCGGCCCTGCGCTCCATGACCGTCTTCCACTTGCGCACTCCGCCGGTCACGGACTCCCGCCAGCCGCGGTCCGCCTTGCGGGTGAGCAGCGGAAGGAGTCGGCGCAGGGTGGTCGCCGCGTCGCCGACCAGGTTGACCTCGTACGGGTACCTCAGGCCCACCATGTGCGGGTCGATGTCGATCTGGACGGCCCGGGCCTGCCCGTACGGGGGCAGGAACTCGGAGTACGGGAAGTTGGAGCCGACGGTCAGGAGGGTGTCGCAGTCCCGCATCAGCTCGTACGAGGGGCGGGTGCCGAGGAGGCCGATGGAGCCCGTCACGTACGGCAGTTCGTCGCTCAGCGCGTCCTTGCCGAGCAGCGCCTTCGCGACGCCCGCGCCGAGGGCCTCGGCCGTCTCCTGGACCTCGCGGGCGGCGCCCGCCGCTCCCTGCCCGATGAGCAGGGCGACCCGTTCGCCCTCGTTGAGGACGGCGGCGGCACGGGCGAGGGAGTCGTCGTCGGGCACCGGGGCCCAGCCGCTCACGTCGAGGCTGGAGGGGACCATCTTGTGGGCGTGTTCCGGTGGGGAGTACGGCAGTTCCTGGACGTCCGCCGGGATGATCAGGGCGGTGGGGGCGCGGCGCGCGTAGGCGGTGCGCATGGCCCGGTCGAGCACGTTCGGGAGCTGCTCGGGGACGGTGACGGTCTCCAGGTAGGCGCTCGCCACGTCCTTGAACAGGGTGTGCAGGTCGACCTCCTGCTGGTAGGAGCCGCCCATGGCGCTGCGGGCCGTCTGGCCGACGATGGCCACGACGGGGACGTGGTCGAGCTTGGCGTCGTACAGGCCGTTGAGGAGATGGACGGCGCCGGGGCCCGAGGTCGCCACGCAGACGCCGACGTGTCCGGAGAACTTGGCGTATCCGACGGCCTCGAAGGCGGCCGTCTCCTCGTGCCGCGCCTGGATGAACCGGGGGTCGTCCCCGGCTCGTGACCAGGCGGCGAGGAGGCCGTTGATGCCGTCGCCCGGGTAGCCGAAGACATGGTTGACGCCCCAGGCGCGGAGCCGGTCGAGCAGGTGGTCGCCGACCGTCACCTTGGACATGATGGGTCGCCTCCGTTCGTTCGGCGTGTAACGCCCGTTCGGTCAGTTCGTCGCTCGTCGTGCTTGGGGAGCGGCTGCCCGGGCGGCCTTCGTGGAAACGCGGCGGTTCGGCGTGAGGGCTTCACAGCAGTCCGGCGGCGGTCCTCAGGTCCGCGACGAGGCCCTCGTACGCGGCCTTCCGGTCCGGCGCGCGGAGCACGGCGGAGGGGTGCACGGTCGCGAGGACCCGGGCCCCGTTCTCCGCGTTCGGCAGGGGGCGCGGCACGCCCCGGTCGGCGCCGACACGGAAGGACGGCCCGAGCAGGGCCCGGCCGGCCGTGGCGCCGAGGACGATCACCAACTCGGGTGCGACGAGCTGGAGTTCGGCCGTGAGCCAGGGTTGGCAGGCGAGGGTCTCGCGCAGGCTGGGCGCCTTGTGGATACGGCGCTTCCGGGTCTCGTCCCGGGTGAACTTGAAGTGCTTGACCGCGTTGGTGACGTACAGGTCGTCCTCGTCGAGCCCCGCGTCGCCCAGGGCGCGGGAGAGCAGCCTCCCGGCGGGACCCACGAAGGGGACGCCCTCGCGGTCCTCCTGGTCTCCGGGCTGCTCTCCGACCAGCATCACGCGCGCGTCCTTGCCGCCCTTGCCGAAGACGGTCCCGGTCGCGTCGCGGTACAGCGGGCAGCCCCGGCAGTCGGCGGCGGCCCGCCGGTGCGCCGGCAGGCCGCCACGGCGCGGCAGGTAGGGCGTCGCGTCGTACGCGTCGGGACCGGGCCCGCCGGCACTGCTGTCGGGCATCGTGCGCCTCCCGGCTGTTCGCGTCCCCCTGGCGGCTGCCCGCTCGGCACCCGCCCAACCGTGGCGGGCGGAGGTCCGCCTCGCGTGATTCCGCCGATCCGGGGCACAGGCATGGGGTGCGACTGAGGACCAGTGATGCAGGCGGGCCCGGTTGGCGCCGTGTCCGCCACGGCCGTGGTTTCCGCTATCTCGACGCGCGGGACCGGCCTCTGCCGGAGGCCGACCGCGCACGCGTACGCGCCCTGGTGATCCCCCCGGCCTGGCGTGACGTGTGGATCTGCCCCTGGCCCAACGGGCACGTCCAGGCCGTCGGGACGGACGACTCGGGCCGCAGGCAGTACCTGTACCACGAGGAGTTCCGCGCCCGTCAGGAGCGCGCCAAGCACGAGCACGTGCACGAGGTCGCCGCCGCGCTGCCCCGGTTGCGGGCGGCGGTGGAGCGCGACCCCGGGCGCCGCGGGCTGTGCGAGGAGCGGGTCCTGGCCTGCGCGGCCCGCCTGCTCGACCTGGGCTTCTTCCGCGTCGGCGGAGACCGCTACCGGCTGGACAACGGCTCGTACGGGCTGACGACCCTCCTTCGGTCGCAGGTCAGCTGCTCCGGCGTCCTCGTCGAGTTCGACTACCCCGGCAAGTCCGGCAAGCAGGTGACCGCCGCCCTCGTCGACGAGCCGGTCCGCCGGGTGATCCGGGCCCTCGTGCGCCGGGGCGGCGACAGCCCCCGGCTCTTCGCGTACTGGCGGGGCGGGGCATGGCACGAGGTGCACGCGGAGGCCCTGAACGCCTATCTGCGGGACCGGTCCGGCGTGGACATGAGCGCCAAGGACTTCCGTACCTGGCACGCGACCGTCCTCGCGGCCGTCGCGCTCGCGGTGTCGGAGGAGGCCGGGGCCGAGTCGGTGACGGCCCGCCGGAAGGCGGTGCGGCGGGCCGTCTGCGAGGTGAGCGACTATCTGGGCAACACCCCCGCGGTCTGCCGCGGCTCGTACATCGCGCCGCGCGTCATCGAGCGGTTCGCCGAGGGGGTCACGGTCGCCGCCGTGCTCGAACGTCTCGGCGAGCACGGCGTGTTCGGACATCCGGCGACGCGGGGCGCCGTGGAACGCGCCGTGCTCGACCTCCTGGAGGAGCCCGACCGACCTCGGAGGCGTTCTTCCCCGCGCGCTGGGTAGCCGCTTGTTCCCGCCCCTCGACGAGCAGCGGCGGCACCTGTGAGGAGGAAGCTCCATGAACCTTGCCGAAGGCCGCCCCCTGGACGCCCGCACGTCGCCGGGCGATCCGCTTCCCGCCCGGATCGCGGGCTTCGCGGCGCGCACCGCGGGGGGTATGCCGGAGCAGGACCTTCCGCTGGACCATACCCAGGCGATTCTCGAGGTCACCAAGGAGATCGCCGGCGTCCTCAAGGCATCGGAATGCCCGTTCGCCCTGGTGGGGAGCGTCGCGGCGTACGCCTACGGGATCCCCGTGCGGCTCCAGCACGACACGGACTTCGCCGTGCGCCGCGAGGACGCCGACACCGTGAAGGGCCTCCTGCGCGAACACGGGATCGAGATCGTCGATCCGCCGGAGGACTGGCTGGTCAAGGCCCGTAGGGGCGGGGAGCACATCGACCTGATCTTCTCCCTCGCGGGCCGGCCCGTCACCAGCGAGCTGCTCGAACGCGCGTGGACGCTGCCCGTGGACTCGGTGCACATGCCGGTCATCGACCCGACCGACCTCATGGTGGGGCGGCTCGCCGCCCTGTCCGAGCACCACTGCGACTACGGAAAGCTCCTCCCCGTCGCACGGGGTCTCCGTGAGCGGGTCGACTGGGACCGCGTACGGAAGGAGACCGGGGACGAGCCGATGGCGGCCGCCTTCCTGTACCTCCTCGAGCTCCTCGACGTCATCCGGCCGAGCGACGACGCCGAGGACGGCGGGCCGGGCGAGTGAGCCCGCTGCCTCCGGGCAGTCGCCCACAGCGAAGAAAGGAGGAGCCGCCATGCTTCTCATCGGACTTCTGCTGCTCATCGCCGCCGGAGCCTTCACCGGTCTCCTCATCGCCGACAACATCTCCGGCAGCCCGAAGTACGAGGCGACGGTGCTGGACCACCCCGTCGGCACGGTCGACACTCTGGGCGCCTTCCTCGCCGGCATCGGTATCGCGCTGGTCCTCTGCCTCGCCCTCGCCATGGTCCTCGGAGGCATGGCCCGGCGAAGGCGTACGGGTGCGCACGGCACGCGAGCGACCCACCGCCGGTCGGAGGTCCCGCCGCGCGAGGACCGCGAGTACCACGACGACCGCACCGGGCCGCCGGCCGGCGACGCCCACCCGGGGCTCTGGGAGCGGATGACGGGCAAGGGGGACGAGAGGCCTCGATGAGGAGCCGCGGCGGCCCCTGAAATCCCGCCGGAGGGCGTCGGCGCCGCGCCCCGGGCCGGTGGTCGATGGTCGCGGTTCTCGACCCCACCGGTCCGGGGCACGGGCGCCGCCCCTCGGCGGGCTCAGGCCGTGTGGAGCGTCAGCCCGTACCGGCCGAGGATCTCGTTGACGGGCTGGAACCAGGTCTCGCCGCCGGTCGAGCAGTTGCCCCAGCCGCCCGAGGTGACGCCCTGGGCCTGGTCGCCGCTGATGAACGCGCCGCCGGAGTCACCGCCCTCCGCGCACACGCTGGTCTTCGTCATCTGGTGCACCGCGCCCTGGCTGTAGTTCACCGTCTGGTTCTTGCCCAGGACGGTGCCGCAGTGCCACCGGGTCGTGGACCCGGAGCGGCAGATGGACGCCCCCACGGGCGCCTCCGCCGAGCCGCGGACGAGCCGGTCCGGCACCGTCCCCCAGCCGAGCACGACCGGGACCGTCCACCAGCCGCTGTGGATGCTCACGTGCGCGTAGTCGTCGCCGGGGAACGAGGAGCCCTGGAAGGTGCCCATCGCGGAGCCGTCCCAGCCGCGGACGGCGGCCCCGGCCCGGCCGCAGTGGCCGGCGGTGACGAAGCCGCCGTGCACGGAGAAGCCGATGGAGCAGCGGACGTTGCCGGTGTAGTACGGGTCGCCGCCGACAGTTCCCGCGGCGTACGTACGGGGTGCGGCCGCCGTCTCGGCGACGGTGACGGGCGCGCTCTCGCGGGCCCGCTCGACGAAGGCGCGCACGGCGGGCGCGTCCCGGTCGGCGCGGACGACGGTGACGACGACGCTGTTGGTGCGGGGGTCGACGTGCCAGCCGGCGACACCGGCCGGGGCCGAGCGGGCGTCGAGGCGGGCCTTGGCGCGGTCGAGTGCGCCGGCGCTGTGCCGGACGAGCCGGGTGTCGGCGCCGAGCGCCCGGACCTCCGCCTCCTCGCCCCGGTCGGTGAGACCGACGACGAGCCGTCCGCTGCGTACGTCGAACCAGGCGCCGCCGTACGAGTCGCCCGCCGCCTTCTTCGCCTCGAGCTCGACCCGTGCCGCGTCCCGTTCGGCCTTCAGCCGCTCGGCGGCCTGCTTGTCCGTGAGCCCGAGGTCCCGGCGCATGGCGTCGAGGAGACCGGCGGAGGCGGTGGGCGCGGCGCCGGAGGGTTCGGCGCTCGCGGGGACGGCGTGGGCGGCGCTGAGTCCGACGGTGAGCATGAGGGCCGCGACGGCGGCGCGCAGGGCTGATGTACGTCTCACAGGAGCCTCCTGGTGGGGGAAAGAGGACGTTGAGAGCGCTCTCAAACAAGCACGGCGTACGCTAGCGGCCTTCACTTGTCAGGTCCATACCATGTACAGAAATCAGAGCCGAGCGTCGGACCACCGGCGGCGACGGGGCAGCCGAAGGGGCCGGGTCCGTCGGTTGACGGACCCGGCCCTGGCGTGCCGGCCGGACCTCGGCCGGCTGGACGCGGTCAGACGCGGTCGGCCGCGATCAGGACGTACTGGAAGGAGCCGTCCTTGTAGGAGTTGATGAACGCCTCCTCGATGCCGGTGACGAGGGACGAGGTCGCACGCAGCTCCCAGTACGGCAGGGTGTCCGGCGTCAGGTCGATGACGGCCTGCGGTACGAGACGGTTGTCGGCCATCGCGCGCAGGTACTCGCGGCGGGAGTGGATGTTGCACTCGAAGTGCGCGTTGATCTGGGAGACCCACTTCGAGGGCTGGCCGTACCGCGGGTTCCAGCAGCCGGTGATGGTCACGTAACGGCCGCCGACCGCGAGGACCCGGGAGTGCTCGGCGAAGAGGTCGTGCAGGTCGACGTACATGCTGGACTCGTTGTTCCACGAGCCCGCGGCCTGCCCCGTCTCGAAGGGCATGTCGAGCATGTTGCAGACGCGGGCGCGCACATGGTCCTCGATGCCGAGTTCCTTGGCGCGCTGGTTGCCGAAGTCGGCCTGCTTGGCGGAGAGGGTGACGCCCTCGACCTTGCAGCCGAAGCGCTGGTGGGCCATGACCATCGAACCGCCGCGGCCGCAGCCCGCGTCCACGAGCGTGTCGTCCCGTCCGATGGAGCCGAGGTGGTCCATGAGCACCACGGCCTGCGCGGACTCCAGCCGGTGCAGCTCGGCGATCAGCTTCTTCTCGTACTCGCTGTCCTCGATGTCCCCGAGGGCGGCGTGGTCGATGTCGCCGATGCCGTAGTGGTGGTGGTAGAGGCCGTCGACATCACCCAGGCGCAGGTTCACGGGCCTGGCCTCGTCGTTCCAGTAGCGGGCGATGTCGCCCTGGTAGGGCGTCGCCGGAGAGGGGACGAACGCGGAGGTGCCGTTGACGGTGGTGTACTCGGTGCTGGTCACAGATAATCCATTTCTTACCAGAAATCGGGCAGGCTGTAGCGGTAGGTGTTGGTCTGGTGCCAGTAGTGGTTGCCGTCGACCCACACGGCCACGCCCCGCAGGAAGCGCAGCACGCTCGGGACGGGGCAGGCCGCGGCGAGGTCGGCGGCCGCGGCCTCGAAGTCGCGCATGAGGTCGTTGTGGACCTCGACGGCCTTCAGGTACCCCTCCTTGTCGGAGAGGTTCTCCCGTTCGGCGATCACCACGGGCAGGTTCAGGTGCTTGCCGGGACTGGCGAGTTCCTTCGTGTACGAGTACAGGTCGTTCACGATGGTGGTGGCGTTCCCGGCGAGCGCGAGGACGCGCTGCATGGCCGGCTGGGCGTGCAGGTCCGCTGGCAGTTCGTAGCCGCCGACGGAGTCCGTGATGGTGGGGCAGGGGCGGAAGTTGTTGAACTGGCGCATCGCCAGGTACTCCCACACCTCCGGCACGTGGTTCGTCTCGGTCCAGGCCGCCTCGGCGAGGTACCCCAGGTGCAGCCGGGCCATGTCGTGCCGGTACCGGTCGGCCTGGGAGGGGGTGGCCTGGGCGGTGAAGTACTCCATGGCGGAGCGGTAGGCGCGCCGGGGGGCGTCCGCGTGGAGCGACTCCGCCCACGCCGACTGGTACTCCCCCGTCGTGTGCAGCGGGTCGAGCGCGGTGTGCGCGAGGAGGAGGCGGCCGCCGAGTCCGATGGGCGAACCGCCGTGGTCCTCGCAATAGCAGTCGTCGACGGCGTTCTCGGCGACCATGAGGCGGGTGGCGAGCATGACGTGCTCGACGGTCGGGGCGTCCGGGTGGCAGGCGACCATGTAGCGCCCGACGGAGAACCCGTCGAACTCGCCCTCCCAGTCCTCGGGGAACAGCTGGACCTCATCCAGGGCCCACGCCTTGATCCGGCGGCTGACCTCGTCCACCCGTGCCGGGTCCGGTTCCGGTACGGGGTGGAAGTAGAGGCCGGGGATCGGCCGCCCCGCCGCCGGCGCCTCGGGGGCCGGTGCCGCCTCGTGCCGGGCCAGGGACAGGGCCGCCGTGCCGAGCCCGGTGGGGCCGGACGGGGTCCATCCCGGGCCGGGGAGGGGCGGCGCGGCGACGGCGGCTTCGGCGGTCGCGCCGGTGCCGGCGGCCTCGACGGGCGGGGCCGACCGGCCGAGGACGCGGGCCCCGAAGTGGGTGGTGGCGGTGGGCAGGCTCGACTGCAGAGGGGAAGGCCCGGGTTCGGGCATCCGTGACTCCTTGGTGAGGGGGTGAACTGTCCGGGCTCCCGGGCACGCTGGACCGGCCCGGGAGACCCCCGGGCCGTCGTTGCTGTCGTTGCTGTCGTTGCTGTCGTTGCTGTCTTTGCTGTCGTTGCTGCTGTTGCTGGCGTTGCTGCTGTTGCTGGCGTTGCTGTCGCGGGGCGGCTCGCGCCCCGGACGCGGCCTAGTCGCGCCTGCGCGCGATCTGCACGTTCTCCAGGACGCCGAGCGCGTTGGGCACGAGGATGGCGGCGGAGTAGTACGTGGTGACGAGGTACGACATGATCGCCTGCTCGCTGATGCCCATGAAGCGCACCGAAAGGCCCGGCTCGTACTCCTCCGGCAGTCCGGTCTGGCGCAGACCGATGACGCCCTGGTTGTCCTCGCCGAGGCGCATGGCGAGGATCGAGCTGGTGTTCTCCTTGGTGATGGGGATCTTGTTGCAGGGCAGGATCGGGACCCCTCGCCAGCCCAGGACCCGGTGCCCGTCGAGCTCGACGGTGTCCGGGTAGAGCCCGTGGGCGTTCCACTCGCGTCCGATCGCGGCGATGGTCCGCGGGTGGGCGAGGAAGAGCTTGGTGCCGCGGCGGCGGCAGAGGAGCTCGTCGAGGTCGTCCGGGGTGGGCGGGCCGGAGTGCGTCTGGATCCGCTGCTTGAAGTCGGCGTTGTGGAGGAGGCCGAACTCCCGGTTGTTGATCAGCTCGTGCTCCTGGCGCTCGCGCAGAGCCTCGATGGTGAGCCTGAGCTGCTCCTCGGTCTGGTTCATCGGCCCGTTGTAGAGGTCGGCGACCCTCGTGTGGACCCGCAGCACGGTCTGCGCGACGGAGAGTTCGTACTCGCGCGGCTTGAGCTCGTAGTCGACGAAGGCGCCCGGCAGGTCGACCTCGCCGGTGTGGCCGGCCGACATGGCGATCTCGGCCTCGCCATGGCGGTTCTGCCGCTGCTGGGGCAGCGAGCTGAACTCCTCGATGTGCGCCTGGAGGGCCGGCGCGGAGGACTGTACGGCGGCGAACTCGGCCCGGGAGAGGGTGAGGAGCGTGCCGGAGGTCTCGGCGGTGGCGGTGTAGTCGTATCGGGCGTCGGCGTCCAGAAGGGCGTTCTCACCGAACCGGTCGCCGTCGGCGAGCACCGCCACGGTCACCTCGTCGCCGTACTTGCCGAGCGAGGTCTGCCTGATCCGGCCGTGGGCGATCAGGTGGATCTGCTCGGCGGGGGCGCCGCGCTCGACCAGGACCTCACCGACGCCGAAGTCGCGCTGGACGCAGCGGGCGGCCAGTGCGTTCAGCACCTCCTCGTCCTCGAAGTCGCGCAGCAGCGCGAGTTCGCCGAGTTCGCGGGGGATCACCCGGACGTGTGCACCGTCCTGGACGAATTCGACGCGACCGTCCCCGACCGTGTAGCTCAGCCGGCGGTTGACCCGGTAGGCGCCGCCCTTGGTCTCCACCCAGGGGAGCATCCGCAGCAGCCAGCGCGAGCTGATCTCCTGCATCTGCGGGGCGGACTTGGTCGTGGTGGCGAGGTTCCGGGCGGCCGCGGTGCTCAGGCTGGACTGCTTCGGGGCGTCCAGCTGTGCGTCCGGGCTTGTGTCAACGGTCATGGGGGCGGGCTCTCCTTGGGAGGGGGGTGGCGGCCCGCGCACGGGTGCGCAGACCGAGGAGGAGGAGAAAGGGGGAGGAAAAGGAGGAACGGGGTGAATCTCTGGGAATCCGTCCAGATCCGGGGGAACAGTAACGGTCGGTGATCCCGACATGCCTCATCGGACCGGGGGCATTACCTCGAAACGGCGATCTTGATCCGTACGAGGTTTAACCGCGCGAACGGCGGTTTTCGGCCCGGCACAAGGGAATTCACGGAGGGACGAAGAGTGCCTTACTGCGACAAACACCTACCGTCGGGCTAGATTCGGCTAGCCCGGCGAACCCGTCGAAGAGGTAGGTCATGTCGAACGCCGATACCAGTACGGGCAACGCCACCGGTTCCACGCCCACCGCCAAGCTCACGCTCGTCACGCTCACCGCGATGGTCGTCGGGTCCATGGTCGGGGCCGGCGTGTTCTCGCTGCCGCGGCGGTTCGCGCAGGAGACCGGTGTCGCGGGCGCCCTGATCGCCTGGGCCGTCGCCGGCTGCGGCATGCTGATGCTGGCGTTCGTCTTCCAGACGCTCGCGGTGCGCCGCCCGGACCTGGACGCCGGTGTCTACGCGTACGCGAAGGCCGGCTTCGGCGAGTACCTGGGGTTCTTCTCGGCCTTCGGCTACTGGGCGAGCGCCTGTGTCGGCAACGTGACGTACTGGGTGCTCATCATGTCGACGATCGGCGCCGTCGCGCCGGCGCTCGGCGACGGCGACACCGCCCTCTCCATCATCCTGTCCTCGGCCGGACTGTGGGCGTTCTTCCTGCTCGTCAGACGAGGGGTGAAGGAGGCCGCGGCGATCAACCGGATCGTGACCGTGGCCAAGGTCGTACCGATCATCGTCTTCGTCATCCTGGCCCTGTTCTGTTTCAAGCCGTCCGTCTTCGCCGACAACTTCGGCGGCGAGGACTACGCCGGCTCGCTGTTCAACCAGGTCCGCGGCACCATGCTCGCCACCGTCTTCGTCTTCCTCGGCGTCGAGGGCGCCAGCGTGTACTCGCGGCACGCCAAGCGCCGCGAGGACGTGGGCCGGGCCACGATCCTGGGTTTCCTCAGCGTCTTCGCCGTCTTCGCCTCGGTGACCATCGTGTCGTACGGCATCATGCCGATGAGCGAGATCGCCGAGCTGCGCCAACCCTCCATGGCGGAGGTCCTGGAGGCCGCGGTCGGCACCTGGGGCCAGGTCTTCGTCAGCGTCGGCCTCATCGTCTCCGTGCTCGGCGCCTATCTCGCGTGGACCCTCATGGCGGCCGAGGTGCTCTTCGTGGCGGCGAGGGACGAGGACATGCCGCGCTTCCTCGGGCGCTCCAGCGGTGACGACGTGCCCGTCCCGGCCCTGCTGATGACCACGTCCCTCAGTCAGGTCGTCCTGGTCGTCACGGCGTTCTCCGACGACGCCTTCAACTTCGCCCTCGACCTGACCAGCTCGCTCAGCCTGATCCCGTTCCTGCTGGCCGCCGGGTTCGCGGTGAAGATCGCCCTGAGACCCGCGCAGGAGAAGGTGGCGGGGGAAAGCACCCGGCGGGAGCTGGTCGTCGCCGTCCTCGCCACGGTGTACACGGCGTTCCTGCTGTACGCCGCCGGGCCCAAGTTCGTCCTGGTGTCCTTCATCCTCTACGCCCCCGCGACCTTCCTGTTCGTCAAGGCCAGGCGTGAACAGGGCAGACGGCTCTTCTCCGCGCGGGAGCTGGTGATCCTGGCCGTCTCCGTCGCCGGCGCCGTCCTGGGGATCGTGGCCCTCGCGACCGGCTGGATCAGCCTCTGAGCCCGGCAGCCCCCTTCACCTGTCCCCCGCCCCTGGAAAGGCCCGCCGCATGACCAGCCACGACGCCTCCGCCAAGCCCGCGCTCGGCGTGTACTCCGAGGTCGGACGACTCCGCAAGGTCCTCGTCTGCTCCCCGGGGCTCGCCCACCGCCGGCTGACGCCGACCAACTCGGACGACCTTCTCTTCGACGACGTGATGTGGGTGGAGAACGCGCAGCGCGACCACGCCGACTTCGTCAACAAGCTGACCCAGCGGGGCGTCGAGGTCGTGGAGCTGCACAACCTGCTCACCGAGACCATGGCCGTCCCCGAGGCACGGGCCTGGCTCCTCGACCGGAAGATCACTGCGAACGAGGTCGGTCTGGGCCTCATCGACGACACCCGGGCCTTCCTCGACTCCCTCGCGCCGCGCGATCTGGCCGCGTACCTCATCGGCGGCCTGTCGACGGCCGACCTGCCCGACGCGTTCCGTTCCGGATACGTCTCCCTGGCCCGCGAGGCGACGGGGGCGCGCGAGTACCTGATGCCACCGCTGCCGAACACGCTCTACACCCGGGACACCACCTGCTGGCTGTACGGCGGGGTGACCCTGAACCCGCTGTACTGGCCCGCCCGGCACGGCGAGACCCTCCTCATGAAGGCGGTCTACTCCTTCCACCCCGACTACGCGGGCGCCACCGTCTGGTGGGGCGACCCCGAGGAGGACTGGGGCCAGGCCACCTTCGAGGGCGGCGACATCATGCCCGTCGGCAACGGCGTCGTCCTCATGGGCATGAGCGAACGCACCTCGCGCCAGGCCATCACCCAGGTGGCCGCCTCCCTCTTCAGGAACGGCGCCGCCGAGCACGTCATCGTCGCCGGCATGCCGAAGCTGCGCTCCGCGATGCACCTGGACACCGTCTTCACCTTCGCCGACCGCGACATCGTCACGCTCTACCCGAAGATCATGGACGCGGTCCACACCTTCTCGCTGCGCCCCGGCGACAACGCGCCCGGGGTCGAGATCACCGACGAGGGCAACACGCCCTTCGTCGACGTGGTCGCCAAGAGCCTCGGCCTGCCCCAGCTCCGGGTGATCGAGACCGGCGGCGACGTGTACGCCTCCGAGCGGCAGCAGTGGGACAGCGGCAACAACGCCGTCGCCCTCGAACCCGGCGTCGTCTTCACGTACGACCGCAACACCCAGACCAACACGCTGCTGAGGAAGGCGGGCGTCGAGGTCATCACCATCGTCGGCGCCGAACTCGGCCGGGGGCGCGGCGGCGGGCACTGCATGACCTGCCCGCTCGTCCGCGACGCGGTCGACTTCTGACGAGAGGAACGCGGAGAGCCGGTCACCCCTCCCGGGAGGGGTGACCGGCCCTCCGCGTTCCTCTCGCGGCGGACGACGGGGGGTGCGCGTCAGTCGTCGCCCGCGGCCGGGCCCGCCAGCTGTGCGGCGAGTTCGCGTTCGCTCTGCTCCGGGAGCGAGGTCTTGAGCACGGTTCCGCCGAACTGCTCCATGGCGGCGGCGAACCTGTCCTCGGTGACCTTCGAGGCCATGATCACGACGGCGGCCGAGCCGGGTTCGAGCAGCGACCGGACCTTCTCGCGGAAGGCGTTGTCGACGCCCATCTGGTTCAGCTTGCCGATGATCCCCCCGACGGCGGCGCCCACGACGCCGATTCCCGGGGTGAGGATCACGATGCCGAGGACCATGCCCCACAGGGCGCCGGCGGTGGCCGAGAGGGCCACCTTGCCCTCCCTCTTGCCCGGGGTGTCGACATGGGTCTCGCCGTCCGCGTCCACGGAGACGACGGCGAGGCCCTTCAGTTCGACCACGTGGCTGTCCTCCAGCTCCTGGACCGCGGCGAAGGCCCGGCGCGCGACGGCGGGATCGTCGTAGCCGAGGACGATGAGTTCGGACATGCGGTTCTCCTCCTGTGTCGGTACCGCTTCTGCCGGTACCGCTTCCGTCAGTACCTCTGGGCCTTGACGAGCTTCGGGGTCAGCACCGGCTCGGCGGGCCGCCGGCTGATGACCACCGGCTGCTCGCGTCCGCCGGGTTCGAGGTCCTCGACGCCGACGAAATGCGTCTCGACGGCCTTGCCCGAGGGGTCGAGGAAGTCGACCTGGACGGCGTAGGAGGCTTCCTCGTCCGTCTTGTTGGTGATGTTCAGGACGACGGCGAGGCGACCGCCGGTCTCGGCCCGGGGCTTGCCCGACATGGCGACCTCGTTCAGGGCGTTGCCGCGCCCCTGTACGTCCTCCAGGGCGTCCTCGGCCTCCTGGCGCGAACGCTCGATCTCGGCCCCGATGGACGCCTTGCGCGACGCCTCGCGCTCGGATGCCGAGGCAGCGGCGGAGGAGGCGGAGGCGCGCGCCGATTCGACGGCCTCCGCCGCCGAGGAGGCGACGGCCGACGGCGGTTCGCCCGTGAAGCCGCCCGTGTCGGGGGCCGTGGCGCGTGGGCTGAACGTGGGGCCGCCGGTGTCGTCGCCGCCGGTGTCGCAGGCCACCAGGCCGGTCGCGCCGAGGGCGACGGCGATCACGGCCGCGGCCGCGCTCACCGCGCGTGCGCGCACCGTTGAAGGGTTCACGGGATGCGTCCTCTTCTCGTTTCCGTGCCGTGGTCGTGGTCAGGGTCGGGGAGTCAGGGGCGGGGTCGGGGTCGGGGCCGGGGTCAGTAGCGGAGTACGCCGGCGATGCGGTCCATGTCGAGCAGGGTGTCGTCGCGTACGAACTGGACCTCGGCTCCGGTGTCGAGGGCCCGCTCGACGATCTCGTCGACCATGTCGTCCCGCGCCCCGGCCTCGGAGGGTTCGGCGGGCTCCAGATGGCCGCCGTCGTCCCGTACGACGGTCCGGTAGTGGTCCTCGACGGCGAGCAGCCGGACCCGGCCCTCCTTCACGGCCTGCCACACCTCGTCGATCCCTCCGGCGTACTCCCGCCGCCCCCGGGCGGCGTCGAGTTCGGCGACGACCGTGGTCGACGCGGCGGCCTCGCGGGCGACGCGGGCGGGCTCGACGGCCTCCCGCACCGCCGTGGCCGGTCCTCGCGCGAGCCCTCCGTGCTGGACCGGCGTGGTGCCCGGCAGCAGCGGACCGCTCTCCTCCAGGAGGGCGAGGGCGGCGGGCTCACCGACCACGTACAGCGGGCGCGGCCGGGAGGCGAGGACCGCGCGCAGCGCCTGGTGCGCCTCGCGCAGGAACTGCCGGGTGGCCTCGTACCGGAAGGTGCTGGGCACGTCTCCGACGCGTTCCTCGCGCTCCACGTCCTGGGGGTCGAGGTCGCGGCTGAAGGGGAAGCCGTCTCCGGTGTGCTCGGTGACCCGCTCGGGGTCGCCGCTCCACAGCGAGACCCGGTCGGCCGCCACCGCGAGCGTCCAGGAGGGCTGTTCGGCGGCCTGGGCGGCGACGAGGTTCCGGGTGAGGAAGGTGTCGGCGAGGACGACGCGCTCCGGGACCGTCCGGGCCACCGACCAGACGTGGTACTCCCCCGGCGCGACGAAGATCACCAGACCGTCCTCGGCGTGCGCGAGGTCGACCTCGGCCACCGCCCGCCGCAGCTGGTGCAGCACGTCGGCGCGCCGCTCACGGGTCACCGCCGGGTCGTCGTGGATCGCCTTCTCCGCCGCGGCCACGAGGTTGCGGAGGCGTACGGGGTCCTGGGCGTTCTCCGGTTCGCGGCGGTGCGTCGGCATCACGAGGGAGACTGCGGGATACGGGCGGGGCTGTCGCAGCTTCGCGAGCACGTCGCTGTTGAGCGCGGGGTCCATGGGAAGGCCTTCCTGGCGGTTCCGGCGGTTCTGCGGGGAGGTCGGAGCGGCTACTGGGGCCCGGCGAGCTGGTCGGCCAGTTCCTTCTCGTCCTCGTCGCTGAGCGAGGTCTTGAGGACGGTGCCGCCGTGCGGCTGCATGGCCACCGTGAACTTGTCGTCGGTGATCTTCGACGCCATGATCACCACGGCGGCCGCGCCGGGCCTGAGGAGGTCCTCCACCTGCTGGCGGAACCGGTCGTCGACTCCGGACTTGCTGAGCTTGCCGACCAGGCCGCCGAGGGCCGCTCCGGTCAGGAGGCCGACGCCGGGCAGCAGGAAGAGAATGCCGAAGATCGCTCCCCAGAGGGCCCCGGAGGCGGCGGAGACGCCGACGATGCGGCTGGTGGTGTCGACATGGGTCCTGCCGTCGGCGTCCACGGAGACGACGGCGAGACCGTTCAGGTGCACCACGTAGTCGCGTTGCAGGTCCTGCACCGTGGCGAACGCCCGCTCTGCCGCTTCCGGGTCGTCGTATCCGATGACGATGACATTCCCGCCTCCTGTCGCGGCGGCACCGCGCCGGACGTCCGCGTCGCCCTCCGGCGGAGAGGCCCGAGCGGCCTCTCCAGGGCCGACAAAATGTCATCTTGTACCGATATGCACACCCTCGCGACTCGATGATTCCCCTCCGGGGGCGTACGGATGAACCCCGCCGCGCGGACGTGCGCCACCGCCTGCCCCGCATGGGCGGGTCTCCCCCGGTGCCGGAGTGTCCGGCCGGGGTCGCGCCGGTGCCCGGACATAGTGCGGGCATGACACACACCCCCCACCCCTCGCGCACGCGCCCGCGTGCGCGGTCCCGCAGGGCCCTGCTCTGCGCGGCGCTCCTCGCCCTCACCGTGCAGACGGCCGCCGTCGCACCCGCCCTCGCCGAGCCGCGCCGTACGGTGGACGCCGTCGCGCTCTCAAGGGACCGGTTTGCCGACGGCTCCGCCCCCTCGTGAGGTGCTCACACAGCGCCCCGGGCCGCTGTGTGATCGGTGTTACGGGCGATGATCGACCCGGTTGACACAGGTGTAACGGGCATTGCGTACGGTCGGGGCTCGAACGGTTCCACAGAGAGGCGCCCCGGTGACCCCACAGGACTCGGCGGACCCCCGGGGCGGTACGGCCGCACAGGTGCGGACCGTCTGCTCGTACTGCGGTGTGGGGTGCGGCCTGCTCCTCGACGTCGGCGCGGGGCCCGACGGACGCCGTACGGTCCTCAGGGCGACGGGCGACAAGGACCACCCGGCCAACCGGGGGCGGCTCTGCACCAAGGGCGCCACCACCGCCGACCTGCTCGCCGCCCCGGGCCGCCTGACCACCGCGCTCGTACGGGAGGAGCGCGGCGCCGACCCCGTGCCGGCGGACACCGACCGGGCCGTCGTCGAGACCGCCCGCCGGCTGCGGGCGATCGTGGACGAGTACGGGCCCGACGCGGTCGCGCTCTACGTCTCGGGTCAGATGAGCCTGGAGGCGCAGTACCTCGCCAACAAGCTGGCGAAGGGCTTCATCGGCACCAACCAGATCGAGTCCAATTCCCGGCTCTGCATGGCGAGCGCCGGCACCGGCTACAAGCTCTCCCTCGGCGCCGACGGCCCGCCCGGCTCCTACGACGACCTCGACAGGGCGGACGTCTTCCTGGTCATCGGCTCCAACATGGCCGACTGCCACCCCATCCTGTTCCTCCGCATGATGGAGCGGGTCAAGGCGGGGGCGAAGCTGATCGTCGTCGACCCCCGGCGCACCGCCACCGCCGACAAGGCCGACCTGTTCCTGCGGATCAGACCGGGCACGGACCTCGCGCTGCTCAACGGGCTGCTGCACCTGCTGCACGAGAACGGGCACACCGACCCCGACTTCGTCGCCGCGCACACCGAGGGCTGGGAGGCGATGCCCCCGTTCCTCGCCGACTATCCGCCGCACGAGGTCGCCCGTATCACCGGCATACCCGAGGACGACATCCGTACCGCCGCCGAGTGGATCGGCACGGCGGCCGAATGGACCAGCTGCTGGACCATGGGCCTCAACCAGTCCACCCACGGCACCTGGAACACCAACGCCCTGGTCAACCTGCACCTGGCGACCGGCGCGATCTGCCGTCCCGGCTCGGGCCCCTTCTCCCTGACCGGCCAGCCCAACGCCATGGGCGGACGCGAGATGGGGTACATGGGCCCCGGCCTGCCCGGACAGCGCTCGGTCCTGGTCGCGGAGGACCGGGCGTTCACCGAGGAGCTGTGGGACCTGCCGCCGGGCACGATCCGCGAGGACGGCTCGGGGCGGGGCACGGTCGACCTCTTCCGGCGCATGGCGGACGGCGAGGTCAAGGCCTGCTGGATCATCTGCACCAACCCGGTCGCCTCCGTCGGCAACCGCGCCACCGTCGTCGACGGCCTGCGGGCGGCCGAACTCGTCATCACCCAGGACGCGTTCGCGGAGACCGAGACCAACGCCTACGCGGACGTCGTCCTGCCCGCCGCCCTCTGGACCGAGACCGAGGGCGTCCAGATCAACAGCGAGCGCGGCCTCACCCTCACCCGGCCCGCCGTCGACCCGCCGGGCGAGGCCCTCGCCGACTGGCGGATCATCGCCCGCGTCGCCTGCGAGATGGGGTACGAGAAGGCGTTCGCGTACGACAGCGCCGAGGAGATCTTCGACGAGATCAAGCGGGCCGGGAACCCGAAGACCGGATACGACCTGAGCGGGGTGTCGTACGAGCGGCTGCGCGCCACCCCCGTCCAGTGGCCCGCCGCGGTCGGGGGGCCCGCGCGGAACCCGATCCGGTACGTCTCCGGGGACGGCACGGGGCCGGTCTTCCCGACGGCGAGCGGCCGGGCCGTCTTCCACGCCCGGCCGCACATCGACCCGGCCGAGATGCCCGACGACGCCTATCCCTTCGTCCTCAACACCGGCCGCCTCCAGCACCAGTGGCACACCCTCACCAAGACGGGGAAGGTCGCCAAGCTCAACCGGCTCAACCCGGCGCCGTTCGTCGAACTGCACCCCGAGGACGCCCTGCGGCTCGGCATCGCGGAGGGCGACCCCGTGGAGATCGCCTCGCGGCGCGGCAGGGCCGTGCTCCCGGCGGTGGTCACCGACCGGGTCGGTCCCGGCAACTGCTTCGCCCCCTTCCACTGGAACGACCTCTTCGGCGAGGACCTGTGCGTCAACGCCGTCACCCAGGACGCCGTCGACCCCCTCTCCTTCCAGCCCGAGCTGAAGGTGTGCGCGGTGGCGCTGGCGAAGGCGGCGGCTCCGGCGGCCGTGGTCCCGGCGGTCCGGGCTCCGGCGGCTTCGGTGCCCGCGGCTCCGGTACCGGCCGTGGTTCCTTCCGCCGTCATCCCCGCCGTCTCCGTGGTCCCTCGGGTTCCCAGCGGTGGTGTGCCGACCGGGTCGGCCGCCGTCTTCGGCCTCGAACCGACCCCGCCGCCCGCCCTGACCGCCGAGGAGCGGCAGTACCTCGTCGGCTTCCTCGCCGGTCTGGAGACGGGCGCGCCGGGGGTGCCGGTGCTGCCGCCCGGCGCGCCCTTCCGTGAGGATCACGCCCGCTGGGTGAACGGCGTCCTGGCCGGGCTCTACTCCCGCGCCCCGCAGGCCCCGGCCGCCGGCGGAGCGGGCACGGCGGGCCGCGAGGTCGTCGTGCTGTGGGCCTCCCAGACCGGGAACGCCGAGGGCTTCGCCGCCGCCACCGCCGAGCGGCTGCTCTCGGCGGGCCATCGGGCCGCGCTCGCGGGCATGGACGAGACCGACCTCGGCGCGCTGCCGCCCGCGGCCGATCTCCTCCTGATCACCAGCACGTTCGGGGACGGGGACGCGCCCGACAACGGCTCGGGGTTCTGGGACGCGCTCGCCGCGCCCGACACCCCGCGCCTGGACGGCCGCCGCTATGCCGTGCTCGCGTTCGGGGACTCGTCGTACGGCGACTTCTGCGGGCACGGGCGGCGGCTCGACCGGCGCCTCGACGAGCTCGGGGGCGTCCGCCTGGCCCCCCGTACCGACTGCGAACCCGACTACGAGCCCTCCGCCCTCGCCTGGCTCGACCAGGTCCTCGCCGGTCTGTCCGACGCGACGCCGGCTCCACCGGCGCCGGCCCCCGTCTCCCCCGCCTCCGCGCCCGCGCGCCGGCCGGGGCCGGCCACCACGCCCGCCCGGCTCGTCGGCAACCGGCTGCTCAGCCTGCCGGGCGCCGGCAAGGAGGTCCGCCAGTTCACCTTCGACACGAGTGAGACCGGGGCGCCGCTCGGCTACGAGAGCGGCGACGCCCTCGGCGTGCAGCCCGTGAACTGCCCCGAGCTCGTCGCCGAGTGGCTGGCCGTGACCGGACTCGACGCGGACGCGCCCGTGGAGCTGCCCGGCACCGGCCCGGTGCCCTTCGGCGAGGCACTGCACCGGCATCTGGACATCACCGGCGTCTCCTCCGCGCTCCTCGGTTTCGTCAGTGACCGGACCGGCGACAACCGGGACCTGAAGAGGCTCCTGCGGCCCGACAACAAGGACGGGCTCGCCCAGTGGACGTGGGGCCGGCAGGCCGTGGACGTCCTGGCGGAGCACCCCGTCCGCGCCGCCGCGCAGGAGTGGGCCGACGTCCTCGGCCGCCTCAGGCCCCGGCTGTACTCGATCTCGTCCAGTCCGCTCACCGACCCCCACCGGGTGTCGGTGACCGTCTCCGTCGTCCGTTACGAGAACCGCCGCGGACGTCCCCGCAAGGGCGTCTGCTCGCCGTTCCTCGCCGATGCCGAACCCGGCGCGGAGGTCCCGGTCCTCGTCCAGCGCGCTCCGCGTTTCCGGCCCCCGGCGGACCCGGCGACCCCGATGGTGATGGTGGGTCCCGGCACGGGCGTGGCGCCTTTCCTCGGCTTCCTCGAGGAGCGCCGGGCGCTCGGCCACCATGCTCCGAACTGGCTCTTCTTCGGCGAGCAGCACCGCGCCACCGACTTCTACTACGAGGAGGAGCTCACCGCCCTCCTCGCCGACGGCACCCTGGACCGGCTCGACACCGCCTTCTCCCGCGACCAGCGCGCCAAGGTCTACGTCCAGGACCGGATGCGGGAGCACGGACCGCAGCTGTGGTCCTGGCTCAAGGCCGGCGCGCACTTCTACGTGTGCGGGGACGCCGCCCGGATGGCGAAGGACGTCGACCGCGCCCTTCGCGACATCGCCGTCACCCACGGCGGGCTCGACGAGGAGTCGGCGGCCGTGTACGTGAAGCAGCTGGCCGCCGACAAGCGGTACGTCCGGGACGTGTACTGAGTCTGCCGCCGGAGGCTCGGCGGGGTCACCCGCTTGCCGGTCCGCAGCTTGACGCTAATGTCGATATATGGCTACATGCGCATCTTGGTTGCCGCGCCCCCGCGGCGGCGGGGTGGGGGCGTACGGAAGGAGCCTCCCATGATCCGTACATTGCGTGGCGCGACAGCCCTGGCCGGAGCGGCGGCCCTCTGTCTCGGAGCGGTGGCGACCAGCGGGGCGCAGGGCTCGGCGTCGGCGGCCCAGGGCGAGGTGAGGATCGGCCTGCTGCTGCCGGAGAGCAAGACCACGCGGTACGAGAAGTTCGACCGGCCGTACATCGAGGCCAAGATCAAGGAACTGGCGCCCGACGCCCAGATCGACTACTACAACGCCGCCGAGAGCGCCACCACCCAGCAGCAGCAGGTGAACACGGCACTCGCCAAGGGCGACAAGGTCCTCATCCTGGACGCCGTGGACGCGAAGTCGATCCAGTCGTCGGTGCAGAAGGCCCGTGACGCGGGTGTGAAGGTCGTCGCCTACGACCGCCTGGCGCAGGGACCGGTCGACGCGTACGTCTCGTACGACAACCGCAAGGTGGGTGAGCTCCAGGGCCAGGCGCTCCTCGACGCGCTCGGCGACAAGGCCGGGAGCGGCGAGATCGTGATGCACAACGGGTCGCCGACCGACCCGAACGCGGCGGAGTTCAAGGCCGGTGCGCACTCGGTCCTCGACGGCAAGGTGAAGATCGGCAAGGAGTACGACACGCCGAACTGGGACCCGAACAACGCCAACCAGCAGATGTCCGGTGCGATCAGCGCCCTGGGCAAGGACAGGATCGTCGGTGTCTACTCGGCCAACGACGGACTGGCCGCCGGCATCGCCACCGCCCTGAAGGCGGCGGGCATGAACGTGCCGCTGACCGGCCAGGACGCGCAGCTCGACGCGATCCAGCGGATCCTGCTCGGCACCCAGACGATCACGGTCGAGAAGCCGTACAAGCCGGAGGCCGACATCGCGGCCACGATGGCCGTGAACCTCGCCGAGGGCAAGCCGATCCCGGCCGACCTGACGCCCACCACCGTCACCAGCGGCAGCGGCGAGAAGGTTCCCGCCAACCTCCTGACCCCGGTCGTGGTCGACAAGGGCAACATCAAGGACACCGTCGTGAAGGACGGCCTGTACACGGTCAAGGAGATCTGCACCCCGACGTACGCCGCGGCCTGCAAGGCGGCCGGCCTCCAGTAGCCGCGCGGTCTTCCATCCCGGTGGGGCGGAGCGGCCCGTGCGAACGGGCGAGCGGAGGAGGCGGTTCCGTTGCCGGAGTCACCTGTGCCGGAGTCACCGCTGTCGGGGTCACCTGTGCTGACCCTGCGGGGGATCTCCAAACGGTTCGGCGCGGTCCAGGCGCTGAAGGGGTTCGACCTGGACGTGCACGCCGGTGAGGTGGTCGCGCTCGTCGGTGACAACGGCGCCGGCAAGTCCACCGCCGTCAAGGCGATCGCCGGGGTGAACCCGCCCGACGAGGGCGTCATCACCTGGGAGGGCCGCCCGGTCTCCATCCACCGGCCGCACGACGCCCAGAACCTCGGGATCGCCACGGTCTACCAGGACCTGGCCCTGTGCGACAACCTCGATGTCGTCGCGAACCTGTTCCTCGGCCGGGAGCTGCGCCGCTTCGGCGTGCTCGACGAGGTGCGCATGGACCAGCGTGCGCGCGAACTCCTCGACACCCTGTCCATCCGCATCCCGAGCGTCCGCATCCCCGTCGCCTCCCTCTCCGGCGGTCAGCGCCAGACGGTGGCGATCGCGCGCTCGCTGATCGGCGCGCCGAAGGTCGTCATCCTGGACGAGCCCACGGCCGCTCTGGGCGTCGAGCAGACCGCCGAGGTCCTCGACCTGGTCGAGCGGCTGCGCGGGCAGGGCCTCGGCACCATCCTGATCAGCCACAACATGGTGGACGTGATGGCGGTCGCGGACCGGATCGCCGTGATGCGCCTCGGCCGGAACAACGGCTTCTTCGACAAGCGGTCCACGTCCACCGAGGAGATCATCTCCGCCATCACGGGCGCCTCCGACAGCGCCGTCACCCGCCGCCAGGCCCGTAAGCGGGAGGAGGGCGAGGAGCGATGAGCCGCGACCGCGACGCCCAGGAGCCGGCGCCCGGTGCCGTGCCCGCCGTCGACACGCGTCTCCTCGTCCGGGAGGAGGGCCTCAAGGGGTACGTGGGCGAGTTCCGGCGCAAGCTGCGCAGCGGTGAGCTGGGCTCGCTGCCCGTCGTGCTGGCCGTGATCATCATCTGGACGGTCTTCGGCAGTCTGAACAGCACGTTCCTCTCGGCCCAGAACCTCTCCGACCTCAGCCAGCAGATCGTCGGCACCGGCATGATCGCCGTCGGGATCGTCTTCGTGCTGCTGCTCGGCGAGATCGACCTCTCGGTCGGCTCGGTCAGCGGGCTCTGCGCCGCGATCTTCGCGGTGCTCAACGTCCTGAACGGCATGAACGAGTGGTTGGCGCTCCTGGTCGCCGTCGCGGGCGGGGCGGTCGTCGGGCTCATCCACGGCTTCTTCTTCGCGAAGGTCGGCGTGCCGGCGTTCGTGGTCACCCTCGCGGGCAATCTCGCCTGGAACGGGCTGATGCTCCAGGTGCTCGGCACCAGCGGCACGGTCAACATCCCGAGCGAGAGCGTCGTGTCGAAGCTCTACTCGACGATCTTCCACAG
Organism: Streptomyces sp. NPDC002773; assembly: GCF_040295605.1. Taxonomy (NCBI): domain Bacteria; kingdom Bacillati; phylum Actinomycetota; class Actinomycetes; order Kitasatosporales; family Streptomycetaceae; genus Streptomyces; species Streptomyces sp. NPDC002773. Next base: position 116,513 of record NZ_JBEOVO010000011.1, read on the forward strand.
TCCGGCCGCCGCCTATGTCACGGCGGCCGTCGGGGTCGCGCTGTTCCTGGCGGCCTCGCTCCTGGACGCCAGTCGCCGCCGGGCGGCCCGGGTGCCGTTCCGGCCGGTCGCCGAGATCGTGCTGCGCACGGTCGTCATCGCCGCGCTCGCCTTCGCCGCCGCGTACATCCTCAACCGGTACCAGGGGCTGCCCCTGGCACTGCTGATCTTCCTGATCCTGCTGGTGCTCCTGGACTTCGTGCTGCGGCGCACCACGTACGGCCGCCGCATCTTCGCGGTGGGCGGCAACATCGAGGGCGCGCGCCGGGCCGGTATCAGCGTGCCGTTCGTCCGGATGTCCGTCTTCTCGATCGCCGGGACCATGGCGGCGATCGGCGGCATCTTCCTGGCGGGCCAGATCCAGTCGGCGAGCCAGACCTCCGGCGGCGGCAACCTCCTGATGAACGTCATCGCCGCCGCCGTCATCGGTGGCACGAGCCTCTTCGGCGGCCGCGGCTCGGTCTGGTCCGCCCTGCTCGGCGCGCTGGTGATCGGCTCCATCCAGTCGGGCATGAACATCATGGGCGTCAGCAACGCCGTCCAGTTCATGATCACGGGCTCGGTCCTGCTCGCGGCCGTGGTCGTGGACTCCCTGTCCCGCCGGAGCCAGAAGGCGGCCGGCAGGGCGTGACCGGGCTACTTCGTGGTGTCCGTGGGGCCGGGGCCGATGCGGAGTTCGAAGTCGCCGTCGTACTGCTCGTGGCCCGCGATCACGGCGAGTTCGACGACTTCGAGTCCCACCTCACCCCGGACGATGAGCGGGTCCTCGCGCAGGTCCCGCATCAGTGCCACGCACATGCCGATCATGACGAGACCGAACGGCGCGGCCACCAGGATCGTGAGGTTCTGCAGGCCGGCCAGGGCGTCGCCCTGGCCGTCGCCGATGAGGAGCATGATGGCGGCGACCGCTCCGGTCACCACGCCCCAGAACACGACGACGGGGCGGGTGGGCTCGAAGGCGCCGCGCTGGGAGAGCGTGCCCATGACGATCGAGGCGGCGTCCGCGCCGGACACGAAGAAGATGCCCACGAGGATCATCACGAGGAGGCTCATCGCGCCGGCGATCGGGAACTGCTGCAGCACGCCGAAGAGTTGGCCCTCCGGGGTGGTCTCCCCCGCGAGTTCGCCCTGTTCGCTGAGCTTCATCGCCGTACCGCCGAAGACGGCGAACCACACCAGGCTGACGGTGCTGGGCACCAGGATGACTCCGCCGACGAACTGGCGGATGGTCCGGCCCCGGCTGATCCGCGCGATGAACATCCCGACGAAGGGCGTCCAGGAGATCCACCAGGCCCAGTAGAAGACCGTCCAGCTGCCCAGCCATTCGTGGATGTCGGCGCCGCTGGTCGCCTCGGTGCGGCCGGCCAGCTGCGGCAGGTCGCCGATGTACGCGGCGAGCGAGGTGGGCAGCAGGTCGAGCACGATGATGGTGGGGCCGGCCACGAACACGAAGACGGCGAGCACGGCGGCCAGCACCATGTTGGTGTTGGAGAGCCACTGGATGCCCTTCTCCACACCGGACACGGCGGAGAGGACGAACGCGGCGGTCAGGACCGCGATGATGGCGACGAGCAGCCCGGTGCCGGTCTTCTCCATCCAGCCCAGTTCCTGGAAGCCGCTGCCGATCTGGAGCGTGCCGAGGCCCAGCGAGGCCGCCGAGCCGAACAGGGTGGCGAAGATGGCCAGGATGTCGATGAACCGGCCGGGCCCGCCGTACGCCCGCCGCTCGCCCATCAGGGGGACGAAGACGGCGCTGATCGTCTGGCGTCGGCGCCGCCGGAACGTGGAGTACGCGATGGCGAGACCCACGACGGCGTAGATCGCCCACGGGTGGAGCGTCCAGTGGAAGAGCGTGGTGGCCATGGCGGTCTGCATCCGCTCGGCCGAGTCGGCGGGCTGGGTGCCGGGCGGCGGGGTGGCGTAGTGGGCGAGCGGCTCGCTCACGCCGTAGAACATGAGGCCGATCCCCATACCCGCGCTGAACATCATGGCGATCCATGACACCGTGCGGAACTCCGGGCCCTCGCCCTCCTGGCCGAGGGTGATCCGGCCGTAGCGGCTGATGGCCAGCCAGAGCGCGAAGACGACGAAGCCGGACGCGGCCAGCATGAACGCCCAGCCGCCGTTGGTGATCAGCCCTTCGAGGAGCGTGCTCGACGTGCTCTCCAGGCTGTCCGTGGCCGTGGCGCCCCAGACGACGAAGGCGACCGTGAGGACGGCACTGACTCCGAACACGATCCGGTCGGTACGGGCGCGATGATGGTGGTCGGGGCGGCGGGGCAGGTTCGCCGTCACCGACAACCGGCGTTTGCCGCCCCGCTCGGCGCCGTCTCCGCGGCCCTTCGGCCTCTCATCCTCCTGCAACAGATGGCACCTTTCACTGCGGTACGACGGTACGGAACGACGCAATCTCGGCATGGCGCCGTATATGTGGTGATGTCCTGGTAAGGCAGTACCACAGTCGAGGCCGAACTCCGGGGACCAACAGACCTCCACGGCCTCACCGACGGCCGCCGGCGGGCCGACGTATCCTCGGGCCCCGGGGCTCCCCCGACGCGGGGCGGAAGAGGACGGAAGAGGTCGGCACAGGTGGCGGACGCACAGGGGACCGGCTCGACGACCGGGGGCGGCGGTTCGGTTCCGCTCAGTACGCGCGCGCGTGAGGCCGTCCTCCAGCGGATCGTCGACCGGCGGTACGCACAGGGGGCCCGGCTCGTGGAGCGGGAGGTCGCCGAGGAACTCGGCATGTCCCGCGTCCCGGTGCGCGAGGCACTGCGCGCCCTGGTCGCCGAAGGGCTGCTCGAACTGCTCCCGCACAGCGGCGTCCGCGTGCGCCGCCTCGCCCGCACCGACGTGGAGCACCTCTACGAGGTGTGGGAACCGCTGGCGGTCCAGGCCTCCCGGCTCGCCGCACGAGCGCGCGCGGCGGGTGACACCCTGGGCATCTCCGCCCTCCGGGCCGCGCTGCGACAGGCCGAGTCGGCGGCCGCAGAAGGCGAGGGGACGCGCGAGGTGGCCGCCCACACGGCGTTCCACGAGTGCGTCGTCGCCATGTCGGGCAACCCCCTGCTCGCCCGCACCATGGAGCAGCTGAGCTGGCAGTTGCGGCTCGTGTTCGGGCTGCGCGAGGAGCCCGAACACATGCGGGCCCAGCACGCCGAGATGTACCGGCACATCGAGGCGGGGGACATGGAGGCGGCCGCGGCGAGCACGCTGCTGCACGTGCGGCACAGCAGGGCGGTCGCCCTGCGGTCCATGTTCGGCGACACCTGACGTCTTTTCGTATACCAAGGAGCCTGTCCACGCATCCATGCGTGACATCGCGGGGCTTGGTAAGGGCATTTGTGCAGGGAGGGGCGGTCAGTCTTGTCGCTCGACTGCAGTTGGTATACAAAATGAAGACCCCCCAGCCCGCTCTCCCCTCACCCACCCACACAGGAGCCCCCGTGCAGCCCTCCTCGTCCTCCCCCGGCGCGGTCTCCCGCCGGTCCATGCTCGCCGGTGCCGCCGCCCTCGCCGGTGCGACGGCCACCGCGGCCGCCTCGGCCGTGCCCGCCCAAGCCGTGGCGGCCTCTGCCGCCACTTCCGCCTCCGCCTCCGCTACCGCTTCCGCCGGCGTGGCGGCCTCCGCCGACTCGGGGCGCCGGGCGCGGGCCGTGGTCTTCCGTGACGTGCGCCTGTTCGGGGCGGCGAGGGCCACGGACCTCGTGGTCGTCGACGGTCGCGTCTCGGACGGCCCCGCGCCGCGCGGTGCGAAGGTCGTCGACGGTGGCGGCCGGATCGCGCTGCCGTCGCTCGTGGACGCCCACATCCACCCCGACAAGACGACGTGGGACGGGTCCTGGGTGTCGCGCCGACCGGCGAGCGGCATCGCCGACTACGTCGCCCAGGACGTGGAACTGTTCCGCAGCCAGCGGCGCCCCGTCGCGGAACGCGCGTACGGGCTGATGTCCCACGCGGTCTCCCGGGGCACCCGGGCGATGCGCGCCCACGCCGACGTGGCCCCGGCCTACGGTCTGGCCGGGGTGGAGGGTGTGGCGGAGGCCCGGGAGCGGCTGCGCCACGCGCTCGACGTCCAGATCGTCGCCTTCCCGCAGCACGGCGTCGTCCGCACCCCGGGGACGGCGGCGCTGCTTGAGAAGGCCGCGCGCGAGGGGCTGATCGACATGATCGGCGGCATCGACCCGATCGGTTTCGACGACGCTCTCGACGAGCAGCTCGACGTGGTCTTCGGCATCGCGGACCGCCACGGCGTCGGCGTGGACATCCATCTGCACGATCGCGGCGAGAAGGGCATGCAGGCCATGCGCGGCATCGTCGACCGGACGCGCGCCCTCTCCCTCGCCGGAAAGGTGACGGTCAGTCATGTGTTCTGTCTGCCCGGCCTGTCGGACCGCGAGCTCGGTTCGATCGCGGCCGACCTGGGTGAGCAGGACATCGCCCTCACGACGGTCTCACCGTCCGACTCCCTGGTCCTGCCGATCGCCCGCCTGCGGGAGCACGGGGTGCGGGTCGGGCTCGGATCCGACGGCGTGCGCGACTCCTGGAGCCCGTTCGGCAACGCCGACATGATGCACCGCGCGCACATCCTGGGGTGGGTGACGGACGTACGCCTCGACGAGGAGCTGACGGGCTGTTACGACGTGGCGGCGCACGGCGGTGCGGACGTGATGGGTCTCCCGCACGCCGACTTCAGGGCGGGCGCCCCGGCCGACTTCGTCCTCGTCCGGGGTGAGTGCCTGCCGCAGGTCGTCGTGGACATGCCTCGCCGGGACATGGTGGTGCACGGCGGTGCCGTCGTGGCGCGTGACGGGGAGTTCGTCGGCTGAGCGTCGCCGAGCCGAGGACCGGCCGGGCGCCCCACGGGTGCCCGGCCGGCCGTCTTGGCCCACGAGGTCTACAGGTACGGCCGCGTGATCAGCTCGAAGGCGTGGCCGGCGGGGTCCTTGAAGTAGACGCCCCGACCGCCGTGGTCGTTGTTGGTCTCACCGGGACGCTTCATCTGCGGATCGGCCCAGTGCTCGATCCCCTGGTCGCACAGCCGCCCGTAGGCGCGGTCGAACAGCTCGTCGTCGACGAGGAACGCGTAGTGCTGCATCTGGATCTCGACCGGGGGCTCGGCGAACTGGATGAGCACGCCGTCGGCGAGCTGGACGTTGAGGAAGGGGCCCCAGGACGGTGCTTCGGGGAGTTCCAGCAACTCCCGGAAGAACTTCGCCGATGCGTGGCGGTCCTTGGCGGCGATGATGGTGTGGTTGAACGTGACTGCCATGTGGATGACCTCGCTGTTGATTCGACACGGAGAAGGACTCGCAGTGCGTGAGCACTGGGGAGGTCCGCGTGCCGAACCGAGGGGGTGCTTGGGGCGCACCCGCTGAGCGATCAGTCGTCCACCGGATGGCCCGTCTGTGTATGGCGTCGAGTCGCCGGTCCGGTGCTCACGTCGAGCGACGCTACTTGATCAAGGGCGGAGTGACAAGGGATCGGGACTGCCGGCCGTTCCGTCTCCACCCTTGCGCGAACCCTTGCCACGCTTCGGGGGGCACCCTATCGTCCCGGGCAGAAAGCGCTTTCCATCCGTTCATGGGCGCCTCCCCCGAGGCTGCCCGTGGACGGTTTCTTCTGGACCGCACGGCGTACCGACCCCCTAGCGTGCAAAGACGAGAAGGACGGCGAACATGAGACGACCAGTCGCATTTCGACTCCACGCGGCAGCGGCCGCGATGGCCCTGGCGGCCGCTGCCGGAGTGGTGATCTCGATGCCCCAGGCATCGGCCGCGACCGGCGGCGCCACCGGTTACGCGACGCAGAACGGCGGGACCACCGGCGGCGCGGGCGGACAGACGGTGCGGGCCACGACCGGCACCCAGATCCACGCGGCCCTGTGCGGCCGGGCCAGCAGCAGCACCCCGATCACCATCGAGGTCGAGGGGACCGTCAACCACGCCAACACGGCCAAGGTGTCGGGCACCAGCTGCAACACGGCGGCCGGGGTGATCGAGCTCAAGCAGATCAGCAACGTCACCCTCGTCGGCGTCGGGGCGGGCGCCGTCTTCGACCAACTCGGCATCCACATACGCGAGTCGAGCAACATCATCATCCAGAACGTGACCGTCAAGAACGTGAAGAAGTCGGGCTCGCCCATCTCCAACGGCGGGGACGCCATCGGCATGGAGAGCGGCGTCCGCAACGTCTGGGTCGACCACGTCACCCTGGAGGCCTCGGGCGGCGAGTCGGAGGGCTACGACGGCCTCTTCGACATGAAGGACAACACCCAGTACGTGACCCTGTCGTACAGCATCCTGCGCAACTCCGGCCGCGGCGGCCTCGTCGGTTCCAGCGAGACGGAGCTCTCGAACGGTTTCATCACCTACCACCACAACCTGTACGAGAACATCGACTCACGCGCGCCCCTGCTCCGCGGCGGCATCGCGCACATGTACAACAACCACTACCTGCGGATCAACGAGTCCGGCATCAACTCCCGGGCCGGGGCCCGCGCCAAGGTGGACCACAACTACTTCGAGGACTCCAAGGACGTCCTGGGCACCTTCTACACGGACGCCGCCGGGTACTGGCAGGTCAGCGGCAACGTCTTCGACAACGTGACCTGGTCCGCCCGCGGCACCGACAACAATCCGGCCGGCCCGGACCCGCAGTCCAACACCACCGTCGCCATCCCGTACGGCTTCACCCTCGACGCCGCCGGCTGCGTGCCGGACGTCGTCGCCCGAACGGCCGGTGCCGGCAAGGGACTTCAGGTGTCGAACGGCAGCTGCTCGCCGCAGACGCCCACCCCCGCACCGACGGCGACGTCCACGACGCCCGCACCGACGCCGACCGCCACCACGCCCGTTCCCACCACGCCCACGCCCGGGCCGACCCAGCCGGGCGGGACCAACCTCAGCATCGGGGCCGGCTCCGACGGTTCCAGCAAGGCCGACGGTACGAGCTACGGCAACGTACGGGACGCCGACCTGAGCACCTACTGGTCGCCGGCCGGTGCGACCGGCTCCGTGTCGGTCAAGTGGGGCTCCACCACCACCGTCTCCTCCCTCGTCATCCGCGAGGCGGCGGGCGCGACGGGCGCCATCGGGTCCTGGCGGGTCCTCAACGGCGACACCGGAGCGGTTCTGGCGTCGGGCAGCGGCGCGGGCGCCATCGCCGTGCCCCGTACCGCGCTGAAGAAGATCACCTTCGAGATCGTCAGCTCGACCGGCACCCCCCGGGTCGCCGAGTTCGAGACGTACGCCGGATAGCGCCGCCGCCGTACGGTGCGTCGCTCGCCGGTGCCTGGTCGATCGGGACGGCGTGAGCCGGTGGCACCGGGGGGCGCGCTCGGCGACGCCCCGTGACGACTTGTCGCCAACGGGCGGCCTGCCGCGTACGGGCGGTGCACGGTGGGCAACATCCTTCGCATGCCGGGCCATACCCGTGCGAAAGGAGCACGCCATGCTGTCCGACTTCTTCGACCGGCTGCGCAGACGCGGGGGAACCGACCCGAGCGGACCCGCACGGTCACCGGGGACCCTCGTGCTCGACGCGGACTTCTCCTCCGCCGAGCAGTGGGCCGCGGGCCGGACCTGGGCGTATCCCGACGGCGGGCCGACCAACCCGGGCGACAACAAGCTCGACCACCTCGTGGAGGACCCGTCGTACAGCAGGTCGGGCACCTTCCGGGCGACGCGCCGGTCCGACGGCAACTGGGACGCGGGGCTGCTCACGACGGAGGGGAGCCCTGAGGGCTTCCTGGTGCGGGCGGGCGACGTCCTGGAGGCGCGGGTGCGGCTGCCCGTGGAGACCGGCGCCTGGCCGGCGATCTGGACCTGGCTCGACGGCGGGCAGGAGATCGACGTCTTCGAGTACCACCCCGACAACCCGGACCTGCTGGAGCTCTCGAACCGGATCCGGGGGCGCCACCACTACTTCCGGGACCCGGCCGTCCAACCCGGGGCGTGGGTCGACTTCCGGGTCGAGCTCGGCGCGCGCAACGTGGTGTGGTGGGTCAACGGCGCTCGGGTCTTCGACGACCGGCGCGGGGTGGGGCGCTCCTGGCGGGCCCATCTCATCGTGAACCTGTCGGTGTGCGCGGGCCGCTACCACCCGGCGCCGGACGCCGGCACGTCGGAGATGTCGTACGAGGTGGCGGAGTTGCGCGTGTACCGGGGTTGACCGTGTCCGGTACGTGCCGGCGGTGATCGTCCTCGATCAGGAACACGAGGGGGAGGCGGGCCCTCGGGGTGCGGGCGTTGCGTAGGCTCCGACGGAGCGTTCCGCGCGCCCGCACCGGGCCGTCCGCACGACGAGGAGGTCTCCCCATGAACACCGCCGACGAGGGACGGCAGCAGCTCGACGCGGCCAGTGTGCTCAACGCCAAGAGCACACTGCTCCAGCTTCTCGCCCGCGCGGGGGTCTACACCGGCGACGCCGAGGAGCTGATCGGGCTCGTCGAGGCCGGTGCCCTCGCCCTCGCGCACACGGAGCTCGGCGGCGCCGGGCGGAGCGCGCCGGCGGAGAAGGGGGAGCTGTACGCGTCCGGCTGGTCGGACGGCGCCCGGGCCGTCACCGACGAACTCGGGGCCGTCGCCGAGCAGGCCCTGGTCCGAGCCGTCACCTCCGGGCCTTCGGCTTCCTCCCCCGACGAGCGTTCCCCGGTCGGGCGGGCGGAGATGGAGCGGGCCAAGGTGGCGGTGACGCCGCTCTATCTGTCGTTCGCCGCCGCCTCGGACCTCGATCCCGAGGTGACCGAGCAGGTGCTCGGTGCCGTCCTCCGTACGATGAGCCCCCGACAGCGGGCCGCGTATCCGGGGCGGCTCACGGAGTTCGCGTCGGCGCACCGGGGGCAGCTTGAGCGGCTGTACGCGGAGTACGGGCCGGGCAGCCCGATCGCGATCCACGGCCGCTACTCCCTCGTCCACTCCGCCACCAGCGTCGCCGTACTGGAACGCCTCGCCGTGACGCCGTCGGCCCTGCACGAGGAGTGGGACGCGGCCGAACTCCCGCCCGCGTGGCTCGACGGCCTGACGACGGCGTGGGGCTCTCCTGCCTGAACGCTCGGTGTCAACTCGCCTTACGAGATGAACAGTTGACTGCGATTACCCGAAGGGCGGGCGCAGGTTGGACAGTTCCACCTCACGCGAGCTTAGGTTAGGCTAAGTTAAGTCGCTGTGTGTCGACTCATGAGCGAGGGGAACGGCGATGAGGACGCTCGACGGGCAGCGCACTGCCGGTGCCGGTGCCATGGAAGCCGTGTCAGCCGAGGCAGCCGCGGACACGGCGGAACAGCTGTCCGCCCCGGACGGGGCGCGGGGCCGGACCGTCGTCATCAAGTGCGGTGGCAGCACCCTGGTGGACGCCGCGCTCCGGCGGTCCTTCGCACAGGACGTCGTCGAACTGCGGCAGGCGGGCCTGCACCCGGTCGTGGTGCACGGCGGCGGTCCCCAGATCAGCGCGATGCTCGACCGTCTCGCCCTGGAGGTCCGGTTCGAGGCGGGGATGCGGGTGACCACGCCGGAGGCCATGGACGTGGTCCGTATGGTCCTTACCGGGCAGGTGCAACGGGACCTCGTCGGCGCCATCAACGCCCACGGGCCCTTCGCCGTCGGCATGTCGGGCGAGGACGCGCACACGCTGACCGCCGTACGCCGCCCGGCCTGGGTGGACGGCACGGCCGTCGACATCGGTCTCGTCGGCGACATCGTGACCGTGGCGCCTGACACCGTACGGAACCTCGTCGCCGGAGGCCGTATCCCGGTCGTCTCCCCCGTCGCGCGCGGCACGGACGGGCAGATCTACAACGTGAACGCCGATCTCGCGGCCTCGGCCCTCGCCGTCGCCCTCGGCGCCGACCGGCTCGTCATGCTCACGGACGTCCCCGGGCTGTACGCGGACTGGCCGCGGAGCACCGAGGTGATCCCCCGTCTGACCGCCGGCGAACTGGACGCCCTGCTCCCCGGACTCGCGGGCGGGATGCTGCCGAAGATGGAGGGCTGTCTGCGGGCGGTCCGGTCGGGGGTCGGCCGGGTCCACGTCCTCGACGGACGTACACCGCACGCCGTTCTCCGGGGCGTCCTCACCGAGGAGAACCCCGGCACGACGGTGCTGCCCGGCGACGCGCCGCACGACGAGAAGGCCCTCGTCTGACCGTACGGCCCTCGCCTCGGGGGCCTCTCTAGCCGCACGCGCGTCCCGGGTAGTCGGCGCTCTCCGGGGCGCCGGCCTCGCGCATGCGGCGGCAGACCTCGGCCAGGGACGCGTCGTCGATGGGGACCGGGAGGTTGAGGTGCCGGTCGAAGACCATCGTGTCGGCGTCCGGGTGCCAGATCACCCAGCGGGGCGGTGACGCGGGTGCCTCCCACAGGGGGGCGAATCGTTCGAGGTCGTCGTGGTCCGGTGTGCTCACAGGTTTCCCTTCTCCGTGTGCCCGTTCACGTACGTCGCCACGACCTCGATGTCCCCGATGCGCGAGGTGTCGACCCGTCGGGGGTCGTCGCCGAGGATGACGAGGTCGGCGCGTTTGCCCGGGGCGAGGGTGCCCGCGGTGTCGTCCCAGTGGCAGGCGTACGCGCCCGCGGTGGTGTAGGCGTGCAGGGCCTCGTCGACCGTGATGGACTCCTCCGGTCCGATCAGGCGGCCGGAGGTGGAGGCGCGTTCGACCATGAACTGGATCGCCCGGAGCGGCGCGCCGTCCGTGACGGGCCGGTCGGAGCTGCCGACGAGGGTGACGCCGTGGTCGAGGAATCCCCGGCCCCGGTACATCCAGGGCGCCCGCCGCTCCCCCATGACGTCCGCGTAGTCGTCGCCGAAGTAGCGGAGGAAGTTGGGCTGGACCACGGCGCTGACGCCGAGCCGGGCGAAGCGGGGCAGCTGGTCCGGGCGGATCAGGCCCGCGTGTTCCACCCGGTGCCGGGCCGCCGGCCGTGGCCGTAGCCGCTGGGCCCGCTCCAGGGCGTCGAGGGCGAGGTCGGCGGCGCGGTCGCCGATGGCGTGGACGGCGAGCTGCCAGCCGGCGAGGTGGCCGTCGACGACGAGGTCCGCGATCCGCTCCGGGTCGTCCTGGAACTGGCCGGTGTGGGACATGCCCTCGTACGGGTCGGTGAGCGCCGCCGTACGGGCCATCATGCCGCCGTCGGTGTAGATCTTGAGGGCGCCGATGGAGAGCCAGTCGTCGCCGAAGCCGGTACGGAGGCCGAGGTCGAGGGCGCGCGGGATGCCGTCGTCGCGGTGGGAGGCACGCGGGCGCAGGGTGTCGCCCGCGGCCATGAGCTGGACCCGGAGGGGCAGTCGGCCCTGGTCCCTGAGGAGTTGGTAGGCACCGAGTTCGACGGGGCTGTGACCGAGGAGGCCGCCGCCGATGCCCGCTTCGGCGCAGGCGGTGATCCCTTCGGCGAGGCAGGCGCGGCCTGCGCGTTCGATCGCGTCGGCGAGTTCCCCCTGGGAGTACGGGAGTCGGAGCTGTCGTACGGCGGTCATGGCGCTCTCCGCCAGGAACCCGTCCTGGTGGGGGATCTCGGCCGGGAGCAGGTCGAGGACTGCCCTGTTCACGACGCAGGCGTGGCCCGAGTCGTGCATGAGGAAGATTCTGCGGCCCCGGCTGACCCGTTCGAGTTCCGCGGCGGTGAGGTGGCGCCCCAGGGCCCGCTGGTCGTAGCCCGCGATGTCCACCCAGACTCCGGGCCCGGCCGCGCGGGAGGCGGCGTCCGCGACGACGGCGAGTACGTCCTCGACGCGCTCGCAGGGCGCGATGCTCGGGGTGGCCGCCTTCAGTCCCGCCCAGGCCAGGTGGACATGGCTGTCGATGAAGCCGGGGAGCACGGTGGCGCCCTGGAGGTCGACGACCTCGCGGGCGGGCAGCGCGGTCACCTCCTCGTCGAGGCCCACGATCCGTCCGCGCCAGATGCCGAGGTCGTGGGCGACGGGGCGGTCCGGGTCCATGGTGAGAAAGCGCGCGTTCGTCAGCCTCGTACAGAGCATGGGCAGTCCGATCCCTGTCGCTGTTTCAGGAGGTCTCGGCCATCGCCGTACCAGGGGCGTCTTCCGCGACCGGGTCCGGTGCGGCGCCGGTCGGCTCGTATCGCCTGGGCGCCGCCGGGACCATCAGAGGAGTACCGGTCTCCGGGTCGTCGATGATCCGGCAGGGCAGGCCGAACACGTCCTCGACCAGCTCCGCGGTCATGACGGTCGACGGGTCGCCCTCGGCCGCGATCACCCCGCCGGGGCGCATCACGATGAGGTGCGTGGCGTAGCGGCAGGCCTGGTTGAGGTCGTGCAGGACCGCCACGATCGTGTGGCCCTTGCGGGCGTGGAGTTCGGCGCACAGGTCGAGGACCTCGACCTGGTGCGCGATGTCGAGGAAGGTGGTCGGCTCGTCGAGGAGCAGGATCGAGGTCTGCTGGGCGAGGACCATGGAGAGCCAGACGCGCTGGCGCTGGCCTCCGGACAGGTCGTCGACGGGCCGGTCGGCGAGGTCGAGCACGCCGGTCTGCCGCATCGCCTCCACCACGGCCGCCTCGTCGTCGGCGGACCACTGCTTCAGGAGGCCCTGGTGCGGATACCGGCCGCGGGCGACGAGGTCGCCCACCGTGATGCCGCCGGGGGCGGTGGAGGACTGCGGGAGGAGGCCGAGCCGGCGGGCGACCTCTCGGGAGCGGTACGAGGCGATGGCGGCGCCGTCCAGGTAGACCTGTCCGGCCCGTGGCTTGAGCATTCGGGCGAGGGCGGTGAGCAGCGTGGACTTGCCGCAGGCGTTCGGTCCGATGATGACCGTGAAGGAGCGGTCGGGGATCTCGACGGCGAGGTCGGTCGCCACGGTCCGCTGGTCGTACGAGAGGGTCAGGTTCTCGGCGCGCAGGCGGGAGGCCGGACGGTTCGTTGCTGTCATGCGCGGCTCTTTCGCGACTCGGAGACCAGTAGCCAGATGAGGTAGAGCCCGCCGACGCAGCCGGTCGCCGTGCCGACCGGGAGGAGCGCGGGGGCGAAGAGACGCTGCACGGCGAGGTCGCTGAGGGCGAGCATGACCGCGCCCATGAGGGCGGACGGCACCAGTGCGGGCCCGGACGACCGGGCGAGTCTGCGGGCCACCTGGGGCGCGGCCAGGGCGATGAACCAGATGGGGCCGGTGACGGCGGTGGCGAACGCGGCCAGGGCGACGCTGATCACGAGCAGGACGGTGCGGGTGCGTGTCACGTCGACGCCGAGGGCCATGGCGGTGGTGTCGCCCATCTCGACCATGGAGAGGCGGCGGGAGAGGAAGAAGGCGAGGGGCAGCAGGACGGCGACGGCGAGGCCGATGGCGTGGGCGTGTGTCCAGAGCCGGTTGCCCAGGCTGCCGATCAGCCAGGCCTGCGCCTCCAGGGCTTCCTGGAAGGTGGCGCGGGTGATCAGGTACGAGTTGACGGCGAGGAGCAGGGCGCTGACGCCGATGCCGATGACGACGAGCCGGAAGCCCTGGATGCCCCGGCCGAGCATGAGGAGGTGGACGGCGAGGGCCGTGGCGAGGCCGCCGATCAGCGCGCCGAGCGCGATCTGCGCCATGCTGCCGTGCACCACGACGATGACGAACAGGGCGCCTGCGGCGGAGCCGTTGGTGAAGCCGATGATGTCGGGGCTGCCGAGGGGGTTGCCGGTGATGCTCTGCAGGATGGCGCCGCTGACGGCGAGGGCCGCGCCGACGCACAGCGCGGTGAGGAGGCGCGGCATGCGGAGGGTGTTGACGACGAAGTCGGCGATTCCGGTGTCCTGGCCGGTGAGGGCCCGGTAGACCTCCCCCACGGTCAGGTCGAAGTCGCCGGTGGTCAGGGTGACGCCCATGGTGGCGACGAGCGTGACGAGGAGGGCCGCGGTGGCGGCGACGGTACGGCTCCGGACCAGCAGGGAGATGCCTCCGGCCCGGGTCCGGACGACCCGGCCGCTGACGACGCGGGGGCGGTCGGGGGCCTTCTCGGCCCGTACGGCGGTCACAGCATGACCAGCTTTCGGCGACGGCACAGGGCGATGAACAGGGGGGCGCCGATGAACGCGGTGACGATGCCGACCTGCACCTCGCCGGGGGCGCCGAGGACCCTGCCGATGATGTCCGAGCCGATGAGCAGGACGGGTGCGATCAGCATCGAGTACGCGAACACCCAGCGCTGGTCGGGGCCGACGACGAACCGGGCGATGTGCGGTACGGCGAGGCCCACGAAGCCGATCGGTCCGGCGGCGGCGGTGGCGGCCCCGCACAGGAGCATCACGGCGACGGCGCCCAGGGCGCGGGTCCGGCCGACGTTCACGCCGAGGGCGCGGCCCATCTGGTCGCCCATGGCGAGGGCGTTCAGGGACGGGGCGAGGACGAGGGCGATGACGAGGCCCACGCCGACGAACGGCAGGGTCATCAGGACGATGTCGTGGTAGCGGCCCGCGAGGGAGCCCACGGTCCAGAAGCGGAACTGGTCGAAGGCCCTCGGGTTGAGCAGCAGGATCGCCCAGTTGAAGGCGTAGAGGACGGCGGTCACGGCGGCGCCCGCGACGACGAGCCGCTCGGGGGAGGCGAGTTTCCGGCCGGAGGAGCCGAGGAAGTGGACACCGACGGACGCGGCGGCGGCGCCCGCGAGGGCGAACCACACGTAGCCGAGCGGCGCCGCGACGCCGAAGAAGGCGATGGCCACCACCACGCCGGCGGAGGCGCCCAGGTTGACGCCGAGCATGCCGGGGTCGGCGAGCGGGTTGCGCGTGAGGGCCTGCATCAGGGCGCCGGCGAGGCCGAGGGCCGTGCCGACGAGCAGGCCGAGGAGGGTCCGGGGGATGCGGTAGTCGTGGATGATCACCGACGTCTCCGAGCCGTCCGGGTTCCACAGGACGTTCCAGGTGGCGGTGAAGGGGATCCCCCGGGTGCCCACCCAGACGCTGAGGAGACCCACGAGGACGAGGGCGGCGAGGGCCAGGACCAGTCCTAAGCTCCGGAACGCCGTCCCGCCGCGACCCGTCCGCGGCGGCGCGGCCGGGTCGGGGGCCTTCTCCGCGGGATGCCCCTCGGGCGGCTGTCCCGTCACCGACACCATCCGGGATTCGACGGACAACGACAACTCCCCCTGGCGGCGGTTCAGATGTACGGCGAGAGCCCACGGCGCACGGGCGCCCAGCGGATCACGACTTAGGTGAGGCTAACCGAACCGTACCCCGTGGTCAATGCGTGTGATCAGAGTAGGCTTACCTAACCATTCGTCTCACCTCCGTGAAGGAGTCACATGCCAACGGGCGGACCGACGGGGGGACTTGTCCTCCGCCAAGCGATCAGGGGACAACGCCGCCGTGTGATCGCGGCATCCCTGCTCGGCATGACCCACCAGGGCTGCGAGGCCCTGGTGCCGGTGGTCATCGGCGCCACCATCGACACGGCGGTGGCGACCGGATCCTCCGACGCGCTCCTGCGCCTGCTACTCGTCCTCGCGGTGCTCTTCCTGGTCCTGTCGACCTGCTACCGCACCAGCGCCCGGATCACCGAGGGCGGCGGCGAACTCGCCGCGCACCGGCTCCGGCTCGACCTGGCCGCGCGGGTGCTCCACCCGCGGGGCGGCGCGGACGCGAACCGGCTCCCCGGCGCGCTGACCAGCATCGCCACCAACGACGCCCGCCGGGTGGGCTCGGTGGCCACCGTCATCTCGTACGGCGTGTCGGCCGTCGCCGCACTCGTGATCAGCGCCGTCGCCCTCCTCCGGATCTCCGTCCCGCTCGGCCTGCTCGTCCTGCTCGGCATCCCGCCCCTCCTCTGGCTCGGGCACCGCATCAGCCGACCGCTCGAACGGCGCAGCGAGACCGAGCAGGAACGCGCCGCCCACGCCTCCGGCGTCGCCGCCGACCTGGTCTCGGGCCTGCGGGTCCTCAAGGGCATGGGCGCCGAGTCCGCGGCCGTCGCCCGCTACCGCACCACGAGCCAGGACTCGCTGTCCGCCGCGCTGCGCGCGGCCCGCAGCCGGGCCGGGCACGAGGGCGCGGTCCTCGCGCTCACCGGGGTCTTCATCGCCGTGATCGCCGTCGTCGGCGCGTATCTCGCGATGGACGGCACCATCAGCGTCGGTGACCTGGTGGCCGCCGTGGGCCTCGCCCAGTTCCTCCTCGGCCCGTTCCAACTGCTCACCTACGTCAACGCCGAACTCGCGCAGGGCCGGGCGTCGGCCCGGCGGATCGCCGAGGTGCTCGCCTCGCCCGTCACCGTCGCGGACGGCGACGACGTACCGGAAGGCCCGGCCGCCGGAGGCCGCCTCGCACTGCGCGGGGTGACGTTCGGCGCGCTCCGGGGCGTGGACCTCGACCTGCCGGCCGGCAGCCTGACCGGGGTCGTCACCCGAGACCCGGCCGCCGCCCACGACCTCCTCGTCTGTCTGGCCCGGGAGGCCGACCCCGCCGAGGGCGCGGTGGAGCTCGACGGCGCGCCCCTGACCTCGCTCGATCCCGACGCGCTGCGCCGGGTGGTCCTGGTCGCCCACCACGACGCCGACCTGTTCGAGAGCACGCTGCTCGACAACGTCCGGGCCGGGGCCGGGACCGACGACGGCACCGGCGCGGTCGAGCGGGCCCTCAGGGCCTCGGCCGCCGACGACGTCGCCCGGCTCCTTCCCGACGGCGGGGACACCCTGCTCGCTGAGCGCGGGCGGTCGCTCTCGGGCGGCCAGCGCCAGCGCGTCGCGCTCGCGCGGGCGCTCGCCGCCGACCGGCCGGTGCTCGTCCTGCACGATCCGACGACCGCCGTGGACACCGTGACCGAGTCCCGTATCGCGGCCCGGCTGCGTGAGGTCCGCCGCGACCGCACCACGGTCCTGGTCACCACGAGCCCCGCGCTCCTGGCGGTGACCGACCGGGTGGTGGTCCTGGAGGACGGCGCCGTACGGGCCGCCGGCCACCACACCGAACTCCTCGCCACCGACGCGACGTACCGAGCGGCGGTGCTGGCATGACCCCCGCCGAGGAGACGAAGCCCGAGGGCCGGGAGCAGGCCGAGGGTCGGGAACAGGCCACCGAAGGCCGTACGAGAGGGACGGAAGAGACCATGAGCGGAACCCGCCAGGACCGGGTGCTCCTGCCGACCGCCACCGGCGCCGAGTCCCTCGCGGCGCTCCGCGCCATGCTGCGCGGCCACCGGCTCCTCGCCGCCGCGGCGATCACCGTCCTGGTCGCCGGAACGGCCATCGGACTGCTCACCGCTCCCCTGCTCGGGCACATCGTCGACCTCGTGGTGGACCGGAAGGGCGCCCCCGCCCTGACGCTCCCGCTGGTGCTGCTCGTCGTCGTCGCGGTCGCGCGCGGCGCGGCCGCCACCGTCGGCAGCACCCTCGTGGCCAGGCTCGGCGAGACCGTACTCGCGGCCCTGCGGGAGCAGTTCATCGAGCGGGCGCTGCGGCTGCCGCTCGACCGCGTCGAGGCGGCCGGCTCGGGCGACCTGGTCTCCCGGGTCACCAGCGACGTGTCGATGATCGGGAAGTCGGTGCGGCAGGCGCTGCCCGAGTTCAGCCGCTCCGCCCTGACGATCCTGCTGACGTTCGTCGGACTCGCCGTCCTCGACTGGCGGTTCCTCCTCGCGGCGCTGCTCGCGGCCCCGGTGCAGGCGCTTTCGGTGCGCTGGTACCTGCGCCGCGCCGCCCCCGTGTACGGCGAGCACCGGATCGCGACCGGCGCGTTGCAGCACCAGCTGCTCGACAGCGTCGGCGGAGTCCGTACCGTACGAGCCTTCCGGCTGAACGGCACGCACGCGGACCTCCTGGAGCGGCGGTCCGAGGCGGCGCGCGACCTGGGGCTGCGGGGCATCCACATCGTCACCGGGTTCTTCTCGCGGCTCAACCTCGCCGAGTTCATCGGGCTCGCCGCGATGCTCGCGACCGGCTTCGTCCTGGTCGACAACGGCTCGGTCAGCATCGGTACGGCGACGGCCGCCGCGCTGTACTTCCACAGCCTCTTCAACCCGATCAACGCGACCCTGTTCCTCCTGGACGACGCCCAGTCGGCGGGGGCGAGCTTCGCCCGCCTGGTCGGTGTGTCGGACCTCCCGGCGGAGCGGGTGCCCAGCGGGCACCACACCCTCGCGGACGGTTCGGTCGAGGTGTCCGCGCTCAGCCACGCGTACGGCTCCGGGGCGCCCGTGCTGCACGCGGTCGACCTCACGGTGCGCAGCGGGGAGCGGGTGGCCCTGGTGGGCGCGAGCGGGGCCGGCAAGACCACCCTGGCCAAGCTCGTCGCGGGCGTCCACAGCCCCACCGGGGGTTCGATCAGGCTCGGCGGGGTCGACGCCGGGGAGCTGGGCCCGGCCGGGGTCCGCCGCGCGGTGGCGCTCATCAGCCAGGAGGTGCACGTGTTCGCCGGGACCCTCGCGGACGACCTGCGCCTGGCCCGGCCCGACGCCGACGACGCGGCCCTGCACGCGGCGCTCGACCGGGTCGGGGCCCTGGAGTGGGCGCGAGCGCTGCCCGAGGGCCTGGACACGGTCGTCGGCGAGGGCGGGCACCGGCTGACGGTGACGCAGGCGCAGCATCTCGCGCTGGCCCGGCTCGTGCTCGCGGACCCGCCCATCGCGATCCTCGACGAGGCCACCGCCGACGCGGGGAGCGCCGGTGCCCGGGTCCTGGAGGAGGCGGCCGCCCGCGCCCTCGAGGGGCGTACGGGTCTGCTCGTCGCGCACCGGCTGCCGCAGGCGGCGGCTGCCGACCGGGTGGTCGTCCTGGATCAGGGCCGTGTGGTGGAGACCGGCACGCACGAGGAGCTGGTGGCGGCGGGCGGCCGGTACGCCGACCTGTGGGCCGCCTGGTCCGCCAGCCGCCGGGACCCCGGGGAGAAGGTGCCGCATCCGTCCCCGGACGCGGACGTCCCCGTCTCACCGGCCCGCTGAGGGCTCCCGCGCACGCGGGAAGGGGGCGGCACGACATTGCGTCGTGCCGCCCCCTTCGGCTGTCCGCCGGTGGGTCAGTCCTGCGCCGCGATGAGGCTCGCCGGGCGCAGGTCCGTCCAGTGGGACTCCACATAGGCCAGGCAGCCCTCGCGGGTGTCCTCGCCGAACACGGTCCGCCAGCCGGCGGGGACCTCGGCGAAGGAGGGCCACAGCGAGTGCTGGTTCTCGTCGTTGACCAGAACCAGGAAGCGGCCCTGCGGGTCCTCGAACGGGTTGGTGCTCATGCGTTCTCACTCCTCTTGTGTGTCACGGGTGTCAGGTGTGTCGCGCCGAACAGCTGGGACAGGGGCTGTCCGGAGTCGGCTGTCACGGTGCGCAGCAGGGTCTGGAGTTCCTCGGCGAGCCCGCGGGCCCTCTCCGCGCCGAGCCGGTCCGTCGCGTGGGTCAGCGCGCAGTGCACGGGCCCGTCGCCACGGGGCTCATGGAAGCCGAGGGTCAGGTCCGCCCGCGTCGATCCGGTGGGCAGGGCCTGGAGCGCGCCCACACCGCCCTCGAGCCGCTCCAGGTCCGCCTGCTCGTGGTGGACGACCATCACCTGCGGGCCCTCCGGCCGCAGCCCGGCCGCCCGGACCACCTCGTCGAAGGGCACCTCCTGCCGGTCCAGTGCGCTCAGCGTGGTCTCCCGTACCCGGGTCAGGAGCTGGGCGAAGGTCGGGTCACCGGCGGTGTCGGTGCGCAGCAGGACCGTGTTGAGGAAGCAGCCGACGAGCTCGGTGAGCTGCTCGTCGTCGCGGCCGGCGACCATCGTGCCGATGGGCAGGTCGGTGCCGGCGCCATGGGCGGTGAGCAGCGCCGCGAAGGCCGCGTGCAGCACCATGAACATGCTGGTGCCGGTGGTGCGCGCCAGCCGGTCCACGTCGGCGTGGAGCTGCTCGTCGAGGACGAACTCGACGACTCCCGCGGCGCGGCGGCCGACTTGGGCGGCGACGGCCGCCCCGGCCTCCGCCGGCAGGGCGAGCTCGCGCGGCGCGTCCTTGAGCGTCCGCTGCCAGTAGGCGAGTTGGCGGCCGCCCCGGCTGTCGGGATCGGTGAGGTCGCCGAGGACCTCGCGCGCCCAGCGGGCGTAGTCGCTGTACGTGACCGGGAGCGCCGGCCAGTCGGGCGCCCGGCCGGCGGTGCGGGCGCCGTACGCCGTGGTGAGGTCGCGGAGCAGCGGGACCACCGACCACTCGTCGACCGCCAGGTAGTGCGGGGTGAGCAGGACCGCCTGGGCGCCGCCGGTGCCGGTGAGCAGCCGTGCCCTGAGGGGGGCCTCCGTCTCCAGGTCCGGTGCGGCGGCGGCGAGTTCGGCCAGACGGGCGTCCAGGTCCGCGACGCCGTCCTCCACGGTCAGGGCCGGGGCCGCGACGGTACGGCGGACCAGGTCCCCGTCGCGTTCGGCGAAGGCGGTGCGGAGGGGTTCGTGGCGGGTGGTCACGTCGTCGAGTGCCGCCGCGAGCGCGTCGGCGTCGAGGCCGCCGGGCGAGCGCAGGACCAGGGCGTGGTCGAAGCCGGGGCTCCGCCGGTACGCCTGCCACTGCCAGCCCTGGACCGGGGCCGCCGGCAGGTCGGCGCCGTCGACGGCCGGGCCTTCGGCGGCCGGTCGGTCGGCGGCCGGGTCGTCGGCGGCGCGCAGGGCCGGTCGCGCGGCGGAGGCGCTTTCCAGCTTGCCCGCGATGCCGGCGACGGTCAGTGCGTCGAAGACGTCGCGGATGCTCAGTTCGACACCGAACTCGGCGCGGATACGCCCCAGGAGCCGCATGGAGGCCATGGAGTGGCCGCCGAGGGCGAAGAAGCTGTCGTGCACGCCGACGCCGTCGAGTTTGAGGATCTCGCAGAACAGTTCGGCGATCCGTGCCTGGGTCTCCGTCGCGGGTCGTGCGTCGCCGGTCATGGCGGACCAGTCGGGCGCGGGCAGCGCCTTGTGGTCGAGCTTGCCGTTCGGGGTGAGCGGCAGGGGGCCGTCGAGCGGGACGATCAGGGCGGGGACCATGTACTCGGGGAGCAGCGCGGCGACGTGGGCGCGCAGCTCCTGCGGGTCGAGGCCCGGCTGCGGGCCTGCGCCCTTCCCCGTACCCGCGCCCGGCTCGGGTACCGCGTAACCGACGAGGCGGACGATGTCGCCGTCGCGGTCGGGCAGTACGGCGGCCTGCGCGACGGACGGGTGCCCGGCCAAGGCGGCCTCGATCTCGCCCAGTTCGATGCGGAAGCCGCGGATCTTCACCTGGGTGTCGACCCGGCCGAGGAAGTCGAGGTTCCCGTCGGCGCGCCAGCGGGCGCGGTCGCCGGTGCGGTACATGCGGCTGCCGGGTGCGCCGTACGGGTCGGCGACGAACCGCTGCGCGCTGAGCCCGGCCTGCCCGAGGTAGCCGCGGGCGAGGCCGCGCCCGGCCACGTACAGCTCGCCGACCACGCCGGGCGGCGCGGGGCGCAGGTGCTCGTCGAGGACGTAAGCGCGGGTGTTGGGGTCCGGGCGGCCGATCGGCACCCGGCCGGTGGCGCGGCCGCCGTGCTCGCGGGCCGGCCACAGGGTGGAGTTGACGGTCGCCTCGGTGAGTCCGTACGCGCAGATCAGGTCGGCCGTGGCGCCGAAGCGTTCGAAGAGGTCCGGCGGGACGGTCTCGGTGCCGACGAGGACGGTCGATCCCTCGGGCAGTCGGCAGTCGGCGGGCAGTGCCGACACCAGGGACGGCGGCAGGATCATGTGGGTGATCCGCTGGTCGGCGAGGAAGTCGGTGAGGGCCGGTCCGGCGACGCGGGCCTCGTCGGTGATGAGGACGAGCCGTCCGCCGTGGCAGAGCGCCATGGCGAGTTCGAAGACGAAGACGTCGAAGCCGATGGACGCGAACTGGAGGACGTGGCTGTCGTGTTGCAGGCCCATCCGGTCGACGGCGGTGGCGACGAGGCTGGCGATGCCCTCGTGGGGGACGACGACGCCCTTGGGGCGGCCGGTGGAGCCGGACGTGTAGATGACGTACGCGGCCTGGTCGAGCCCGGCCGGGCCGCCGGGCGGGGGCGTCCCGGGCAGTGCGTCGAGGGCGGCGGCCGTGTCGGGCGCGTCGAGCAGGAGCACCGGGACGCCGGGCACGTCCGGGATCTTGCCGGCGACGGGCTCGGTCCCGACGACGACGGCCGCGCCCGAGTTCTCGATCATGTAGCCGAGGCGGTCGCCCGGGTGGACGAGGTCGAGCGGAAGGAACGCGGCGCCCAGCTTCAGGGCGGCGAGGACCGTGGCGACCATGTCCACCGAGCGCGGCACGGCCACGCCGACGACGCTCTCGGCTCCTACACCGCGGGCGGCGAGCAGCCGGGCGAGGCGGTTGGCGCGGGCGTCGAGCTGGGCGTACGTCACCGAGCGGGAGCGGTCGACGACGGCGACCGCTTCGGGATGCTCGGCGACCCGGCGGGCGAAGAGCGCCGGCAGGGTCTCCTCGTCGACGTCGCGGGGCGGCCCGTTGAAGCCTTCGAGGACGAGCCGGTGTTCCGCGTCGGTGAGGATCACGGCCCGGGACAGCGGCTGATCGGGGGCCGCGACGAGGGCTTCGACGAGCCTGCGGAGGCGGTCGCCGATGTGCTCGGCGGTCTCCTGGTCGAAGAGTTCGGTGGAGAACTCCAGGCGGCAGCCGAGCGAGTCGCCCGAGCCGTCGGCGGTGGTGTGCTCGGTGAAGCTGAACACGAGGTCGAACTTGGCGGTGCCGATCCGGTGCGGCAGGAAGTCGGCCCGGAGTCCGGGCAGGCGCAGGGTGTCGTCCGTACGGGCGTGATGGCCGACCATGACCTGGAACAGCGGGTTCCGGGAGAGGGAGCGGGTCGGGTTGAGCTTCTCGACGACCGCCTCGAACGGCACGTCCGCGTGCGAGAAGGCGGCGAGGTCGGTCGCGCGGACCCGGGCGAGCAGCTCGGTGAAGCTGGGGTCGCCGCCGAGGTCGGTGCGGAGGACCAGGGTGTTGACGAAGAAACCGACGAGATCGTCCAGGGCTTCGTCACCGCGTCCGGCGATGGGCGCGCCGAGGGGGATGTCGGTGCCCGCGCCGAGGCGGTGGAGGAGGGCGGCGACGGCCGCGTGGACCACCATGAACATGCTGGCGCCGGTGTCCCGGGCGAGCCGCCTGAGGCCCTCGTGGACGGTGGGGTCGAAGACGATGTCGGTCTCGGCGCCGGTGAACGCCGGGCGGGCGGGCCGGGGCCGGTCGGTGGGCAGGTCGAGTTCCTCGGGGGCGCCGGCCAGGGCCGTCCGCCAGTGCTCCAGCTGCCGCGCGGCGAGGCTCGCCGCGTCGGCGGGGTCGCCGAGGAGCCGCTGCTGCCAGAGGGCGTAGTCGGCGTACTGGACGGGCAGCGGCTCCCAGGGGGGTGCGGCGCCGTCGAGTCGGGCCGTGTAGGCGGTGGTGAGGTCGCGCAGGAAGGGGCGGTCGGACCACTCGTCGGTGGTGATGTGGTGGAGCAGCAGCACGACGACGTGCTCGTCGGGCGCAACCTCCACGACGGTGGCGCGGATGGGCAGTTCGGCGGCGAGGTCGAAGGGCCGCCGGACGGCGGCGTCCACGATGCCGGGCACCTCGTCCTCGGTGGCGCGCAGGTGCTCCACGACCGGGGCGGCCGAGCCGGTGGGCAGGATCCGCTGGTACGCCTGCCCGTCGCGCTCGGTGAACAGCGTCCGCAGGGCCTCGTGGCGGTCGGTCACGTCGGCGAGGGCGGCCCGCCAGGCCTCCCCGTCGAAGGTGCCGCGCAGCCGCATGACCAGCGGGAAGTTGTACGCGGCGGAGGTGCACTCGATCTGCTGGATGACCCAGAGGCGCTGCTGGGCGTGGGAGAGCGGCAGCTCGTCGGGGCGTTCGGCCGCGACGAGCGGCGGGCGGGCGGAGCCGCGTGAGGCGGTCGCGCGTTCCACGAGTTCGGCGACGGTGGGCGCCTCGAACAGGTCGCGGATCGCGAGTTCGGCGTCGAGCGCGGTACGGGCCCGGCTGACGAGCCGGGTGGCGAGGAGCGAGTGGCCGCCGAGGTCGAAGAAGTCGCTGTCGATGCCGACGCTGCCCTCGGGCAGGCCGAGGACCTCCGCGAAGAGCCCGCACAGGGTCTCCTCCTGCGGGGTGCGGGGGGCGCGGCCCCCGCCCGTGCCGGTGAGGTCGGGGGCGGGCAGGGCCTTGACGTCGAGCTTGCCGTTGACGGTCAGGGGGAGGGTGGGGACGGTGACGAGGGCGGCCGGGACCATGTAGTCGGGCAGCAGGGACTTGAGGTGGTCGCGGAGACGCTGGACGAGTGCGTCGTCGGGCCGGTCGTCCTCGTCCCGAACGAGCGCGTCCTCCTCCCGTACGAGCGCGTCCTCTTCCGGTACGACGTAGCCGACCAGGCGCTTGGTGCCCGCGGTCTCGTGGACGACGACGGCCGCGTGGGCGACCTCGGGGTGCGCGGACAGGGCCGTGGAGATTTCGCCGAGTTCGATGCGGTAGCCGCGGATCTTGACCTGGTCGTCGGTGCGGCCGAGGAAGTCGAGGAGGCCGTCGGGGCGCTGCCGTACGAGGTCGCCGGTGCGGTACATGCGCTCGCCGGGCGCGCCGAACGGATCGGCCACGAAGCGTTCCGCGGTCGTCCCGGCCCGGTCGTGGTAGCCGCGGGCCAGGCCGGCGCCGGCGATGTACAGCTCGCCGGGGCAGCCGGGCGGGACGGGCCTCAGCATGGCGTCGAGGACATGGGCGCGGGTGTTGCGGATGGGCCTGCCGACGGTGGGTGTGGCGCTCTCGGTGGTGGAGCCGCCGAGCGTGTTGATCGTGTACTCGGTGGGGCCGTAGAGGTTGTAGCCGTACGTGCCCTCAGTGTCCCGCAGCTCGCTCCAGACCGTGTCGGAGACGGCCTCGCCGCCGAGGAGGACGAGGGCGGGCCGGTGCTTCCCGGCGGCCTCGTCCTGGTCGAGGAGGCCCTGCTCGATGAGGAGTTGGGCGTAGGTGGGCGTCACGTTGACGACGTCGACGCGGTGGGCGTCGCAGTAGGCGACGAGTGCTTCGGCGTCGCGGCGGAGGTCCTCGTCGCAGACGTGGACCTCATGGCCCTCGACGAGCCAGAGCAGTTCCTCCCACGACATGTCGAAGGCGAAGGAGACGGTGTGCGCGATGCGCAGACGCCGGCCGCCGGCGGAGGCGATCGCCGGGTCGAAGATCTCCTTCTGGTGGTTGAGCTGCATGTTCGTCAGTCCCCGGTAGGGGGTGACGACGCCCTTGGGGCGGCCGGTGGAGCCGGACGTGTAGATGACGTACGCCGGGAACTCCAGCCGGTCCGGCACTCCGTGGGCGAACGCGGGCCGTTCGGCGTCGCTGATCCCGTCGCCGGACAGCGCGGCGAGCTCGGCGAGCACGGCCGGGTCGTCGAGGAGGAGTTCGGGGGCGACGGGGTCGTCCTCGCGCCGCAGGGTGGGGGCGACGGCGGTCGTGGAGACGAGGCAGAGCGGTCCCGTGTCCTCGGCCATGAGCCGCAGCCGGTCGGCGGGGTGGTCGAGGTCGAGCGGCAGGTACGCGGCGCCGGTCCGCAGGACGGCGAAGAGGGCGGCGACCATGTCGATGGACCGGGGCAGCGCGAGTGCCACGACCTTCTCGGGTCCCGCGCCCCGGGCGAGCAGCAGCCGGGCGAGCCGGTTGACGTGCGCGTCGAGTTCGGCGTACGTGAGGGCCCGGTCACCGAAGACGAGGGCGACCGCGTCGGGGGTACGGGCGACCTGGGCGGTCAGCATGTCGGCGACGGTCTCGTCCGGCACCGGCTCGCGGGTGGCCTCACGGCCGGTGGCCAGGGCGGCGCGTTCGGCGGGGAGCAGCAGGTCGATGCCGGCGGTCCGGGCGGTGCCGGCGGCAGGTCCGTCGAGGGCTTCACCGAGTCGGTCGAGGACCGTGGCGAACCGGGTGAGGATCGTGGTGGCGGCCTCGGCGTCGAAGAGGTCGGGCCTGGCCGCCAGGGTGATCCGCAGCCGGGTTCCGGGCGTGGCGATGAGCGTGAGCGGGAAGTGGGTGCCGTCCACGTTGGTCACGCCGGTGATGCCGTGCCGCTCGCGGAGCGCCGCGGCCCGGTCCTCGCCGTCGGCCGAGCGGAGCACGAAGAGGGTGTCGAAGAGCCTGCGGTGGCCGGACTCCTGCTGGAGGGTGCCGAGGCCCACGTACTCGTACGGCATGACGGCCGCGCGCTCGGACTGCATCCGGCGCAGCAGGTCGAGCAGGGGCTCGTCGGGGGTGAGGGCGACCCGGGCGGGGATCGTGTTCAGGAACATGCCGATGATGCCGGCGACGTTAGGGACGTCCGCCGGGCGGCCCGCGACCGCCGTGCCGAACGCGACGTCACCACGGCCGGTCATCGCCGAGAGGACGAGGGCCCAGGCCGCGTTGAGGACGGTGTTCACGGTGAGGCCGTGCCGGCGGGCGGCCGCCCGCAGCCGGTCGCCGGCCTCCTGGCTGAGGAGGGCGTCGAAGTCCACCGGGATGACCGGGCCGGTGTCGCGGCCGGTCGGGGCGAGCAGCGTCGGCTCGTCGAAGCCGGCGAGCGCCGCGCGCCAGGCGTCGAGCGCGACGGCGGTGTCCTGTGCGTCCAGCCAGGCGAGGTGGTCGCGGTACGAGCCGGGCAGCGGGAGGCCGGTGGGGTCACCGGCCCGCTCGTACAGGGTGAACAGCTCCTCGAGGAACAGCCAGGCGGACCAGCCGTCCCAGAGGATGAGGTGGTGGGTGACGACGAGCCGGTCCCGGCCGTCGCCGAGCCGGATGAGGAGCAGGCGGCAGAGCGGCGCGGCGGACAGGTCGAAGCGCTGCCTGCGGTCGGCGGCGAGCAGCTCCTCGGTCCGGGCCCGCTGCTCGTCGGCGGGGAGACCGGACAGGTCGGCCTCGACGAGGGGGATCTCGGCGCCGTCGACGATGAACTGCACGGGGCGGGGCAGGCCGTCGCTGGTGAACCCGGCGCGCAGTCCGGTGTTGCGGTCGAGGAGGGTGCGGCAGGCGGCGCGCAGCCGGTCGGCGTCGATCCGGCGGTCGAGGTCCAGGGTCTCCTGCGACTGGTAGACGTCGAGTGCGTCGCCGGCGTCGTAGGTGGCGTGGAAGTACATGCCCTCCTGGAGCGGGGAGAGGGGCCAGATGTCCGCGACGGGGAGCCCCGCGGCGGCGTGGACCCGTGCGGTCTCCTCGGGGGTGAGGTCCGGCCCGCCCAGGGGGGCGGGGGCTTCGGGTGCCGGCTCCGGTGGCGGCGGCGCGGCGGCGGTCAGCTGGTCGAGCAGGGCCTTCAGGGCGGGGTCGACGGCGGCGCCCGACTGCTGCTGGAGCGCGAGGACGGCCTGGAGGGCGGCGGCGGCCTGCCCGGCGTCGGAGGCGGAGACGGTCACGCCTTCTGGGTGCACGGGTACCTCGGGGGTGTCGGACGGGTCGGGTGTACGGAGAGCGGCGGAGTCCCCGTCGGTGCGGCTCGCGGCGGCCGCGAGCGCGGCCGGGGTGCGGCACTCGAACACGTCGCGGGGGCTGAGCGTCAGCCCCTTCTCACGCGCGCGCGTGGCGACGGTGATCGAGCTGAGGCTGTCGCCGCCGAGCATGAAGAAGTCGTCGTCGACGCCCGTCCCCGGCACACCGAGGACATCGTCGAAGATCGCGCACAGGGCCTGCTCGCGCGCGTCGCGGGGCGCGCGGCCGCCGCCCGTCCGGGGGGCGGCCTCGGGGGCGGGCAGGGCGTTCTGGTCGAGCTTGCCGCTGGGGGTCAGCGGCAGTTCGGCGAGGACGACGACGGCACTCGGCACCATGGCGGCGGGCAGCGCTTCGGTGAGCGCGCTGTGCAGCATCTCGGTCGTGGGCGCGGCGCCGGGGGCGGGGGCGGCGTAGGCGACGAGGGCGCCCTCGCGGACGACGACGGCCGCGCGGGCCACGCCGGGGAGCGCGGCGAGGGCGGCCTCGATCTCACCCGGCTCCACGCGGTTGCCACGGATCTTGACCTGGCGGTCGGTGCGACCGAGGTACTCGACGGCACCGTCGGCGCGGCGGCGCACGAGGTCGCCGGTGCGGTACATCCGCTCCCCCGGTGCCCCGGACGGATCGGCCACGAACCGTTCGGCGGTCAGGCCCGGCCGGTCGTGGTAGGCGCGGGCCAGCTGGACGCCGGCGAGGTACAGCTCGCCCGGCACTCCGTCGGGTACGGGGCGGAGGAACGGGTCGAGGACGTGCAGCCGCGTGTTCCACACGGGTCGGCCGATCGGCACGGCCGGCTCGTCGCCGCCCTCGTACGGGAAGAACGTGACGTCGACGGCGGCCTCGGTGGGGCCGTACAGGTTGTGCAGCGGGACGGGGGTGCTCCGGGAGCGGGAGGTCAGCTCCCACCAGCGCCGGGCGTCGGCGCCGCCGAGCGCCTCGCCGCTGCAGAAGACCCGGCGGAGACCCGCCGCCCAGTCGGGGGCAGTGGCGTGTGCGGCCTCCATGACCTGGACGAACGCGGCCAGCATCGACGGCACGAAGTGCGCCGTGGTGATGCGCCGCTCTGCCATCAGACGGGCCAGATAGGCCGGGTCGCGGTGGCCGTCGGGGCGGGCGAGGACGACGGTCGCGCCCTCGGTCAGCGCCCAGAAGAACTCCCACACCGACACGTCGAAGCTGGACGGCGTCTTCTGGAGGACCCGGTCGTCGGCGGTCAGCCCGTACGCGCTCTGCATCCAGGCGAGCCGGTTCACGACGGCCCGGTGGGTGACGGCGACGCCCTTGGGGCGGCCCGTGGAGCCGGAGGTGTAGATGAGGTACGCGGGGTGGTCGGGGCGCGCAGCCCGTACGGGCGTGTCGGGAGCGGCGGTCTCGCGCTCCTCCCCATACTCCTCCGCGCCGACGAAGAGGTGCTCCAGGTCGGGTACGTCGGGCAGCCGCCCGGCGGCCTCGGCGGTCGTCACGACGAGGCGCGCGCCGGAGTCGGCGAGCATGAACGCCACCCGGTCGGCGGGGTAGTCGAGGTCGACCGGGAGGTAGGCGGCACCGGCCTTGAGGACTCCGAGCAGCGCCACCATCAGTTCGGCCGAACGCGGGATCGCGACGGCGACGTACTGCTCCGGGCCTGCGCCGCGTGCCCGGAGGCGGCGGGCCAGGGCCTCGGCCCTGCGGTCGAGTTCGGCGTAGTCGAGGGTCGTGTCCTCGAAGACGACGGCCGGGGCGCCGGGGGTACGGGCCACCCACGCGGCGAAGAGGGAGGCGAGGGTCGCGTCGGGAACCGGGTGCGCGGTGGCGTTGAGCTCGGCGAGGTGCTCACGCTCGCGGGCGGACAGCAGGTCGGTGCGGGCGACGGCGCGCTCGGGTTCGGCGACCACGGTCCGCAGCAGGGCCGTGAACCGGTGGGCGAGGACGGCGACCGTCACCTGGTCGAGGCGGGCCGCGTCGTGCTTGAACCGCAGCAGCAGACCGCTGTCGGCGGGCTCGACGACGAGCGCGAGCGGGTAGTGCACGGCGTCGAGGACCTCTGCGCCGGTGACGAGCGGATCGGCGGCGAGCGGATCGGCGGCGAGCGGATCGGCGGCGGACAGGTCGCCGGTCGGGTAGTTCTCGAAGACCACGAGGGTGTCGAAGAGTTCGCCGCCGCCCGCGATCCGCTGGATGTCGGCGAGTCCGAGGTGCTGGTGGTCGAGGAGGGCGGAGTGTTCGTCCTGGACACGGCGGAGGAGTGCGGTGAGCGTCTCCTCGGGGCACAGGGTGACCCGGGCGGGGACGGTGTTGATGAACAGGCCCACGGCGGAGTCCAGGCCGGGGACCTCCGTCGTCCGTCCGGACACGGTGGTGCCGAAGACGACGTCCCGACCACCGGTGAGGCCGCCGAGCAGCAGACCCCACAGGCCGTGGAAGACGCTGCTCAGCGTCAGACCGTGCGTCCTGGCATAGCCGGTCAGCGCCTCGGTGAGGTCGTGGGGCAGCCGGGTGTCGACGTGCTCGGGTCGGGCGGGTTCTTGGGGAGCCCCGTCCGTGGGGAGCATGGGGAGCCGGGTGGGGCCGGCGAGGCCGGCGAGCGCCTGCCGCCAGGCCTCGCGGGCGACGTCCCGGTCGCGGCCCGCCAACCAGGAGAGGTACGGCTCCGGGGCCGCCGGCTCGGGCAGTTCGGCGCCCCGGTAGGCGGCGGTCAACTCCCGCAGCAGGACGGAGACCGACCAGCCGTCGGCGACGATGTGGTGCAGGGTGAGCAGGAGCCGGTGGCGCTGTCCGTCCCTGATGAGGGTGGCGCGCAGGAGGGGCGGCCGGTCGAGGTCGAACGTTTCGGCACGGTCGGCGCGGAGGATGTCGTCCAGGGGGATCGTGGCGGTGTCGGCCTCCCGCCACGGGAGGTCGACGCGGTCGGCGAGCCGCTGGACGACGTCGCCGCCGGGCAGCTGGCGGAACGAGGCGCGAAGCAGCGGGTGGCGGTCGAGGAGCAGTTGGAGCGCGTCGCGGAGACGGTCCGGTGCGACGGGGCCGCCGAGGTCGAGGAGCTCCTGCACGAGGTAGAGGTCCGGGGACCGGTGGTCGTACTCCGCGTGGAAGAAGAAACCTTCCTGGAGCGGTGAGACGGGCAGCGCGTCCTGGTCGAGGTCCACCGTCCGCCGTGCCGGGGCGGCGGCGGACTCGCCGGCGGTCCTGGCGAGGGCGGCCACGGTCCGGTTCCGGAACACGTCACGCGGGGTGATCGCGAGTCCGGCCCGGCGGGCCCGGTTGACGAGCTGGATGGCGATGATGCTGTCGCCGCCCAGTTCGAAGAAGCTGTCGTGGACGCCGACCTTCGGCAGGCCGAGGACCTCGGCGAACAGTGCGGCGAGCTCGGTCTCGGCGGGGGTGCTCGGGGTGTCGGTTCCGGTCAGCGACGTCCAGCGGGGCTCGGGCAGGGCCTTGGTGTCGAGCTTGCCGTTGGGGGTCAGCGGCAGCGGACCGTCAAGCACGACGACCGCCGAGGGCACCATGTGGTCCGGCAGCGCGTCCGCCACGCGCGCGCGTGCGGCGGCTACGGCGTCGGCGCCGGGGGCGGTGTCGGGGTCGGCGGCGGTGTCGGGGTCGGCGGCGGTGTCGGCGCTCTCCGGCACGAGGTACGCGACGAGCCGCTTGACGCCCCGGTGGTCCTCGCGGGCGAGGACGGCGGCCTGGGCGATGCCCGGGCAGCCCATGAAGGCGCTCTCGATCTCGCCCGGCTCGACGCGGTGGCCGCGGATCTTGATCTGGCCGTCGGCGCGTCCGAGGAACTCCAGGTTGCCGTCGGCGGCCCAGCGGACCCGGTCGCCGGTCCGGTACATCCGGGTGCCGGGAGCGCCGTACGGGTCGGCGACGAAGCGCTCCGAGGTCAGCCCCTCGCGGCCCAGGTAGCCGCGTGCGAGGCCGCGCCCGGCGACGTACAGCTCGCCCTCCGTACCGACGGGGACGGGCCGGAGCGCCGTGTCGAGCACGTAGGCGCGGGTGTTGGGGTCGGGTCGTCCGATGGGCGCGGGGCCGGGCCGGTCGGGGTCGGCGATCCACAGCGTGGAGTTGACGGTGGCCTCGGTGAGGCCGTACGCGACGACGACCCGGAGCCGTCCGTCCCAGCGGGCGATCAGTTCGCCGGGGACCGCTTCGGTGCCGACGACGAGCACCGCGCCCTGCGGGAGTTCGCATTCCTGGGGCAGCGCGGAGACGAGCGAGGGCGGCAGGATCATGTGGGTGGCGCGGTGGCGCGCGATGTACTCGGTGAGCGCGGGGCCCGCGACGCGGCGTTCGGCGGGGACGACGATGATCCGTCCGCCGACGCACAGCGACATGATCAGGTCCCACACGGTCACGTCGAAGCCGACGGAGGCGAACTGCACGACCCGGCTCTCGGCGGTGATGCCGATGCGGTCGGTGGCGGTGGCGATGAGGCTGCCGACGCCGTCGTGCGGGACGACGACGCCCTTGGGGCGGCCCGTCGAGCCGGAGGTGTAGATGACGTACGCGGCCTGGTCGAGGCCGACCGGCGGCAGCGGCTCGGGGTCGGCCGGGGCGGCGAGGGCGTCCACGGTGGCCGGGTCGTCGAGCAGCAGCGCGGTGGTGTCGGCGGACTCCGGGAGCCCTCCGGCGAGCTCGCGCACGGTGACGACGGTCCGTGCCCCGGCGTCGGCCAGCATGTAGGCGATGCGGTCCTGGGGGTGGTCCGCGTCCAGCGGCAGGTAGGCGGCGCCCGCCTTCATCACGGCGAGCAGGGCGACGACGAGTTCCGGTGAGCGGGGCAGGGCCACGCCCACCACGTCCTCGGCCCCGACGCCCCGGGAGCGGAGCAGGCGGGCGAGCCGGTCGGCGGCTTCGTCGAGTGCGGCGTACGTGAGTTCCCGGTCCTCGCAGACGAGCGCGACGGCCTCGGGGGTGCGGCGGACCTGGCGCTCGAAGGCCCCCGGCCAGGACAGCTCGGGCGCCTCGCGCGGTGCGGTGCCGAACTGGTCGAGCAGCACGGCGCGTTCGGGCCCGGAGGTGAGCTCGATGCGGCCCACGGGGCGGTCGAGGTCCTCGGTGAGGGCGCCCAGCACGGCGAGGAAGTGGCGCTCGTGGTCCGCGAGCGCGGCCGCGTCGCAGACGTCGGCGTCCGCGTCGAGATGGACGGTGAGGCCCTGGCCGCCGGGACCCTCGGCGAAGCTGAACGCGAGGTCGCTGACGGGTCCGAGCCATTCCGGGCGCAGTTCGGCCTCGTGGCCGTCGAAGCGCAGGGTGCCGGTGCGGGGCAGGATGTTGACGGTGGGGCCGACGAGTTCCGGTACGCCGTCGGCCAGGCCGAGTTCCCTGGCGAGTTCCTCGGCGCGGTACCGGCCGTGGGCGACGGCGTCGGCGGCGGTGTCGCGCACCTGGGCGACGAGCGCGGCGCCCGTGGTGCCGGGTCGGACGGTGAGGCGCAGCGGGACGATGTTGGAGACCATGCCGGGGATGTCCGCGGAGGCCTTGTCGTCGCGGGCGGCGACCGCGAGGCCGAGGACGAGGTCCTGTTCGCCGCGGGCGCGGTGCAGATGGGCGGCGACGGCGGCGAGCAGGATCCGGGACGGCCGTACACCCGCGCGTCCGGCGGCGGCGTCGAGGCGCCGCAAGGTCTCCGGGGTCAGCTCGGCGGTGCGCCTGAGACGGCGGGTCATGGGGGCGGCGGCCCGCTCGACGAGCCGTACGGGTTCGGTACGGCCTGCCATGCGTTCCAGCCACCAGGCGCGGTCGGCGGCGTGCCGCTCGGAGGCGCGGTACTCGTGGTCGGCGGCGACGAGACGGGAGAGGGGCCGGTCGTGGGGCGCGGGAGCCCGGTCCTGGGAGCCCGCGGCCGTGTAGAGCTCGCCGGCGCGCCGGGTGATCAGGGCGACGCCCGCGCCGTCGATCACGATGTGGTGGTACCGCTGGCACCACAGGACCCGGTCGTCGGCGAGCCGCAGCAAGGCGTGCGCGAAGAGGGGGTCCCGGGCCGGGTCGACGGGCCGGTCGCGGTCGGCGGCGATCCACGCGGCGGCGGCCTCATCGGGGTCGGCGGCGGCGCGCAGGTCGACGACGGGGAGGTCGAAGGCGGCGGTACGGGGGGTCTGGCGCGGCCCGTCGTCCCCGGCGGTGACACGCACATGGAGGCACTCGGCCTCTTCCAGGGCGCGGCGGACGCCGGCGGTGAGGCGGTGGAGGTCGACGGCGCCGCGGAGGTGGAGCGCGAACACGATGTTGTAGGCGGAGCTGTCCGGGTCGATCTGCTGGGCCAGCCAGATGCCGGATTGCCCGCCGGTGACGGGGAGGCCGGAGGTGTTCCGGTCCGACTCGACGTCAAACATCGTACGAAGTGGCCTTTCCCTGGGGGTGCGTGGCGAAGACGGCCCTCATGACGCCGACGGCGTGGCGAGGTTCCGCCACGCCGTCGGTCGGGTCAGCTCCAGGCTGGGGGTACGTCAGCTGGTGGTACGTCGGCTAGCCGGTACAGCTGGCAGGCGGCGTCACTTGACGGCTGTCAGCAGCGGCACGATCTCGTCGATGGCGTACGGGATCGACAGGACGGTGTTGAAGGAGAACGCGGCGCCGATGTCCGGGTCCTGGTAGGGCACGAACAGGTCGCGCTTCTCCTGGTTGACCTTCAGCTTCTTGTAGAGCGGCTCGGCCTTGATGCGGTCGTTGGCCTCGGTGCTGGACGTCACCCAGACGAGCCGGTCGACGTCGAGGACGTTCAGCTTCTCGGCGCTGAGTTCGGCGACGTTCCAGCCCGGCTTGGCCAGGGTGTCGATCTCCGGCTTCAGCTTGAAGCCGAGCTCGGAGAAGAAGATCGACTTGGGATCGGTCTTGGTGAACGCCGAGTACTTGCCGGCCTCGAAGCTGTCGGCGACGGCGAGGGTCTTGGTGGCGAACTCGGGGTGCTTCTCGCGGACGGCCTTGAACCGGGCGTCGATGTCCGTGATCAGCTTGCCGGCCTCGGCGTCCTTGCCGAGCGCCTTGCCGATCTGCTGGGTCATCAGCTGCCACGGGGCCCCGTAGTCGGGGTGGTCCTTGGGCTGGGCGACGACCTTGGTGAACTTGGAGAGCGTGTCGTACTGCTCCTTCTTCATCCCCGAGTACTGGGCGATGACGAGGTCGGGCTTGAGGGCCGCGATCCTCTCGATGTTGTACTCGTCGCGCTCCCCGACGATCTGGGGCTGGGTGGAGCCCCACTTGTCCTTGGTCCAGGGCCACTTGCCGTACGGCTTCTCCTTGAACCAGTCGACCGCGCCGGCCGGCGTGAAGCCGAGCGCGAGCACCGCGTCCTGGTCGGAGAGGCCGAGCGTGACGATCGTCTTCGGCTCCTTGTCGATCGTCGTGGAACCGTACTTGTGCTCGACGGTGACGGGGAACGCGGCGGGCTTGTCGCCCCCGTCGGCCGAAGCCGAGGTGGTGGCGGACGGCGACTCGGACTTCTCGGCCCCACCACCGCAGGCGGCGAGGGCGAGTGCCGCCACCGCGAGGACAGCCACACGGGGGGCGGATCTGGCGAACCGCGCCAGAGCGGGACGTGCACCAGCGGACACGGACGTTCCTTTCGGGGATTCACAGTGCGAGCCACGTCCGCCGGGTGCGAGGGGCCGCCCGGCGGTGAGTGGCGTTGTTGCGTGGGGGGTGGAGCGGGGGTGGCGCTATCGCGCCGTACCGACGCCGTCGGCCATCGGCCGCACCTCGTCGGCGGCGTCATGGGAGGCGGTGGCGGCCGAGACCGAGGCGGGGCCGCGGTCGAGGACCGAGGAGAGGATCTCGCCGACCCTGATCGCGGTGTTGGAGAGCAGCGACGACGTGATGCCGTGGGTGTGCTCCGTACCGCCCTGGAGGTAGATGCCGCAGCGCAGTTCGGGGTCGGTGGCGAGCCGGTAGTCCCGTTCGACCCGGACCCGGCCCTGGTCGTCGCGGTGGCAGCGGTCGGCGACCGGGCCGAGCAGACCGAGGGGTTCGGCGGGGCTGTATCCGGTGGCGTAGACGACGACGTCGGCGTCGAGCGCGGTCTCCTCGCCGGTGACGAGCGAGGTGACGAAGGCGCGGACCTTGTCCGGGCCGTCCTCGACGCCGGTGAGCCGGGAGATGTTGAGGAAGCGCAGCCGCTCGGTGCCGAGGACCTTCTCCTGGTACGCCTGGCGGTACAGGTCGTCGATGAGGTCGATGTCGACCACGGAGTAGTTGGTGTTCCCGTGGTAGTCCATCAGTTTGCGCTTGATGTCGTCGGGGGCCGTGAAGTACTCGTCGACGGCGTCCGGGTCGAAGATCCGGTTGGCGAAGGCGCTGTCGTCGGCGGGGCTGTACCCGTAACGGGAGAAGACGGCGCAGATCTCGGCCTCGGGGAAACGCCGGTGCAGATAGGCCACGTTCTCGGCGGCGCTCTGTCCGGCGCCCACGACGACGAACCGCTCGGGCGAAGTGCCTTCCAGGCTTTCCACCTTGGCGAGGAGGTCGGAGTTGTGCCAGACGCGGTCGCTCCGCTCGACGCCTTCCGGCATGCGGGGGCGGAGTCCCGTACCGAGGACGAGGTTCCGGGCGCGGTGGACGACCAGTTCGGAGCCGGAGCGGGCGGTCACGTCGAGGTACTCGACGACGCCGTCCCGCTCGACCGGCTCGACGGAGATGATCTCGTGGCCGTAGGAGACCATGTCGTCGACCTTGGACGCGGCCCACTCGAAGTAGTCGTGGAACTCGACGCGCAGCGGGAAGAGGTTCTTGTGGTTGACGAAGTCGATCAGCCGGCCCTTGCTCTGCAGGTAGCAGAGGAAGCTGTATTCGCTGGTCGGGTTGCGCAGTGTCACCAGGTCCTTGAGGAAGGACACCTGCATGGTCGCGTCGTCGATCAGCATGCCGCGGTGCCAGCCGAATCGGGGCTGGCGCTCGAAGAAGTGGGCGGTGACCGCTTCCTGCCTTCCGACGCGTGCGTTGTGCTCGCTGAGCGCTATCGCCATCGCCACGTTGGACGGCCCGAAGCCGATGCCAATGAGGTCGTGGACCAGAGGTGCGTCACCAGGCGGAACCTGCGACATGTCACTCCCATCGTGCGGGAAAGAGGCTGAGGGGGACGGGGCGTCAGACATGCCGGTGTGTCGGCACGCCGAGCTGAACTTAGGTAAAGCTAACCTGATCTGACAGTGCTGTCGATGGGTCAAAACGGGCAAGACGAAAATGGATCTTCTCAATGACCGTATGAATCAAGCCAGTTGCACCCTTAGGTAAGCCTTGCTTTACTTGCTGACGGTCAATCGCTCTTCCGAGGAGGAACCCGATGCGGGTCGTCATGTTCGGCTATCAGACCTGGGGCCATCGCACCCTCCAAGCGCTCCTGGACTCCGAACACGACGTGGTGCTCGTCGTGACGCACCCCAAGAGCGAGCACGCCTACGAGAAGATCTGGAGCGACTCCGTCGCCGACCTCGCGGCGGAGCACGGAGTCCCGGTCGTCATCCGCAACAGGCCTGACGACGAGGAGCTGTTCGCGCGGCTCAAGGAGGCCGACCCGGACATCATCGTCGCGAACAACTGGCGTACGTGGATCCCGCCGCACATCTACACGCTGCCGCGCCACGGCACCCTGAACATCCACGACTCGCTGCTGCCCAAGTACGCCGGCTTCTCCCCGCTGATCTGGGCGCTGATCAACGGCGAACCCGAAGTCGGCGTCACCGCCCACATGATGGACGAGGTGCTCGACGCCGGCGACATCGTCCAGCAGCGCGCGGTCCCCGTCGGACCGAAGGACACGACGACCGAACTGTTCCACAAGACGGTCGACCTCATCGCCCCGGTCACCATCGCCGCCCTCGACCAGATCGCCTCCGGGCAGGCCGAGTTCACCCCTCAGGACCGGTCCCAGGCCAGTTTCTTCCACAAGCGGGCCGACGAGGACATCCGGATCGACTGGAACTGGCCCGCCGAGGACCTGGAGCGCCTGGTCCGCGCCCAGTCCGCGCCCTACCCCAGCGCCTTCACCTTCCACCGGGGCAAGCGCCTCGAAGTCCTCTCCGCCGTGGTCTCCGAGGGGCGTTACGGCGGCACCCCCGGCCGTGTCTTCTATCGCGAGGGCGACGGCGTCGTGATCGTCGCCGGGGCCGACGCGCGCACCGGCCGCAACCACGGCCTGGCCATCACCCGCGTCCGGACGGAGGACGGCCGCGAGCTGCCCGCGACCGAGTACTTCACCTCCATGGGCGGCTACCTCACCAGCCGCGCCTGACGACCGGGGTGAGTACGGATCCGGCCGCCCGCGACACCATCCCGCCCTCGCGGACCGTGACGCCACCCAGCGTCCTGGAGCTGAACGCGTACCTGATGTACGCCGTCGGGCGGGCCGCGCGCCGGAGGTTGGCGGAGCGCCTCGAAGCGCGGGGGTTACGGCTGTGGCACCTCACCGTGATGGCGCTGCTCGCCGATCTCGGCCCGCAGATGAAGACGGTGCTCGCCACCCGGCTCGCCATGAACGCCAGCGACCTGGGGAAGATCGTCAACGATCTGGTCCGCGTCGGGGAGGCGGCCTGCGTCCGGGATCCCGCGGACCGGCGGCGTGTGGTCGTACGGCTCACTCCGGCGGGCGAGGAGTCCCTGCGGAGCCTCAGCGCGGAGATAGCGTCCACGGACGACGAGATCCTGGCGCCGCTCGACACCGGGGAGCGCGCACAACTGGCTGCTCTGCTGCGCCGCGTCCACAGCCATGTCGAACCGGCGGCGGCCGTCCCGGCACGGGAGCGCCCGGGACCGCCGGCCTGATCGGGGCGGGCGGCCCCGGTCGCCCGCCCCGCCGCTCGCATCGGAACCCCCTGGCACTCACGCCCGGACAGTAATAGGTTAGGCTCACCTAACAAGAGCCGCGATGGCCGCTGCCCCCGCAGGGGGCCGGTCTTGTCGGGGGCTCCGCACATCCCTGCCCGGAGACAAGGATCCACCATGCCTTCTGTGTTCACCCCCCTTCACCGTCGCGTCCTCGCGGCGGGCGCCGCCGCGGTCTCGCTCGGCCTCATGGTGACCGGGTGCGGCTCGGACGAGAAGAAAGACGACGCGGCGGGGTCGGCGGACAAGGCCGCGGCGGGTGCCTTCCCCGTCACCATCAAGAGCGCCCTCGGCGAGGCCGTCATCAAGGACAAGCCGAAGCGCGTGGTGACCCTCGGTCAGGGCTCCACGGAGACCGCCATCGCCCTCGGCAACGTCCCGGTCGGCATGGAGAGCTACCCCTGGGGCAGCGACAAGACCGGTTACCTGCCCTGGGTCCACGAAGCGGTGACGAAGTCCGGCGGCACGCTCCCCAAGCAGTTCAACGGTGGTGAGGAGCTCGACATCGAGGCCATCACCGAGCTCGAGCCCGACGTCATCCTCGCCCCGTGGTCCGGCATCACGCAGAAGCAGTACGACATCCTCAAGGACATCGCGCCCACCGTCGCCTACCCCGACAAGGCGTGGAGCACGAACTGGGACCAGCAGATCGAGATCATCGCCAAGGCGCTCGGTCAGCCGGAGAAGGCGAAGGAGCTGACGTCGAAGATCGACAAGCAGCTGACCGACGCCGCCGCCACCCGCCCGAACTACAAGAACGTCACGTTCTCGTACATCTACAACACCGGCCCCGGCACCCTCGGCATCTTCAAGCCCGAGGAGCAGCGCGTGTCCATGGTGTCCAAGCTGGGCCTGAAGGTCGACCCGGTCGTGAACTCCTTCAAGGAGACCGACGGCACCGACTCCGCCCTCATCGGCCTGGAGAACGCCAACAAGCTGGCCAAGAGCGACATCGCCTTCACCTTCTACATGGACGACAAGTCCCGCAAGGAGGTCGAGGCCCAGCCCCTGTACGCGGCCATCCCGGCCGTGAAGAAGGGCGCGCTCGTCTACAGCCACGACCAGCCGTTCGTCACCGCGTCGTCGATGATCAACCCGCTGACGGTGCCGTACAGCATCGAGCGCTACCTCCCGATGATCGACAAGGCCGTCGCCAAGGCCGGGAAGTAACCAAGGCCGGGACGTAGTAACGGATCCGCAGCGTGACCACTCTCTCCCGGATCGGCCAGGGCCCCGCCGTCGTACGGCGGGGCCTTGCCCGGCATGTCATGGCCGCCGCCCTGTGCCTGGTCCTGCTCGCGTCGGCGCTCCTCGCCAGCGTGATGTTCGGCAGCAAGCCGACGTCCGCCGGCGACGTCCTGGGCGTGCTCACCGGTGACATCGACGGCTACACCCGTACCGTCGTCGAGAGCCGCTACCCGCGCACCGCGCTCGGTGTGCTCGCGGGGCTCTGCCTCGCCGTCGCCGGCACCCTGATGCAGGGCATCACCCGCAATCCGCTCGCCGAGCCGGGACTTCTCGGCATCAACGCGGGCGCGTCCGCGAGCATCGTCGCCGCGACCGCGTTCCTCGGCGCCGCCGGACAGCGGGAGACCATCTGGTGGGCCCTCCTCGGCGCCCTCCTGACCGGTGTCGTCGTCCACGTCGTCGGCACCGCCGGCGGTGGCGGCGGACCGGTCCGCCTGGTCCTCGCCGGCGCGGTGCTCTCCGCCGTCCTCGCCGCGTTCATCCAGGCCGTCGCCCTGTCCAACCCCCGGGTCTTCGACACCTACCGCTACTGGGTGGTGGGCGCGCTCGGCGGGCGCGGCTTCGACGCCTTCTGGGCGGTCCTGCCGTTCGCCGCGGCCGGTCTGCTGCTCGCCCTGCTGCTTGCGCCGGGGCTCAACGCCATGGCGATGGGCGACGACAAGGCCGCCTCGCTCGGCATCAGTCCGGCCCGCGTCAAGGGGGCGGGGCTCCTCGCCGCGACCCTGCTCGCCGCCGCCGCGACGGCGGCCGTCGGGCCCATCGCCTTCGTCGGCCTCGCCGTCCCGCACGTGGTGCGGGTCCTCGTGGGGGCGGACTTCCGGGCCCAGATCCTGTTCACCTGCCTCGCGGGGCCCACGCTGCTGCTCTTCGCCGACGTCATCGGCCGGATCGTGCTGCGCCCGCAGGAGCTGATGGTCGGAGTGGTCACCGCCTTCGTCGGTGCCCCCGCCCTGCTCTTCGCCGTTCGACGTATGAGGGGAGCGGCATGACGACCGCCGACCGGACCGCCGTCCAGGACCGTTCCGTGACGGCGAAGCGGGCGGTACGGCCCGCGGGGCGCGGTGTGCTGCGGATCGGCCCCTGGGTCGCCCTCCCCGTGCGCCGCGCCTCCGTGATCGCCGCCGTGGTGACGCTGCTTCTGCTCTGCGGGGCGGCCGTCGCGACCCTGTCGATGGGCAGGCTCGGCATCGCCCTGCCCGACCTGCCCTCGGCCCTCGCCGGTGAGGCCACGGGGAAGAACGCCTTCGTCCTCAACAGGCTGCGCGGCCCGCGGCTCACGGTGGCCATCGCCACCGGCGCGGCCTTCGGCCTGTCCGGGGCCCTCTTCCAGTCCGTCACCCGCAACCCGCTGGGCAGCCCGGACGTGATCGGGCTCGGCGCCGGCGCCGGGGCGGGAGCCGCGGCCGCCGCCCTGTTCCTGCCCGACGTCATGCCGGTGGCCGTCGGGGCCCTGCTCGGCGCGGTCCTCGCCATGCTGGTCGTGTTCCTCGCCACCGGCACCGGCTTCCGCAGCCCGGGACGGCTCGTGGTCGCCGGCATCGGTGTCGCCGCGATGGCGACCGCGCTGACCCAGTACGTGGTGTACGCCGTGGAGCGCGACAAGGCCGGCGCGCTGACCGCCTACATCAACGGCAGCCTCGCCGCCCGCTCCTGGGACGACGCGACGACCATCTGGACGGTACTGCTCCTCTCCCTGCCGTTCGCGGCGCTCCTCGCGCGGCCGCTGAGCGTCGGCGAGATGGGGGACGACCTCGCCACCGGACTCGGTGCCCGCCCCGGCCGGACCGCGACCCTGTCGGTCGTCCTGTCGATCGTCCTCTCGGCGGGGGCGGTCAGCGTGGCCGGACCCATCGCGTTCGTCTCCCTGACCGCGCCGCAGATCGCCAAGCGCGTCACCCGCAGCGGCGGTCCGCACCTGGTCATGTCGACCCTGCTCGGAGCCCTGCTGCTCGTGCTCGCCGACCTCACGGCGCAGCAGCTGCCGCTCTTCGACGACCTGCCGGTCGGCCTGTACACGATGGCCGTCGGCGGCGCGTACCTCGGGTATTTGCTGCTCCGCGAGTGGAAGCGCCCCGTTTGACCGGTCAACCGGGCGCCGACCGAAGCCCGTTGGACGATCGAAGACCGTCCGCCTCCGTATACTGAACGCGCACGTTCCATCACGTTCCGCGTACGGAGGGTCTCCTCTTGGGTGGTCGTCCTCAGCTCGCCGACGACGTCCGGCAGTCCGGCGCTCCCACGGGAGCCGGGGCGCGGCCCCCGTGGCACGAGCGGGCCAGGAAGGCCGTTCTCGAACGGCGGCTCGACGCCGGGATCGTGTCCGAGGCCGAGAGCCTGGCCCGGGCAGGGCGGCTGACCCGGCCGGATCTGCGGATGCTCCTCCTGGTGACGGACGACCACCCGGCCTGGCTGCCGGCCCGCCGCCTCGCGGTCGAGGGACTTGAGGACGCGTCGGAGGTTCCGCAGCAGGTGCTCACGGCGCACGCGCAGATCGAGTCCTGGCCACCGCTGACGTACGAAGAGTCGGCGGAGCACCGGGCGAGCGGGCACGTGCTGCACACGGCGGCGTTACGGATCGGCCCGGCCGACGCCCAGGTGACCGGACCGGCGCGGAGCGGCCCGACGGCGTCGCTGGCCCGCCGGTCCGCCGCCGGGGCGATGCTGAGCCGGCTCGCCGGG
The DNA here is from genome assembly GCF_040295605.1 of Streptomyces sp. NPDC002773. Classification (NCBI taxonomy): domain Bacteria; kingdom Bacillati; phylum Actinomycetota; class Actinomycetes; order Kitasatosporales; family Streptomycetaceae; genus Streptomyces; species Streptomyces sp. NPDC002773. The sequence goes on from NZ_JBEOVO010000011.1 coordinate 158,576, forward strand.
GTCGAGGAGCCCACGGGGGACGGCGGGGGCGGGCGGCTCTCCGTGCCGGGCATGGGCACGGAAGCCTTCGAGGCGCTGCTGCACACCCGGCTCTCGGCGGCGGAACCCGGCGCGGAGCTCACCGCCGAGGTCGTCCGCAGGGCGGCCGCGGCCCGGCTGCGGCACCGGGACGTCCAGCTCCTGCTGTTCGGCGTGCGAGGACCCGCCTGGCGGGAACTGCGCCTGTGCGCCCTGCGGGTCGCCGCGCGCATGCAGTCCGCGGCGGCCACGCTGCTGCGGCGGCACGCGGAGGAGCGGGGGGCGGAGGCCCGGCACACGGTCGCCCCGTCGGACGGGAGCTTCACCTGCTGCTGGAGCTGGGACGGCGGCGACGGCGGCGGTGGCGGTGGCGGTGGCTCTACGGTCGTCGGCGCCGAACGCACGGCACGTGACCGCCGGCAGGCCGTGCACCTCGGCGCGGTCGCCCTCCTGGCCCGGCTCACGGGGCTGCCCGAACCCGAGGACGAACGGGCCCCGGACGACGGCGGTCCCCGCCCGGCGGCGCGGATCCAGCCGGTGCCGGCGGGACAGGATCCGGTGAAGTACCTGAACAAGTACACCCAGTTGGAGCTCATCTCCAAGCCGGAGTCGACGTTCGCGGCCGCCCCGAAGAGCGTCGTCTGCACGTACACCTGCACGCACGTGCGGACGGGGGCGGAGGTGCGGGTGAGCGCCCGGGCGAAGACGAGGGGGGACGCGCGCCGCGCGGCGGCGTCGGCGCTGATGGCGGAACTGGTCGCCGCGGACGCCGAGCGCACTCCCCCGGCAAAGGGGGCGGGGACGCCGCGGGGGCCGGCTGCGCCGCCCCTTCCACGGCCCCCCGCCGTTCCCGGGCCCCGGCACGCCCCCTCCGCCCTTCTGCCCACCCCCGCCGCGCCCGTCTCTCGGGTCCCGGTATCCGATGTCGTCCGGGAGGCCCTCGCCGCCGGATGCGCCGTCACCTTCCTCCCCGATCGGGGCGACGGCGAGGCGGCCGGGCTGCTGCTCCATCGGGCCGACGGGGCTCCGATGCCGGACGCCGAGCTGCCCGCGCCCCTGACCGTCACGTGCCGGCCGCTGCTGCTCGCGCCGGCGTCCGCGCCCGTGCCGGTGGTGGGGTGGCGGGTCCCGCTGGACCGGGCCGTGCCCGTACTCCTACGCCGGGACGGGGGCGCCGGGTGGCATCCGACGGCGGCAGCGTGGGAAGAAGCGACCCGGCTCGGGCTCCAGGCCGTCGCTGCGGGGCTCGTTCGTCCGGCGCTCTCCGCCGACGGGGTGGACCGGTGGCGGATGGGGCCGCTGCCGGTCGCCACCGTCCGGGCCGTGGAGGAGCTGTCCCGCCGTACGGCTGCCCATCCCGTCACGGTCGCGCCGCCGGACACCGCACCGCTGGCCGCCCGCCCAGCCGCAGGCACGCAACCGGACACCGCACCACCGACCGCCCACCCCACCGCAGGCACACCGCCGAGCGCGCGGGACACCGTTCCGGCGTTCCTCGACGCCCTCGCCGACACCATGCTGCGGCCCCCAGCCGCGGCCCTCTTCGGCGTCGGTCCGTTGCTCTCCCCGACCGGCCGCCCGCTCACCGAAGCGGAGGCGGAGCAGGTTCGGCCGTGGTTGGACATGGTGGAGGACCGGCTGGACACCGGTCCGCCGCCCGGACTCGTCGTCGAGTTCGCCGCGCCCTCCGAGGACGACGCCGGCGCCGGGCGGCTGACCGGCCGTCTCCTCGTGGCCGTCGACCCGTCACGGCCGGACCACGAGGTGCCCGCGGCTCTCCTCGGGACGGACCGGGGCGTGGTCGACGGAGTCGAGCCGTACCACCTGCGAGATCGGGCACGGCGGCGCCTTGAGCGTTCGGTCCGTCTCTGTGCGGTCCTGTCCGGGCTGCTCGCCGCGCCCGACCGCCTGGTGGCGGACGCGGCGGGGATCGTCCGGCTCCTGGAGGCCGAAGCGGACCTGGCCGCCGAGGGGCTGGTGCTGCGCTGGCCGCCCGGGCTGCGCGACCAGCTCTCCGCCCACACGGTCGTCGGTGCGGAGGCCGGCGCCAAGACCGACGGCGCCCGCGCCGACGGAGGTGCGCCCCGGTTCAGCCTCCAGGCGCTGCTCGACTTCCGCTGGCAGCTGGCGCTCGGCGGGGACGTCCTGAGCGAGGCCGAGATGGACGAGCTCGCCGAGGCGGCCCGCCCCCTGGTGCGGGTGCGGGGCCTGTGGGTGCTGCTCGATCCCCTCACCGCCGCGTGCGTCCGCCGTAGGGAGATCGGCAGGCTCGCCGGTATCGACGCGCTGACCGCCGCCCTCACCGGCACCGTCGACGTCGGCGGCCGTACGGTGCCGTGCAGGGCGGGCGGAGACCTCGCCGGTGTCGTCGACGTCCTGCGCCGGGGCGAGCACGCGGCCCCGGTTCCGGCGCCCGCCGGGCTCGAAGCCGTACTCCGCGCGTACCAGGAACGGGCGCTGGCCTGGCTGTCGCACACCGGCGGGACCGGGTTCGGCGCGGTCCTCGCCGACGACATGGGCCTCGGCAAGACCCTCACCGCCATCGCGTACACCCTGCACCGGTACGAGAACGGGCACCGCGGCCCGGTCCTCGTGGTGTGCCCGTCGTCGCTCGTCACCAACTGGGAGCGGGAGTACCGCCGGTTCGCGCCGAAGCTCGACGTGGCCGTCTACCACGGGAGCGGGCGCAGCCTCGACGCCGCCGGTGACCGGACCGTCGTCCTCACCACGTACGGCGTCCTGCGCCGCGACACCGAACTGGCCTCCCGCCGCTGGGACCTGGTGATCGCGGACGAGGCCCAGCACGCCAAGAACCACGCCTCCTCCACCGCCCGCCGGCTGCACGCGCTGACGTCGACCACCCGTCTCGCCTTGAGCGGGACCCCGGTGGAGAACAACCTCTCCGAGCTGTGGACCCTGCTCGACTGGGTCAACCCGGGCCTCTTCGGCCCCCTGAAGGCCTTCCGGGCCCGGTACGCGGCGGCCGCCGAGCGCGAGCCGGACGGTCCGGCCGCGCGCGCCCTCGCCCGGCTGGTCGCGCCGTTCCTACTCCGCCGCAGGAAGACCGACCCCGGGGTCGCCCCCGAACTGCCGGCGAAGGTCGAGACCCGGCGGATCGTCGAACTCACCGCCGAGCAGGTCGCGCTGTACGAGGCCGTCGTCCGCGAGACGATGGAACAGCTCGCCCACTCGCCGTCCCTCGCACGGTCCGGCCTGGTGTTCAAGCTGATCACCGCGCTGAAACAGATCACCAACCACCCCGCCCACTACTGGGGCGAGGACCACCCCGGCCCCTCCCGTACGGCGGAGTTCACCGCCAGGTCGGCCAAGCTGGAGGCGCTCGCCGAACTCGTCGGGACGATCACCGGACGCGGCGAGGCGGCGCTCGTCTTCACGAGTTACGTCGCCATGGGGCGGCTGCTCACCGAACATCTCGCGCACCTCGGCCACCGCCCGCTGTTCCTCCACGGCGGCCTGGACGCCCGGCAGCGGCAGGAGCTCGTCGACGCCTTCCAGGCGGGCCGGTCACCGCTGTTCGTGCTCTCGGTCAAGGCGGGTGGCACCGGCCTCACCCTGACGAGGGCAAGCCACGTCGTCCATTTCGACCGCAGCTGGAACGCCGCGGTCGAGGACCAGGCCTCCGACCGTGCGCACCGGATCGGGCAGCGGCGGACCGTCACCGTGCACCGGCTCATCACCCGCGGCACGATCGAGGACCGGATCGATCAACTCCTCACCCACAAGCGGACCTTGCAGGACACGGTCCTCGGCGCCGGAGAAACCGGCCTCGCGCGGCTGAGTGACCGTGAGCTCACCGACCTCGTCGGTCTGGGAGGCCAGGAGTGAACCCCGCCACGACCGAGCCGCTCCCCCACGGCGGTACCCACGGCGTCCGTTCCGTACTGGACGGCCTCACCGATCCGCCGCCGTCGCCGCTCCCCGGCCTCGACACGCTGCGGGCGCTCGTGGCCGACGCCGCCCATCGCGCGGCCGCCCTCCTCGACGACGCCGGAAGTGCGCGGGTACCGGCGGGTCCGGTCGAGGACGTCGACGACATCACCGCTGACCTCGCCCGCTTCGTCGCCCGGACCGGGGACACCCACCTGGAGCCCGCCGCCGCGCGACTCGGCGTATCGCCGGGGCGGATGAGGCTGCTGGCCACGGCACACCGGTACGGAGGGCGGCCCGCCGTCGCCACGTTCCTCGCGCCGCAGCCGGCCGACCCCGACGTCCTGGCCGCGGCCGAGCACAGCGTCCAGCCGCTCCGGCCCTCCCCCACCGCCCCCGTGGAACGGCACCACAACCACCTCACCGACGCGCCCGCCCGCGTCCAACTGCGGTACGGCCCCGACCTCCTCTGGCACCCGTACGTCGACCGCTACGGCACCTGGCAGCCGGCCGCCGAGCCGCACTCCGACCCGACGGCGGCGTACCGGGCGGCCCGCGGGGCTCTCCGGGCGCAGGCGCGGAGGTAGGGGCGGGGCAGGTGGCCACCCGGCCCCGTCCCTCGGCCCGGTGTCAGCGGCCGCGCTCCCACGCCTCGGCGAACATCTCGTGGAGCGGCGCCGCCGGCAGGATCCGGAGGAACGGTCCCCGGATCTGGTCCCGCCACAACGGGCACACCCGGTGGCTCGCCAGCTTCACGGTCTCCAGCGGCAGGTGCGGCGCCTTGAGCTCGGTCCACTCGCCGGGCAGGAACAGGGTCCGGCCGGCCCGCGCCCGCTTGGCCTCGATCACGGCGCCGCTGGTGAGGAGTTCCGCCCGGACCTCCGCGTGCCGCTTGGTCGTCCAGCCGTTCCAGCGGCGTACGTTCCGGTCGGTGGGCGCGGCGAGGGTCGCCAGCTGAAGGTACAGCGCGGCCGCGTCCGGGCCCACGCCCAACTCCTCCGCCGCACGCGCGACCAGCTCGGGGCAGGAGTGACGCGGATCCGCCTCGTACGCGCCGTCCGGTACCGCTCCAGAGACGGCTCGGCGCATCATCCGGTCGAGGCCGCCGCCGGGGAGGAGCGGCGCGAACCGGTCGAGTTCCTCCGCGAGGTCGGTGATCTCACGGACCCGTCGCCACACCTCGGGGTCGGCGACCTGCGCGGGCCGCAGGAAGGCGGCGCCGCCGGGGGCGCAGACCACCAGCGGGCCGGAGTCGTACGCGGTGACGGGAGGCTGCTCGCCCTCCTCCTTGCGGCGGGCCATCGACACGGGGATCCGCGCGGGCCCGAACCGCTCGGCGATCGGCACCGGGCTGTCCTGGACCCGCCCGTCGAGCAGCTCCACGAGCAGTTCGGGACGGGCCAGTTCGGCGCGCAGCCGCTCGTACAGGGCGGTCGCTCCGGCCATCGCGGGATCGCCGACGGGCCGGTCGGTCCACGCCCACACCAGGGCGCTCGCGATCAGGCCGAGCGGGAGGCCCACGGGGGTGCCGTAGCGCACGTCGGTTCCCGCCGGCGGCAGGGCCCTCACATCCACCGCCGAGCCGTACGTGCGCGCGGCGATCTCCCAGCCGCCCGCCGGTACCGTCGCGTCCTCGGCGGCCTCGTAGCCGCCCGCGAGACGTCGTGCCCACACCTCGGCGAGCCCCAGGTCGGCCTCCAGGGCGTCGGCCGCCTCGTCGTGCACGGCGGGCAGGACGCCGATCAGCTCCCGCCACACGGCGGCCATCCGCTCGACGGCCGCCTCGACCCCGCCGGGCTGCCACAGCTCGGCCGGGTCGTCGGGCAGGGCCGCGGCCAGGACGGCCCTGCGGCCGGCGGCCCCGAGGCGCCCGCGCACCTCCTCGTACGCCTCGATCGTCGTCGGAGTCGCCTTGTACGGCGCCTTGCGGGCGAGGGCGCGGCCCTCGTCCCGGTCGGAGCGGCCGACCAGACCGGCGACGACGAGTCTGGCCACCGCCCGCCGGACACCCGTCAGTTCGGCGAACCGTACGGCCGCCGACTCCGGTACGGGGACGGGGCCGTGGGCGTCGACGGCCGCGAGCAGCGCCCGCAGCCGGGTCTCGCCGTCCCGTTCGACCCGTACGAGCCGGGCCTCGGGGACGGCCGCCGGGACGGGGTCGGCGTCCGGCTCCTGGGCGGCGGGCGCGACGAACCAGCACGCCGCCCCGCCGTCCCAGACCGCGGCGGAGGCCACGGCCGTTCCGGCCTCCCGCACCCCGTCCAGGGTTCCGGCATCGGACGTACGGCCCACCCACCAGCGGCTGCCCTCGCGGGCGAACGGCTGGTCGGCCCAGGTGTCCAGGAGCGCGAGCAGCGCGGCCCGGTCCTCGTCCGGGGTCGGTGCCACCGCGGCCCGCCAGGCAACGGCGTCGATCTCGCCGAGCAGCTGCGACCAGTCGTGCGGCGGCGCCGGCGGGGAAAGGCGCCGTACCTCCTCCACGATCGTCCCGGTGAGGCAGGCGCCGTCGGCGGCCAGGGCGCTCAGCGTCGCCGGCAGGGCCACGTCCCGGGTCCGCCGCCAGGTGTCACGCCCTCCCTCGTCGACGAGTCCGAAGAGGGCGGGCATCAGTGCGGTGTCCGGCGCCGTGCGGCGCGGTGGGGCGGGCGGCGCCTCGGCGAGCAGGGTGACCCGTCGGTGCAGGGCGCGCCGCCGCTCCTCCACCCGGGCGGCCCGACCGGCCACGGCCACGACGGCCTCGCGGAGGACCGGGTCGGTGATGTCCGGCAGCTCCCGCGCCACGGCGGCGCGCAGCACCTCCGGATCGCCTTCGAGGGCGGCGGTCAGGAGCGTGTCGGCCGTCGCGCGTCCCACGGTCCGCAGCGCCCGCGATCCGGCCGTGTCCCGGGTCCGCAACAGGTACCAGAAGGCCGGGGGCAGGGCCGCGCCAGGGGATGTGGTGACCCCGCGGTTCCGCTTCGCGCGGCGGTTCCGGGGCGAGTCGTGCCCGTCCAGCTCCCACAGCAGGGACCCGCTCGCGGTGTACGCGCGGACGCCGGTGCGGGTCTCCGCCTCGGCGAGGACCACGTCCTCCACCGCGTCCGCCGCCGCGCCCTCGGGCGGCGCCCACAGTCCCCAGGGCTCCTGGCCCTGCCGGTCGATGTCGAAGCGGGCCGTTCGCCCGTCGATGCTCTCCAGGAGGAAGTGGTCGGGCGCGTTGTCGCGGTACCGGGTGCGGTAGAGGATCCGGGTCCCGACGAGCCCGTCCTTGCTGCCCAGCGGGGAATCGGCCAGGCCTGCGGGCAGTGGCGCCAGTTGCAGGGCCTCGCGGGCGAGGGACATGCCGATCTCGGACGGTTCCGCGGCCGGATCGGGGTTCGGGGCGCGGCCGGGGAACTCCGGCAGCGGCGTCGCTCCCCGCCGCTCGCCGGTCACCGGGTCCACGACCTCCCACGCCTTCCGTCCGAAGACGGCGTTGGTCCAGATCCGGGAGCCGTCGGAGAGTTGCAGCTCCTCCCGGTCGACCCCCACCGTCTCTCCCGGGCGCGTCACGTGGAAGCCGCCGTGGCGGCCGCCCCCGTCGGCGGTCTCGAACTGGAAGCCGTAGGCCCCGTCGAGACTGCCGCCGAAGGGCACGAGGCCGCCCAGCTCGGTCGGGGTGAACAGCGCATCGGGGTTGTCCGCCCAGACGGCGACGTCGCAGTAGTACGGGTTCTGCTTGAGGCTCCAGCTGACCAGGAAGGAGCCGCCCACGTAGTGGGCGGCGAACATGGTCGCGTCCTCCGGCACGGTGAACCGGCAGGAGCCGCGCACCCCGTCGGGGTCGACGGCGACGGCCCGGTCGCGCCCGAAGACCGTGAGCACCGGCCAGGTGCAGGTCACACCCTCCACACCGGGGAGGACGGCCGCGCCGAGCGGTCCTGTGACGGCGCCCCCTTCCGGTGCCTCCGTCGCGCCGGGGAGCACCGCCCCGGCCGCCGTCTCCCGCCCCGCCACCTCGGCGAACTCCGCGTACACCGCCTCCAGAGCCGGCCACGCCAGTTCCTCCGGGAGTCCGGCCGCGAGCGAGCGCCGCAGCGCGCCTCCGGCGGAGGCCTCCGCGAGGGCGTCGGCGATTCCGTCGAGCGCCGTCACCGTCGGCCGGTCGAGGAGCGTCTCCAGCTCGGTCACGGCCTCTTCGGCCCCCGCCATGCCACCGCCCCCGACGGTGTCGACGAGCTTGCCGACCCGCCCGGCCACCTCCTGGGCGATCCCCTCGTTCCCCGGGAGCAGCGTCACCGCGCTGCCGGGCTTGCGCCCGCGCACCCAGAGCCCGTCGGGCAGCAGACCGGCGTGCACGGTTCCTTCGAGTCGGGGGCCGAACACCGGGTCGGCGGCGAGCGCGACGAGGTCGCGCCGGGACCGCTCGCCCCAGAAGCGCATCCGTGTCTCCGGGCCCGGGTCGACGACGGTGATCCCGGCCGCCAGGCAGGCGTCGAGGACGTCCGCGTCGAAGCCCTTGTAGGAGTGCCGGGTGGTGTGCACGGTCACGGCGTGACCGGCCGCCCGCAGACGCGGCCCCAGCCGGCCCACCAGGTCGAGGAACTCCGGCGGCAGCTGCTGCCGTCCGACACCGCCCCGGGGCTGCCTGGCGTACTGGTACATGTGGACGAAGTGCCCGACCCAGCGGTGCAGTCCGCCCTCCGGCACGACCCGTCCGGCTTCCATCGCCTCCGTCGCGCCGCAGCCGATCAGCATCCGCAGCCACGCGCCGCCGTCGGTGACGCTCTCCGGGAAGACCTCGACGAGCCCGGCCGCGACCTCGTCGGTCGGCGGATGGGCCGTCAGGACCGGTGCGGCGGCGGTGAGGAGCGCGTCCGGTACGGACTTCTTCCGGGCCACCGAAACGATCGCGCCGACGACCCGCGCGACCTCGTCCTCCCCGTGGCCGGCGGCCTTGGCGGCGGCCCGCACCCGGCGCACGAGGTCCGCGGGCAGGTCCGCCTTCGAGCCCGCCCACGCGGTCAGGAACGCGCCGAGGGCCGCGTACGCCTCGGCGGGCTCCAGGGTCTCGGCGAGGAACTTCTGGTGAGCCCCGAACTCCTTGGCCGGCATGGCCCCGCCCGCGGCGAACAGCAGCCCGTTGGCCCGGCGGTAGGCGGGGTCCACCGGCAGGCCGTGCTGGGCCTCCGCCGCCCGAGCCGCCACGTACGCCCGGCCGCCCGGCCGGCTCCCGTAACCGATCAGCCGATGGCCCACGGTGTCCCAGAACCACGGCAGGTGCGCGGGCGGCAGCCGCCGCGCGTGCCACGCCATCGAGTCGACGAACGCCCCGGGCTTCTGCCAGGACCGGTTGAGCTCGGCACCCATGTCCTCGACCAGCCCGCGCGCCGTCGCGGCCGCGTCCGGGTCGTGGGCGGCGGCCCAGTCGGCGTACGTGGTCGAGGTGTGCGTACCGTCGGCGGGCAACAGGGATTCGAGCGAGGCGATCATGCTTCGGATCGTCGCACGGCCCACTGACACCGCCGCCGGGAGGTGCAGGTCGCGCCCTTCGCTCCAGACCTTTGGGAGCGCTCTCAGACGTCGGAGGCTGCGGATATCCTGATCCTGACCTACGAGAACCCACAGAACCCCCACGCAACCGACAGACCGCCGCAGACCATGCCACGCAGCCGAGGAGCGCCCGCCTTGCCCGAGCAGACCACGGGGCCCCGCCCCACGCTGGAAGCCGTCGCCGCTCGCGCCGGCGTGTCCCGCGCCACGGCCTCCCGGGTCGTCAACGGGGGCGCGGGCGTGCGTCCTCCGCTGGTCGAGAAGGTGCGCAGGGCCGTCGACGAGCTCGGTTACGTGCCCAACCACGCCGCTCGGACGCTGGTCACCCGGCGCAACGGCGCGGTGGCGGTGATCATCGCGGAGCCCGAGTTCCGGATCTTCTCCGACCCGTTCTTCGAGCAGCAGGTGCGGGGCATCAGCCGGGAACTGGCCGCGCACGACACCCAGCTGGTGCTGCTGTGGCTGGAGGGCCCTGGGGACCACGAGCGGATCGCCCGCTATCTGGGGGGCGGGCACGTCGACGGCGCCCTGGCCTTCTCGGTGCACAACGACGACGCGCTGCCGGCCGTGATCGACCGGACCCGCATCCCGGTGGTCTTCGGCGGGCGGCCGGATCCCGGCACGCATCCGTCGGTGCCCTTCGTCGACTGCGACAACCGCGGCGGCGCCCGCGAGGCGGTACGGCACCTGGTGGGTCTCGGGCGGCGGAACATCGCCCACATCTCGGGGCCGGACGACCAGACGTCCGCGATCGACCGGCTGCACGGCTACCGGGACGTCCTGATCGACGCCGATCCGGGCCTGCTGTGCCGGGGCGACTTCACCGAGGAGAGCGGCGCCCGCGCGATGGCGGAGCTCCTCGACCGGAGGCCGGACGTCGACGGGGTGTTCGTCGCCAACGACCTGATGGCCTCGGGTGCGTTGCTGACGCTGCGGGAGCGGGGCGTGCGGGTGCCGGAGGACGTGGCGGTCGTCGGCTTCGACGACATGGAGTCGGTGGTCCGCGGGACCGTCCCCGCCCTGACCACCGTGCACCAGGACATCGAGGGCATGGGCCGGCTCATGGTGAAGCTCCTGATGCGGCTGCTCGACGGGACCGGCCCCGCGATCCCGGAGTCCGTGATCACGCCGACGTCCCTGGTCCGCCGCGACTCGGCGTGACGAGGGGCCGGGGTGGGACACCTCGACGTGGCGGCGGGCCCGGGTGGGACACCCGGGCCCGCCGCCGTACCCCTGGAGGCGTGTCAGCCGTACGGGATGACGACCACGGACCGGTCCGTGCCCGTCTGGAGCCTGGCGTCCCCGTTCCCGATGGCGCTCCAGACCTCGAGGCGGACCGTCCCGCCGTTCAGGTTGCCGAGCGTTCCGGTGGCGGATTTCAGGCCGCGGGCCTGGGAGTACTCCTCCCAGCCCGTGACCGGGTCGGTCGCGAAGTAGTGGTACGTCTCCGTCCGTTCGAAGGTGCCGTCGCCGGTGAGGTCGTAGCTGATCCGGGCCTGCTGGCCGAGTCCGACGGACGTCCCGGCGTCGACCTGGAGCCGGAAGGCGGTGGAACCGCCCGCCTTGAGCGTGCCGTTGACGCCCTTGGCGACGTAGACGAGGGGCCGGCTCGGCGTCCCGTCGTGGTTGCCGCCCTGCGCCGATGCGATGGTGTCGCTGCCCGCCGTGGCGCCGGTGGCCGTGGTGAGCGTCCCGCCCGTGCGGAGCTGGAAGGTGTTGCCGGTGCCCGGGTCCGGGTCGGGCCCGGGGCCGCCCGTCCCGGTGCCGATGGCGGTGGAACGCGCGGGTACGGACAGGGACTTGCCGTCGGAGAAGGTGACGGTGCGGGCGGTGGAGCCGTGGTTGTGGGCCGCGTACGTGCGGGTGGTTCCCTTGGCGAAGACGGCGGAGGTGGGGATGGATCCGGTGACCGTCGCGTCGGGCGCGCCGAGCGTGTCGAGCGCGGTGAGCCAGTGGTAGGTGTGGGCCTTCGACTCGCCCGCCTCCGGGGTGTAACCGGCGTGGCCGGCGTCCCACTTGGCCTTGGCGGCGCCGGGGTCGGCGAAGGACTGGAACTCCCAGAGGATGTCGCGCCATTCGACGGCGGGTCCGCCGTTCTCGCGTTCCATCTCGGCGATGTTGCGCCGGACGGCCTCCTTGTGGCCGCCGAGGTGGAGTGAACCGCCGGTCACGGGGAGGACGTTGATTCCGTGGATCTCCTCGGGGTTGGCGGTCCACCAGGTGGCGTAGGCGCCGCCGCTGCCCCAGACCATGCCGACGGTGTCGTGCTGGAAGGCGCCGGGGAAGACCTGCTGGTCGGCGTCGAACCAGTACTGGGCGATGGCCTCGCCCTCGGTGGTCAGCAGGTACGTGCCGAGGTCGCGGAGCTGGGTGTTGCCGGTGGCCGAGCCCCAGAGGACGAGGGCGGCGCTGAGGTTGGTCGACTCGGAGGAGGACTCCTGGTTGTTGCCGGCGGCGAAGCCCTGGTGGCCGCTGGCCCAGCTGTGTCCGGCGTAGACGTCGAAGCCGCGGAGGAAGGGGTAGGCGGTGTCGGTGCGGCTCGGGTTGGCGGTGTCGCGGATGAGGGTCTTGACCATGGAACCCCAGGCGGAGTCGGCGGCCCAGCCCGCGTCGTACTGGGCGACGATGGCGGCGGCGTACACGTAGTAGCCGTAGTGGAAGTGGTGGTCGTTGAGTTCGGTGTCGCTGCCGTACGAGGCCGGGTAGCCGGTGAGGGTCTTCCAGGCGTTGTCGTACGAGAACTCGCTCGCCCCTCCGGCCGTGAACCAGTCCTGGAGGCGGCCCTTGATCTGGCCGAGGAGCTTGTCGCGGAGCGCGGTCTCGCCGATCTGGTCGGCGAGGGGCACCAGCTGGGCGAGCTTGCCGAGCGCCTTGCCGGTCCAGTAGGTGTCGACGGCTCCGGAGAAGGGGTCGGAGGAGTTCGCGACCTCGTTCAGATAGCCGCGCAGCCGGGCCGTGTCGGCGCCGGTGCCGCCCGGAAGGCCGGGCAGGGTGGCGGCGGCCTTCTGGGTGGTGGTGAAGGTGGCCGACTCGCGGACCTTCATGGTGCCCCGGGGCGAGACGTAGGTGTACGGGGTGAGCGGGTCGGTGGTGTGCAGCCACTGGTGCCGGTAGAGGGCCTGGAGCGCGCCGCGCTCGGTGCCCTCCTTCGCCTCGGTGGTCAGGGTGTAGGCGGCCCGGACGGTGCCCGCGTCGTAGCTCCAGTTCACGGTGGATCCGGTGACGAAGCTGTAGGCGTACTTGCGGTAGGTCGCGAGCGCGTCGGTGGAGGGCAGGACGGCCACGGAGAAGTAGTCCTTGCCGCCGAGGCCCGCGGTGATGGTGGACCCGGAGACGTTCCAGTCGGTGCCGCCAGGCGCGAAGAGGGCGTAGTGGTGTCCGGCGACGGTGATGCCGAGGACGTTGCCCTGGTCGGCGAAGACGGCGGGTGCGGCGGCGGTGGTGATCCGGGCGTCGCCGCCGGTGCCCTTGGCGTACACGAAGGGCATGCCGTGGCCGATGGTGGTGCGCAGGGTGCGGGCGCCGTCGGACCAGTAGGGGGTGACGGTCCAGTCGGACCAGGCGTCGGCCTTGGTGTCGGGCGAGTTGAGGCCGGTGAGGCCGAGGGTGAGGTCGCGTTTGTGGGCGAACTCGTACTGGCGTCCCTCGCCGACCACGGCGGGGGTGGTCGGGTAGCCGATCTCCAGGCCGCCGGCGACGGCCTGGTAGGTGAGCGGATGCCCGTACATCGGGGTGGAGTACGGGTTGTCCCCGTACCGCTGGAAGGCGAGGGAGGACCACCAGTCGTTGGTGGGGACCGGCTTGCCCTGGGCGGCGGGGGTCACCTTGGGGGTGACCGGCGCGCCGGTGTTGGTGGTGGGGCCGGAGGTACCGGCGGGGCGGGTGTCGGAGTAGCTTCCGGCGCCGGTGGGGACGGGCGCCGCGGCCGCCGGGGCGGCGGCGGGGCCGAGTCCCAGGGCGGCGAGGGCGGAGACCAGGACCAGCGCTGCGGCCGGCCTTCTGCGGGGGGCTGGCATGAACGGCACCTCATGTCGTCCGAATGTTCGTCCGAATGTCGTCAGAGAGCGCTCTCAGATCGCCGGAAACGTAAAACCGCGGTAACGAGTGTGTCAAGAGGTTGAACACAGGCAGGAGTTGAGGTCGCTTCTCGTCCGTTACGCCTTCGAGCCTTGACGGATGCCCCTCTCCACAGGCACGCTCCCCCCGCACGCTTGAGAGCGCTCTCAGCGCCTCTCGCTCGTTCCGAAGCCAAGGGAGGCTTCCCATGCCCATCGCCCGAGCCGCCAGCACCACGAGGAGAGCCGTCGTACGTCTGGGGGCCGTCGCGCTCACCGGCGCCCTGCTCGCCGCCTGCGGAGGGACGTCGGACGACACGTCCGCCGACGGCGCGGGGGGCGAGGTCACCCTCACCGTCGACCTGTTCGGCTCCTTCGGGTACAAGGAGGCCGGGCTGTACGCCGAGTACGAGAAGCTCCACCCGAACATCACCATCAAGCAGACCGACACGGAGGACGAGGCCGACTACTGGAAGTCCCTCCAGACCCGGCTGGCCGGCGGCGGCGGCCTCGCCGACGTGCAGGGCATCGAGGTCGGCCGGATCGCCTCCGTCACGCAACAGCAGACCGACCGGTTCGAGGACCTGCGGAAGTACGGCGCTGAGGCGCTCAAGGACCAGTTCGCCCCGGCCAAGTGGGCCGCCGCCACCGGCAAGGGCGGCGAGGTGCTCGGGCTCGGCACGGACGTCGGCCCCGAGGCGATGTGCTACCGCACCGACCTGTTCAAGCAGGCCGGGCTCCCCACCGACCGCGAGGAGCTCGCCAAGAAGTGGGCGACCTGGGACGGGTACCTGGCGCTCGGGAAGCAGTACAAGGCGAAGGCACCCGGCAAGAGCGCCTGGCTCGACAGCGTCGGCAGCCTCTACTCGATCATGATCGGGCAGGAGAAGGAGCGGTACTACGACGCGTCCGGGAAGCTGATCTGGGAGAACAACCCCGCCCTGCGCACCGCCTGGGACCACTCCGTCAAGGCCGCCCAGGACGGGCTGAGCGCCAAGCTCGACCAGTGGTCCCCGCAGTGGAACCAGGCGTTCGCGGCCGGCTCCTTCGCCACGATCCCGTGCCCGGCGTGGATGCTCGGCTACATCAAGGGCCAGGCCGGCGAGACCGGCAAGGGCAAGTGGGACGTCGCCGCGCTGCCCGGCGGCGCCGGCAACTGGGGCGGCTCCTACCTGGCGGTGCCGAAGGCGGCGAAGCACAAGAAGGAGGCGTACGAGCTGGTGAAGTGGCTGACCGCGCCCGAACAGCAGACCAAGCTCTTCGAGAAGCAGGGCAACTTCCCCTCCGCCACCGGTGCGATCGCGAAGGTCGCCGGCGCGAAGGACCCGTTCTTCTCGAACGCCCCGATCGGGCAGATCTTCGGTGAGGCGGCGAAGGCGGCCCCGGTCCAGGTGCTCGGCGTGCACGACCAGAACATCGCGCAGCAGATCACGAACGCGCTGAGCGAGGTCGAGCGGAAGGGGACCGCGCCGGAGAAGGCCTGGTCGAACGCGAAGAAGGGCGTCGAGAACACGATCGGCTGACCGGCACCAACCGCCGGCCCCCTCGGCCGAACGCCCGACGGCCCCCGGCCCAACGCCGCACCCCCCTCGGCCGAACGCCCGACCCGCCCCCGGCCGAACGCCGGACCGCCTCGGCCGAACGCCCGACGGCCCCCGGCCCAACGCCGGACCCTCCTCGGCCGAACGCCCGGCCGCCCCGGCCGGAACGCGCACCCCGTGCGCGTCACACGCACACGCGTGTCGCCTCCCCGCGCCTCCCGCGCTCGGGGCGCCCGCCCCGCAGCCCTCCTGCGCCGGGCGCCCCCCGACCCCTCCCCCGTACCCCTCCGAAGGGCCGCACCGTGACCCTCACCGCATCCGAGAGCCCGGCCCCGCCGAGGCCGGTCCCGCCGCCCTCGCGGTGGGGATCCGCCCGGCGGGCCTGGCAGACGTTCTCGCCGTACGCCTACCTCGCCCCGTTCTTCACCCTGTTCGCCGCCTTCGGCCTGTTCCCGCTGATCTACACGGCCTTCGTCTCGCTCTACCGGGTGGAGCTCCAGACGCCCGGCGCGATGGAGTGGCGCGGCCTCGGCAACTACACCGCGCTCCTCGGCGACGAGTACTTCTGGCTCTCGCTGCGCAACACCTTCACCATCGGTGTCCTCTCCACCGTGCCCCAGCTGGTGATGGCCCTCGGCCTCGCGCACCTGTTGAACTACCGGATGCGCGGCCGCACGTTCCTGCGGACCGCGATCCTCCTGCCGTACGCGACCTCGGTGGCCGCCGCCACCCTCGTCTTCGCCCAGCTCTTCGGGCGGGACTTCGGTCTGATCAACTACGCGCTCGGCCTGGTCGGCATCGATCCCGTCGACTGGCAGAACGGCACGGTCGCCTCGCAGATCGCCGTGTCCACGATCGTGATCTGGCGCTGGACCGGCTACAACGCGCTCATCTACCTGGCGGGCATGCAGTCGATCCCGAACGAGCTGTACGAGGCCGCCGCGATGGACGGGGCCTCGCGGTGGCGCCAGTTCTTCCACGTCACGCTGCCGGGGCTGCGGCCCACGATCCTGTTCACCGTCATCGTGTCGACGATCGGCGCGACCCAGCTGTTCGGCGAGCCGCTGCTCCTCGAAGGGTCCATCTCGGGCGGCATCTCGCACCAGTACCAGACGCTCGGCCTGTACATGTACGAGCAGGGCTGGGGCTTCTTCCACCTGGGCCGGGCCGCCGCCATCGCCTGGGTGATGTTCCTGCTCATCGTGGCGCTCGTCGGGGTCAACGCCCTGATCGCTCGCCGCCGTTCCCGCAAGGAGGCCGGCCGATGACCGCGCCGATCGCCCCCGCCCCGGCCCCGGCCCCGCACGGGCCCTCCGAACCGCCGGCCGGTCCCCCGGCCTCCGTACGCGCGCGCGTGCCCCGGCGCGGGGCCTCCCGGGCGGGCCGCACCCTGCACGCCGGTCCGCTCGCCTACGCGATCCTGATCGTCGCCGTACTCTTCTCGGCGTTCCCCTTCTACTGGACGATCGTCGCCGCGAGCCGCTCCAACGCCGATCTGGCGAAGGTGCCGCCGGCCCTGCTGCCCGGCCCGAACCTGATCCGCAACTTCGAGGCGGTCCTGGAGGAGGCCGACATCGGCAAGGCCCTCCTCAACAGCCTCGTCGTCTCCGGCTCGATCACCCTCGGCACCGTGCTGTGCTGCACGCTCGCCGGCTTCGCCTTCGCCAAGCTCCGCTTCCGGGGCCGGGGAGCGCTCCTCGCGATCACCGTCGGCACCATGATGATCCCGCCGCAGCTGGGCGTGATCCCGCTGTTCATGCTCATCGCCGAACTCGGCTGGGTGAACCAGCTCCAGGCGGTGATCCTGCCCGGCCTGGTGTCCGCCTTCGGCGTGTTCTTCATGCGCCAGTACCTGGTGCAGGCGCTGCCGGACGAGCTGATCGAGGCGGCCCGGGTCGACGGCGCCTCCACGGCCCGGATCTTCTGGTCGATCGTGGTGCCGATCGCGCGGCCCGGCATGGCGGTGCTCGGTCTGCTGACCTTCATGGCAGCGTGGAACGACTTCTTCTGGCCGGTCATCGCCCTCACCTCCTCCGAGCCCACCGTCCAGGTCGCCCTGCGCCAGCTCGGCGGCGGCTACGTCCACGACCAGTCCGTGATCATGGCGGGCACGCTGCTCGGCACCCTGCCGGTGCTGCTCGTGTTCGGCCTGCTCGGCCGGCAGATCGTCGGCGGAATCATGCAGGGCGCGGTGAAGGGCTGACCGCCGCGCCGCCACCGATCGGCCGGCGCGCCGCCCCCAGCATCCCCCCAGACGTCTCACCCCAGGGAGTTCCCACCCCATGACCGCGCTCGACGCCCGTACCGACACCACGACCGTTTTCCGCTTCCCCGAGGGCTTCCGCTGGGGCACCGCCACGGCCGCCTACCAGATCGAGGGGGCGGCGGCCGAGGACGGCCGCACCCCGTCCATCTGGGACACCTTCAGCCGTACGCCCGGCAAGGTGCGCAACGGCGACACCGGTGACATCGCCGCCGACCACTACCACCGGGTCGACGAGGACGTCGCGCTGATGAAGCGGCTCGGCGTGACGGACTACCGGTTCTCGGTCGCCTGGCCCCGGGTCCAGCCCACCGGGCGCGGCCCGGCCGTGCGCAAGGGCCTGGACTTCTACCGGCGCCTCGCCGACCGGCTCCTCGACGCCGGCATCCGGCCCGTGGCGACGCTCTACCACTGGGACCTGCCGCAGGAGCTCGAGGACGCGGGCGGCTGGCCGCACCGGGAGACCGCCTTCCGCTTCGCCGAGTACGCGGGCATCATGGCGGACGCCCTGGGTGACCGGGTGGCGACCTGGACGACGCTCAACGAGCCCTGGTGCGCGGCCTTCCTCGGCTACGGCAACGGCGTGCACGCCCCGGGCCGCACCAGTGCCCTCGCCTCGCTGCGCGCCGCCCACCACCTCAACCTGGCGCACGGACTCGCCGCTCGTGCGCTGCGCGGGGTGCTGCCGGGCTCGTCGGAGGTGTCCCTGACCCTCAATCTCCATGCGGTACGGGCCCTCTCCGCGGCGCCCGAGGACGTGGACGCGGCCCGCCGCATCGACGCGGTCGCCAACCGCGTCTTCCTCGACCCCGTCTTCCACGGGCGGCTGCCGGAGGACCTGGTCCGCGACACGGCGTCGGTGACGGACTGGTCCTTCGTACGGGACGGCGACCTGGCGACGGCGGCGGCGCCGCTCGACTCGCTCGGCATCAACTACTACTCCCCGTCCGTCGTGGCGGCCGGCACCTCCGAGTCGCCCTCGCCGTGGGCGGGCGCCGAGCAGCACGTCCGGTTCGAGCCCGCGCCCGGTCCGCGCACCGCGATGGACTGGCCGGTGGACGCCACGGGGCTGCACGAGCTCCTGGTCCGGCTGCGGGACGAGCTGCCGGGCGTACCGCTGGTGATCACGGAGAACGGCGCCGCGTACGAGGACTACGCCGACCCGTCGGGTCAGGTGAAGGACCCGGAGCGGGTGGCGTACCTGCACGCGCATCTGGCGGCGGTGCACCGTGCCCTCGCGGACGGGGCGGACGTGCGGGGGTACTTCGTGTGGTCGCTCCTGGACAACTTCGAGTGGGCGTACGGCTACAGCAAGCGGTTCGGCATCGTGCACGTGGACTTCGCGACCCAGCGCCGTACGCTCAAGGACAGCGCCCGCTGGTACGCGGAGGTCATCGCGCGGGGAGGCCTTGCGGAGTCCTGAGCGGGCGGACAGCCCGGAGGGGTGCCGCGAATCCCCCCACGGGTTCGCGGCACCCCCGGTCACCGACCGGCGCGGGCCATCGGCCGGACAGCGGTCACAGGCGCTGCCACAGAGCCGGTACGTTCGGCGGCTCCCAGCCGGTCTGGGCCTGGTGGCCCTGGAGGCAGCGGTAGCTCGCGCCGCCGTACGTGACCACGTCACCGGCCGCGTAGACCTTGCCCGCCGCCCAGGTGCCGCCCGGCTCCGGGTCGCCGGGGCCGGGGCCCGGGTCGACGCCGGTGGTCTTCAGCGTCAGGCCGTAGTTCTGGAGGAGCGGGTTCAGCGGCTGGAAGAAGGTCGTGCCGCCGCTGGAGCAGTTGCCCGAACCGCCGGACGTGACGCCCTGGGCCTGGCTGCCGGAGATGTACGAGCCGCCGGAGTCGCCGGGCTCGGCGCACACGGTGGTACGGGTCACCCCGGAGATGGTGCCCTCGGGGTAGGTGACGCTCGTGTTGTGCTGCTGCACGGTGCCGCAGTGCCAGCCGGTGGTCGAGCCGGAGCGGCAGACGGAGGAGCCGACGGGCTGCAGGACCGAGCCGGTCACCTGTATGTTCGCACCGCCGGCGCCCTTGACGTACGGGGTGGAGGTCCAGCTGGAGTTGGCGGCGACCCAGGCCATGTCCTTGCCGGGGAAGACCGAGCCCTGGAAGGTGCCCTGGGCGACCTGGTTGAACCCGCTGGTGGCGGTGCCCGCACGGCCGCAGTGACCGGCGGTGGCGAAGCCCTGGGTGGTGCCGCGGGTGACCGCGAAGCCGACCGAGCAGCGGCCGCCGCCGCCCATGTAGTACGCGTCGCCGCCCCGGATGTCGTAGAGCGGGCGGGGCGCCTGCCCGGTGCGGACGACACGTACGAGGTCGCGCGGGATCCCGGCGGTCCCGACGAGTCGCTCGCCCGCCCCCGCTCGGGTCTCCTCGACGACCAGGACGTTGGCGCGGACGTCGACGTACCGGACGGGTGCGTCGGTGGTGGCGGACCGGTCCAGGGCCTCCTTCGCCCGTTCCAGTTCGGTCAGACTGTGCGTCACGAGCCGGGCGCGGGCGCCCGAGGCCCGTATCGCGGCGGTGTCGGCGGGCCGGGTGGTGGCCACGGTCAGGGTGCCCGCGTCGGCGCCGTCCAACCAGGCGCCGGCGAAGGCGCCGCCCAGGCCCTGGCGGAGCCGGGCGGCGGTGGCGCCGGCCTCGGCCTCGTTGGCGAGGCGGGTCAGGGCCTGGGAGTGGGTGAGTCCCAGGTCGCGCCGCATGGCGTCGAGCAGTTCGGGCCGGGCGGCGTCGGCGCCGAGGGTCTGGGCGGCGGTCCTGACGGTCGCGGTGCGGTGCGCGCCCTGGTCGTCCGGGGCAGCGGCGGCGGAGCCTGCCTGGAGTCCGGTCAGCGCCATTCCGGCGGCGACGAGGGCGGTACACGCCGTGCGGGCGTGTCGTCGGAGCATGGGGTGTCTCCTCGGTGATCGGTCTCGGTTCCGGTTCTCGGTGGGGGATCTGCTGGAACCGTAGGGATCCCGGGGAGGGAGCGGCAGTTACCGGTCGGCCCCTGCCATCGCGTTATGGCGGAGGATCCGAGGGGGCCCGCCCGTCGTCGCGGGTTTCGCTCCCGGGCTCGCGCTTCATCGCGGGCTTCCCTCCCGGGGCGCGGGCGCCGGGGCGGGCACGCGACCCGCGCTGGTGGCCAGGGCCTCGGTGTGCGCGGCCCTGGTATGACCGAGGACGGCGGCGGCGCGGCCGGCCGCGCGCCCCTCGGGGTGCCAGCCGAGCAGGTGCCGCCAGACGAGCGGGGCGCCGGCGAGGGGCCGGGTGACGAGACCGGGCGTGACGGGGAAGGTGGCCCGGCACAGGCCGACGGCCCGGCCGACCTGCACCAGGTGCACGCAGGAGGCGGTGTCCGTCTCGTACACACAGGCCGGGGTGAACCCCGCCCGCACGCAGGCGGCCGCGAAGCAGTCGCCGAAGCAGCCGTCGCCCGGTACGTCGGTCCAGGCCTCCGCAGCGAGTTCGGCCAGGTCGATCTCGGCCCGGTGCGCCAGCGGGTGGTCGGCGGCCAGCATCACGTACACCGGGTCGCGGGCGACCTCCGTCCACGCCAGCCGTCCCGCCTCCGGCGGTCCGCTCTCCCCGCAGACGCCGACCAGGGCGAAGTCGAGCCGCCCGTCGGCGACCCCGCCCGCGATCTCACGCTCCGACCACGAGGTGTACGTGGTGACCAGGGCGCCCGGGTCGGCGCGGGCGATCCGGTCGACGAGGCCTCCGAGCAGCGGGCCGTGCGTGCCGCCGAGCCGGTAGCCCTCGGCTCCGTCGCGCGCGAAGCGCACCGCCTCCTCCTGGAGCTCGCAGACGGCGGGCAGCACCACGCGCGCGCGGTCGAGGACCAGGTCCCCGAGCGCCGTGGCCCGTACCCCCTCCCGTCCCCGCTCGAACAGGGCGCCGCCCAGGGCCCGTTCGATCCGCTTGAGCTGAGCACTGAGCGCGGGCTGCGCGAGCCCGAGCGCGGTCGCGGCACGCGTGAGGCTACCCGCGTCCGCGATGGCCCGGATCGTCTTGAGGTGCCGCAACTCCAAGTCCATACCGAGAGCTTGACGCCCCCGCCCGCTGCGGTCCAGACCAAAGCCGTCACGGCTCGGGGCCGTCCCCCGCGCGAAGACGACGGCGCAGGTCGCGAGGGGTGGCGGCCCGGTCGAGGGAACCATAGGCCCGCGTCGGTCGTCCTCAGAGGCGAAGGGTGCCGGGGCGGGGCGGATGACCGTCCGGGCGCCGGGGACGGGCACTGTGGAAGGCAAGGGGTATCGGGTGGCGGTCACGCTCGCTGAGGAGATCATGCTGCTGTCGTTGGACGACGAGTCCGGGGCGGCGAAGGAACGGCAGTCCGCCGCGTGGGCCGTCGCGGGCGGCATTTTGCTCGATCTCGTGCTCGCGGGGCGCGTGTCGGTGGACGACGGGCGGGTGCGGGTGACGGACGCGACCCCCACCGGTGTTCCCCTCCTCGACCAGCGGCTGCGGCAGCTCACCGTCTGGTGCGGAAAGAAGAGCAGGGCCCCGAAGGTCACCGAGTGGCTGACGAAGGACCACAGCAAGGCCGTGAAGGCCACGGTCGAGAGCCTGTGCGAGCGGGGCCTGGTGCGCGAGGAGCAGCACAGGGTGCTCGGCCTCTTCCCCCTCACCCGCTATCCGGAGGCGGACGGCTCCGTCGAGCGCGAACTGCGGGCCAGGCTGAGCGCCGTGCTTCTCGAAGGCCCCACGCATCACGCCCGCACCACGGGTCTCCTCGCTCTGATCCATGGCGCCAAGCTGCACCGCCTCGCCTTCCCCGACGCGCCGCGCAAGGAGATCGCGGCCCGCCTGGAGGAGCTCACGGCGGGCGAGTGGGCGGCGGAGGGCGTGCGCCGGGCGATCCGTGACATGCAGGCCGCGATGGTCGCGGTCACGGCCGCCACGATGATGACGGTCACCAGCTGAGCACCGCGCCTCCTCGGCGTTCGCCGGTGCGCCCGTGTACGGCCCGACCCGGTTCTCAGGGGCGCGCGGCGGTGTCCACCGCCTCCGGGTGCAGTGCCGCCGCCGCGGCGAGCGTCAGTTCCAGGGCGAAGGGGTAGCCGCTGCCGCTCATGTCGGCGGCGAGCAGCGGGAAGGTCGCGGCGATGTGCGGGTGGGTGTCGGGCGACAGCCTGCCGTACACCGCGTGCCAGACCTGTTCGTCCGCCTCCCGGGCCGCCGCCGGCAGGGCGAGCGCGGCGGCGTCCTGGGCGGCGAAGGCGAGGGCCTGGTCGACGAAGGCGTGGTAGACGCGCACGGCGAGACGGTCGGGAAAGCCCGCCGTACGGAGGATGCCGAGGATCCGCTCGACGGTGCGGGTCTCGTGGGGGCGGCCGGTGGTGCGGTACGCGGCGAGGACGGCGGCCTGCGGGTGCGCGAGGTAGCAGGCGTGGATCCGCAGGCCCATCGAGCGGAGGTCCTCCCGCCAGTCCCCCGTCGCCGTCCAGCCTTCCTGGGCCCGGCCGACCAGCTCGTCCGCGAGGGCGAGCAGCAGGGCGTCGGTGTTGCGGAAGTAGCGGTAGAGCGCGCTCGGGTCGGCGCCGAGCGCGGCGCCCAGTCTCCGTACCGAGAGGGCTTCCGCGCCGTGCAGGGCGACCAGGCGGAGCGCCGTGTCGACGATCAACCGCTCCGAGAGGACGGCCCCCTGCTTGGTGGGTCTGCGGCGCCTGCGGCTGCCTTCGGGGACCACGCGTTCTGACATGGCGGGACCTTATGTCAACGGCATTGACGTGTAAACGGCCCTGCGGCTTGCATGGCACCCGCACCCCCTTTTTCGTCCCGTCCTCCGGAGCATGCGCATGGCCAAGGCCGATCTCGTCTTCACCCGTGGTCCCGTCTTCACCGTGGACCCGGCCCGGACCCGGGCGTCCTCGCTCGCGGTCGTCGGTGAGCGGATCGTGGCCGTCGGCCACGACGAGGTGCGGGAGCTCATCGGCCCCGGCACCGAGGTCGTCGACCTGACCGGGAAGCTGCTGCTCCCCGGCTTCCAGGACGCCCACGTCCACCCGGTGTTCGCCGGGATGGAGCTGGCGGAGTGCGATCTGACCGGGACGGTCGGCGTCGACGAGTATCTGGACCGGGTCGGCTCGTACGCGCGGGCGCACCCGGACGCCGAGTGGATCACCGGGGGCGGCTGGTCCATGGAGAGCTTCGACGGCGGGCTGCCGACCCGGCGGCTGCTCGACGCCGTCGTCCCCGACCGGCCGGTCCTGCTGTCGAACCGGGACCACCACGGGGCCTGGGCCAACACGCGGGCGCTCGAACTGGCCGGGATCACCGCCGGCACCCCCGACCCCGCCGACGGCCGGATCGAACGCGAGCCGGACGGTACGCCCAGCGGCATGCTCCAGGAGGGAGCCGCGGCGCTCGTCGCCCGGCTGGTGCCGGAGAGCACGGCGGCGGACCGCCTCGCCGGGCTGCTGCGGGCCCAGTCGCTGCTGCACTCCCTGGGCATCACCGGCTGGCAGGACGCGCTCCTCGGCGAGTTCAGCGGGCGGCCCGACCCCGCGGACGCCTACGTGACCGCCGCGCGCGACGGTTCGCTCACCGCCCGGGTGGCCGGGGCGCTCTGGTGGGACCGGACGCGAGGCGCCGAGCAGATCCCCGAACTCGTCGACCGGCGGGCGGCCTTGAGCACCGGGCGGTTCCGCGCGGGCTCGGTGAAGATCATGCAGGACGGGGTGGCGGAGAACTTCACCGCCGCGATGACCGCCCCGTACCTGGACGGCTGCGGCTGCGCCACCGCCAACTCGGGCCTGAGTTTCGTCGATCCCGGGGCGCTGCGCGGGTACGTGACCGAGCTCGACGCCCTCGGCTTCCAGGTCCACTTCCACGCCCTGGGCGACCGGGCCGTGCGGGAGGCCCTCGACGCGGTCGAGGCGGCGGTGGAGGCCAACGGGCGGCGCGGCAACCGCCACCATCTCGCCCACCTCCAGGTCGTCCACCCCGACGACCTGACCCGCTTCGCCGCGCTCGGGGCCGTCGCCACGATCCAGCCCCTCTGGGCGGCCCACGAGCCGCAGATGGACGAGCTGACCATCCCGTTCCTCGGCCCGGAGCGGGCCGCCTGGCAGTACCCCTTCGGGGATCTGCTGCGGGCCGGTGCCACGCTGGCCGCCGGCAGTGACTGGCCCGTCAGCAGCCCCGACCCGCTCGCGGGCCTCCACGTGGCGGTGAACCGACGCGACCCGGAGGCCTCCGACGGCCGGATCTTCTATCCCGAACAGCGCGTCGACCTCTCCACGGCGCTCGCCGCCTACACCGCCGGTGCCGCCCATGTGAACGGTCTCGACGACACGGGCAGCCTGCGGCCCGGCAACCTGGCCGACCTCGTCGTCCTGGACCGCGACATCCTCACGGCGCCGCCGGAGGAGATCGCGGAGGCGAGCGTGGAGCGGACCTACGTCGGCGGCCGGCTCGTGCACTCCGCCTGACCCGGGGGGTCCTCGGGGCGCTCCACCACCCTCTCTCGACGGCTCGCCGCCGCCAGGTCACGGGCCGACGACCCGACCCTTCCGCATCGTGGGCGGACGGTGTCCACGTGGTGGGCAGCGGAGTGGCGGATCTTTCCGTCGGGCCCTCATCACCGCAGGTCAGAGCGGCGCCTACGGGATGTCAGGTGGCGCAATACTGCCGCAACACCATGCGGGGCGGCCCGCCGCTACGTTCCCTGTCATGCCCGCCGAACCCGCTCCCGCCGCCCGTCCCGTCGCCGCCGCCCGCTCTCGTCGGCTGCGCGCGGACCGGGCGCGGCAACTCGCCGACCTGCTGCGCCACCAGATCCTGGCCGGCGGTTTCCCGGGCGGGGTCCTGCCGCTGGAGGACGTGATCGCGGCCGACCACCGGGCCAGCAGGAACACCGTCCGGCAGGCACTTGACCTCCTGCGCGGCGAGCAGCTCGTCGAGCGGCAGCCGGGGGTCGGCACGGTCGTGGTGTGCGAGAAGTTCCCGCACGGCCTGAACCGGCTCCAGGGGCTCGCCGAGACCCTGCACGCACACGGACGGGTCACCAACGAGATCCGGACCGTCGGTCCGGTCTCCGCCCCCGGCCCCGTGGCCCACCGGCTCGCGCTGCCGGCGCACTCCGACGTGCTGTGCGTCGAGCGGCTGCGGCGGCTCGACGGCCTGCCGCTCTCCCTCGACCTGTCGTACCTCCCGATGGACATCGGCGGCCGGCTCCTCGGCTGCGACCTGGAGAACACCGATGTGTTCCGCCTCCTGGAGGAGCTGACCGGAGGTCCGCTCGGGCACGCCGAGATCACCCTGGAGGCCGTCAACGCGGACGCGCACTCCGCCGCCGTGCTCCAGGCGCCCCGCGGGGCCGCCGTCCTCATGCTGGAGCGGTTGACCCGTCTCCCCGACGGGCGTCCGGTGGACCTGGAGTTCATCCGGTTCCGCGGCGACCGCATCACCATGAGCGGCATTCTGCACCGCTCCCTCTGACACCTCGGTACACCGTCCCCCATCCGCCCCTTCCTGGAGACCGCCATGCCTCTGATCCCCCAGCGCGCCGACGTGCCCGTGACCATCGACGCGTCGAAGTGCATCGAAGGCTGCACGCTCTGCGTCGACATGTGTCCGCTGGACTCGCTCGCGATCCGCGAGGAGGACGGCAAGGCGTACATGCACGTCGACGAGTGCTGGTACTGCGGCCCGTGCGCCGCCCGCTGCCCCACCGGCGCGGTCACCGTCAACATGCCCTATCTGCTCCGGTGAAAGGCCGAACCCCCATGTCCCGAGCACGACTCCCGCTGCTCCTCCCGCTCGCCCTGCTGCTTCCCCTCGCCACCGCCTGCGGCGAGGGGTCGGACGCCGGGGGCCCGTCGGGGGCGAGGACGGTCACGGTGACCGTCGGCTACCAGTCGAAGACCATCAACACCGTCACCGCCGGCACCCTGCTGCGCTCCCTCGGCCACTTCGAGGAGGAACTCGCAGCCCAGGGCAGGAAGGACGGCACGACCTACCGGGTGGTCTGGCAGGACTACGCGACCGGGGCGCCGATCACGGCGCAGATGACGGCGGGGAAGATCGACATCGGGTCGATGGGTGACTTTCCGCTGCTGATCAACGCGGCCCGCGGGAAACAGCTCAAGGAGCCGACCCGACTCGTCGCCGTCACCGGATACAACCTGCGCGGCGGCCTCAACACCGTGGTGACCGCCCCCGGTTCGCCCCTTCGGTCCCTCGCGGACCTCAAGGGCCGCAAGGTGTCGAGCAGCGTCGGCTCGGCCTCCGACGGGACGCTCGTGCGGGCGCTCCGGCGTGCCGGGATCGACCCGGCCAAGGAGGTCCACAAGCTCAACCAGCAGCCCAGCGTGGGGGCTTCGGCCCTGGCCGCGGGCAGTGTCGACGCGCTGTCCCAGTTCGTCGCCTGGCCGGGTCTCCTCGCCTACCAGGGCAGAGCCACGGCCTTGTACGACGGCGCCGAGCTGAACGTGCCGACCTTCCACGGGGTCACGGTCCGGCAGGAGTTCGCCGAGCGGCGGCCCGCCGTCCTCGACGCCTTCCTCCGCGCCCAGCGCCGGGCCACGGACCATCTGCGGACCCGGCCGGTCGTGGCCGCCGAGACGGTGGCGAAGGAGACCGGGCTGCCCGCGGAGGTGGTGTACCTCTACAACGGCGCGCAGGGCATCGCCACCTTCGATCCGACGCTCCGTCCGGAACTGGTCGCCGCGCTCGAGGAGGACGTCCCGGTCCTGAAGGAGGCCGGTCTGGTGACGGCCGTCGACGTGGATGCCTTCGTGGACACGGCGCCGCTGCGGCGGGCGGCGCCGGACCTCGCCTACCCGGAGGCGGTCGCCCCGAAGCCCGAGCTGTGGCTGAAGGGGAAGACCTCGACGCGTACCTTCGACACTCCCGCCCAGCTCCTCCGGGCCGTCAGGGGCGCCTCGGTCAGGGCCGCCTACGTGCCGGACGCGGTGACCGGGACGCCCTGGTTCGCGGACCGGTCCGTGTGGATCGCGGACGGCTCCCGGTGGCTCGCCTTCATGACCCGGTCGGGGGCGGAACGGTACGTCGCCGGGCACCCCGGCTCGCGGACCTTCACCTACGCCGACGCCGTGAGGCTCGCCTCATGAGTGCCCTTCACCGCGTGGTCCGGGTGGCCTCCCCCCTCGCCGCCCTCGGCCTCTGGCAGCTGCTGACCTCGCTGGACGTGAACCTCTGGCTGCGGTTCGAGCAGTTCCCCACGGTCGGCGAGGTCGCCACCGCCCTCGCCGACCGGGTCGGCACCGAGGCGTACTGGCAGGACCTCGGCCACAGTCTGCGGCGGATCGCCGCCGGCTTCCTCCTCGCCGCCGTCCTCGGCGTGGCGGCCGGCACGGCGGTCGCCCGGTCCCGGTGGGCCTCGGACCTCCTGGACCCCCTGGTGGAGGTGGTGCGCCCCATCCCCGCCATCGCCCTGGTACCGGTCGCGATCCTGCTTCTGCCCACCAACGAGCAGGGCATCGTCTTCATCACCTGCGCGGCGGCCCTCTTCCCCGTGCTCGTGTCGACCCGGCACGCCGTGCGCGCCCTGGACCCGGTGTGGGAGGAAGCGGTGCGCACCCTGGGCGGCGGCCGGGTGCGGGTCCTCTTCTCGGTGGTGTTGCCGGGCGCCCTGCCGGGGATCTTCGGCGGCCTCTCGGTGGGCATCGGCGTCGCGTGGATCTGTGTGATCTCGGCGGAGATGATCTCCGGCGAGTACGGGGTGGGTTACCGCACCTGGCAGGACTACACGGTCGTCGACTACCCGGGCGTCTTCGTCGGCATGGCCACGATCGGCGTCCTCGGCCGGCTCACCTCCACGGCGGTCGAGTCGCTGGGCCGCCGGGTCACCGCGTGGCTGCCGGGCTCGGTCGGCCGGCGGACGTCCGGCCTCCGGAGTCGCGCCGCGGGCCGCCCGGCGGATCCGCCGCCGGTCCCCGCCCCCGCCCCCGTACCCCTGCCCCGGAAGGAGCCGGTGCCATGAGGACCGTGAACCGCACCGGCGGACCCGGGGTTCCGTCCGCTGCCCCCACCGGTGCGGAACTCGCCCTGGACGGCGTCCGGCTCGGTCACCGCGTCGGCGGCGCCGTGCCCGGCACCGTGGGGCTGCGCATCGCGCCCGGTGAGCTGCTGACCGTCGTCGGCCCCTCCGGCTGCGGGAAGACAACCCTGCTGCGCACCCTCGCCGGGCTGCTGCCCCCGCTGGAGGGGCGGGTCACCCAGGACGGGGAGCCGGTCCGGCGCCCCGGCGCCGACCGGGCCGTGGTCTTCCAGGACGACGCGCTGCTCCCCTGGCGGTCGGTCCGTGCCAACGTGGAACTGCCGCTGGCGATCCGCCGGGTGCACCGGTCGGAGCGGCAGCGGCGCGCCCAGGAGTGGCTGGAGCGGGTCGGACTCGGCGGGCACGCCCGCAAGCTGCCGCACCAGTTGTCCGGTGGGCAGCGGCAGCGGGTGCAGCTGGCCCGCGCCCTCGCCGGGCGGCCCCGCGCGGTCCTGATGGACGAGCCGTTCGGCGCGCTCGACGCCCACACCCGTGCCGCGATGCAGGACCTCCTGGTGGAGATCCTGCGCGGCACGGGCGCGACCGTCGTCTTCGTCACCCACGACGTGGACGAGGCCCTCCATCTCGGCGACCGCGTCGTCCTGTTCGGGTCCGGGGACGTCCTGGACGTGCCCCACCCGCGCGCGCGGGAGGCGCGGGACGCGCCCGCCACGGCCGCCCTGCGCCGCCGCGTCCTCGACTCCCTGTGACTCCTTCCGACTCCTTCCGAAAGGCTCCCCCGTGGACACCCCCCTGACCGTGCCCGATCCCACCGACGCGACCGAGCTCTCCTGCGACGTCCTCGTCATCGGCGGCGGCACCGCCGGCACGATGGCCGCGCTGACCGCGGCCGAGCGCGGGGCGAGCGTCCTGCTCCTGGAGAAGGCACACGTCAGGCACTCCGGCGCTCTCGCCATGGGCATGGACGGCGTCAACAACGCGGTGGTCCCGGGCCGCGCCGAACCCGACGACTACGTCGCCGAGATCACCCGCGCCAACGACGGCCTCGTGGACCAGTCGACGGTCCGGCAGACGGCGACCCGCGGTTTCGGCATGGTCAAGCGCCTGGAGTCGTACGGGGTGAAGTTCGAGAAGGACGAGCACGGGGAGTACGCGGTCCGCCAGGTCCACCGGTCCGGCTCGTACGTGCTGCCCATGCCCGAGGGGAAGGACGTGAAGAAGGTCCTCTACCGGCAGCTGCGCCGACGTGAGATGCGGGAGCGGATCCGGATCGAGAACCGGGTCATGCCGGTCCGGATCCTCACCCACCCGGACGACGGACGGGCGGTCGGCGCCGCCGGCTTCCACACCCGGACCGGAGCGTTCGTCGTCGTCAGGGCGGGCGCCGTGATCCTGGCCACCGGCCCCTGCGGGCGCCTGGGCCTGCCCGCCTCCGGCTATCTCTACGGGACGTACGAGAACCCGACGAACGCGGGCGACGGCTACGCGATGGCGTACCACGCCGGGGCGGCGCTCACCGGCATCGAGTGCTTCCAGATCAACCCGCTGATCAAGGACTACAACGGACCGGCCTGCGCCTACGTCGCCAATCCCTTCGGCGGCTACCAGGTGAACCGGCACGGCGAGCGGTTCGTGGAGTCGGACTACTGGTCGGGCCAGATGATGGCCGAGTTCGCGGCCGAACTCGCCTCGGACCGGGCCCCCGTGTACCTGAAGCTGAGCCATCTGCCCGAGGAGACCATCGGCGCCGTCGAGTCGATCCTGCACACGACGGAGCGGCCGACCCGGGGCACCTTCCACGAGGGCCGGGGACACGACTACCGGACCCATGACATCGAGATGCACATCTCCGAGATCGGCCTGTGCGGAGGGCATTCCGCCTCGGGGGTGCGGGTGGACTCCCATGCCCGGACGACGGTGCCCCGGCTGTACGCGGCCGGCGACCTGGCCTCCGTACCGCACAACTACATGATCGGCGCGTTCGTCTTCGGCGACCTGGCGGGCGAGGACGCCTCCCGTTACCGGGCGTACGAGGGGAAGTTGGACCCCGAGCAGGTCGCGGCGGCCCATGACCTGGTCTACCGGCCGCTCCGGCACCCCGACGGTCCGCCGCAGCCCCAGGTCGAGTACAAGCTGCGGCGGTTCGTGAACGACTACGTCGCGCCGCCGAAGACCGGGGCGAAACTCTCCCTGGCCGTCGAGGCCTTCACCCGGATGGCGGAGGAGATCGCCAGGATGGGGGCGCGTACGGCGCACGAGCTGATGCGGTGCGCGGAGGTGTCGTTCATCCGGGACTGTGCCGAGATGGCGGCGCGGGCCTCGCTCGCCCGGACGGAGTCCCGCTGGGGGCTCTACCACGAGCGGCTCGACCACCCGGAGCGGGACGACACGGGCTGGCTCCACCACCTCGATCTGCGCAAGTCGCCGTCCGGGGCGATGGAGTTCACGGCGCGTCCCGTCGAGCCGTACGTGGTGCCGGTGCCGGAGTTCGCCCCGCCGGGTGGTCCGGAGCGGCACCTCGGAGAGGTGGCGCTCGTGCCGGTCGCCACCGCCGGCCCCCGGGAGTCGGCCCCGGCGCGTCCGGGCACGCCTGCTCCGGGCCCGGACGAGGCGCCGGCGGCCGCGGCGCCGCCCCCGCGTCTGCTGCGGCTGCTCTCGCTCGTCGAGGACTCCCCCGACCTCGACGCGCTCGCCCCCTATCTGGACGATGCCGATCCGTCGGTACGCGCTGCCGCCGTGGCCGCCGTCGGCGAGACCGCGCCCGTCGGCGCGGGGCCCGTGCTGGCCGCGCGGTTGCGGGACGAGGCCCCCCGGGTCAGGGCCGCCGCCGCGGCCGCCCTGCGCGAGCTGGTGGAGGTCCTGCCCGCCGGGGCCGTGCTCGGGGACGGTCTGCGCGCGGCGCTCGCCGTTCCGGACGCGACCGTGCGGTCCGCCGCGCTGGAGGTCCTGCGGGCGCTGCGGCTCGGGAACGCCGCCCTGTACGCGGGGGCGCTCGGGGACGCCGTGGTGGAGGTACGGGTGCAGGCGGTACGGGCGCTGGTCTCGGTGGACGGGGTCGCGGAGCTGGCGGCCGCCGTCGGCGATCCGGCCCGGGAGGTGAGGGTCGCGGTGGCCCGGGGTCTGGCCGCCGTGCGGCGTCCGGCGCCGGGTCCGCTCGGCCCGCTGCTCGACGATCCGGACCCGCTGGTGCGCGGCGCGGCCCTGGCCGCCCTGGGCGGCACCGGCTGCCCGCCGGGCCACGCGGCGCGGGCGGCGGCGGCGCTGCGCGATCCCGCCTGGCAGGTCAGGTCGGGCGCCGCGACGGCCCTCCGGTCCGCTCCGGCCGCCGTCGCGGTCCCGGCCCTGGCCGGGGCGCTCACCGACCCGAACGCGGACGTCCGCAAGGCGGCCGTGCTCTCGCTCCTGGAGCATCGCGCCGACGCCTCCGCCCGGGGCGCGCTCGCGGGGGCGGCCGACGATCCCGACGCGGACGTCCGCGCCTACGCCGCTCGCGGGGGCGCGGCCTGAGCGGCGGTGCCCCGGCCGGCGGTCGGCGCACCCGGGCGGGTGGTGATCGGCGGCACGTGGGTGAAGGCGCGCATGTGCGGCGGTGGATCGGGGAAGGGGCGCACGATGTGCGCAGCGCGCGCAGGGCGACGAGGAGGTGGTGCCGGTGTCGGGGCCGACGACCGGAGAGGAGGTGGGAGCACCGTGCTGGCTGAGTCTGAACGCGCACGATCTGGACGCGGCGGAGCGCTTCTACGGGGCCGTGCTGGGCTGGACGTTCCGGCGGGGCGGCGGGGAACGGGAGTACGCGGTCGGTCAGCTGGGCGAGGTGCCCGTGGCCGGGATCGCGGCCGTCGCCGCCGAGCTCTCCGTACCGGTGTCCTGGACGGCGTTCTTCGCCGTGGACGACGCCGACACGGCCGTGTCGCGGATCCGGGAGCGCGGCGGCACCGTCGGCGTGGGCCCCGTCGCCTATCCGCCCGAGGGCCGCGCGGCGCTCGCGACCGACCGGGAGGGCGCGGCCTTCGGCGTGTGGCAGGGCCGGACGGAGTCCCACTGGCACATCGGCGAGCACTCGGCTCCGGCCTGGCTCGAACTGCACACACGGGACGCGTTCGACGCGGCCGTGTTCTACGGCGAGGTGCTCCGCTGGGCGGACGAGGGCCCCGGCCGCTACGAGGTCTCGTACGAGCAGGACAAGGTGGTGCTGCGGCGTGAGGGCGAGGCCCTGGCCCGGCTGAACAGCGGCCCGGTCGAGTCCGGCTCTCCCCGGCCGCAGCTGCGGCCGCGCTGGCTGGTCCGGTTCCGGGTGCCCGATCCGGAGGCGGCGACGGCCGCGGTCCTGGAGCACGGCGGGACGGTGGTGCCGGGCGGCGAATGGGGCGGCGTACGGGTCCCGGAGGGGGCCGAGGGACGCCGGGCGGTGGTGGTGCGCGACCCGGACGGGGCGCTCTTCTCCCTGGAGGCGGCCGAGGACGCCAAGGGCTGAACGTGAACCGGTGCGGCCGCGGGTCCGTGGCCCCGGGTCCGCACCGGCCGGCGGTCGGCGGGTCCGGCCGCCCGCTCAGGCGGTGGCCGCCGAGGGGGCGCGCGGCGCGGCGTCCGGTTCCGTGCCCGCGGGATCGTCCGAGGGCGCGGCCGGGGCCCTGGTGGGGATGAGGGCGGCGACGACCGCGGCCAGCAGGCCGACCCCGCAGCCGATGAGCATGGCGACGCGGAAGCCGTCCTCGGACGGCAGGGGGTGGCCGCCCAGGGTCGTGGTCATCTGGGCGAGGACGACGCCGATGACGGCGGCGGAGACGGAGGTGCCGATGGAGCGCATCAGGGTGTTGAAGCTGTTGGCCGACGCGGTCTCCTGCTGCGGGACGGCGCCCATGATGAGGGCCGGCATGGCCCCGTAGGCGAGTCCGACGCCGGTGTTGCAGATGAGCGTGACGACGAGCAGGCCCGCGGTGGAGCCCATCAGGGCGAGCGAGGAGCCGTATCCGGCGGCGATGACCAGGGCGCCGAGGGAGAGCGTGACCTTGGGGCCGCGGGCGGCCGAGAGCTTGGCTCCGAGCGGCGCCAGGACCATCATCATCAGGCCCGCGGGGGCCATCCACAGACCCATGGCCATCATCGACTGGCCGAGTCCGTAGCCGGTGGCCTCGGGCAGCTGGAACAGCTGGGGGACGACGAGCGACTGCGCGTACATGGCGAAGCCGACCAGGACCGACGCCGAGTTGGTCAGCAGGACGACCGGGCGGGCGGTGACCCGCAGGTCGACGAGGGGCTCTCCGGTACGCAGCTCCCACCGTCCCCAGGCGAGCAGGACGACCACCGCGACGGCGAACAGGCCGAGGGTGGTGCCGCTGGCCCAGCCCCAGGTCGCGCCCTTGGAGACGGCGAGCAGCAGCGCGACGAGCCCGACGCCGAGGCCGAGCGCGCCCGGCACGTCGAAGCGGCCGGCGGCGGGGGTGCGGTGGCCCGCGGGGGCGACGCGCCAGATGAGGGCGCCCACCAGGGCGCTCAGGCCGGCGGCGACCCAGAAGAGCACGCGCCAGTCGGCGTTCTCGGCGACGGCGGCGGAGAACGGCAGGCCGAGGGCGCCGCCGACGCCCATGGAGGCGCTCATCAGGGCGATGGAGCCGCCCAGCTTCTCGGGCGGGAGGATGTCGCGCAGCAGGCTGATGCCGAGCGGTACGACGCCCATGCCGAGGCCCTGGAGTCCGCGTCCGACGATCATCGGGACGACGGAGGAGGCGAGGGCGCAGACGACCGAGCCGGCGATCAGGGGGACGACGGAGGCGAGCAGGACCCGCCGCTTGCCGAGGGTGTCGCCGAGCCGTCCGGCCACGGGCGTGGCGACGGCACCGGCGAGGAGGGTCGCGGTGATCACCCAGGAGGCGTTGGACGCGGTGGTGTCGAGGAGCTTCGGGAGGTCGCCGATGAGCGGTACCACCAGGGTCTGCATGAGCGCGGCCACGATGCCCGCGAGCGCGAGGACGCCGACGACGCCTCCGGGTCGGGCGTCGGGCTTGGAGCCGTCCACGGGTGTTCTCCCTGGCTCGTCACGGCGGATCCGCGAGTCTTATGCATCATGCACATCGATGGTGTCATACACAAATCATGCATGATGCATATCCGATCTTCGCGAGAGAGAATGACCGCATGGACAAGCCCGAGGAAGAGCCTGAGGACAAGCCCGTGGACGAGCCCGTGGACAAGCCCATTCGCCTGGTCGAGTTCGAGGCCATGCTGCTCGGACGGCACTCCCACCTGTACGCCCCCCGCTCCCGGGCCGCCGGCGGCCACCTCGACCGGAGCGCGTACGTCGTGCTGACCCGCATCCGGATGCACGGGCCGATGTCCATCGGGCAGCTCAGCGAGGCCTTCGGCCTCGACGCCTCCACCCTCAACCGGCAGACCGCGGCGATGCTGCGGGCCGGGGTCGTGGAACGCATCCCCGATCCTGACGGCGGGATCGCCCGCAAGTTCCGCATCACGGAGGAGGGCGAGCGCCGTCTGGACGCCGACCGCGACGCGAACGTCGCGGGCCTGGACCGTGTCATGGAGCACTGGTCACCGGAGGACGTGGCCCGCTTCGCGGCCTACCTCGAACGCTTCAACCGGGACATCGAGCGCCTGGAGGAGCGGCCCTGGCCGCGCCCCTGACCCCGGCCCGCCCACCCCCGGCATCCGCACCGTCAGGACTCTTTACGCGGCGGGCGCGCGGCGATACCTTCCCGCTCGACGCAAGATGTTTCAGCAAGTTTCCGACAGCGTTTCCAGAGGGCTTCGATTCCCGTCCGGGGCAGAGGTCTGCCCGGTGACGCCCGGTCCTGCCTGGAGTTCCGATGACACGCACCCGCGGACTGATACGCCACCGCCAACTGACGCGCACTCAGAGACAGCCGGAACTGAGACCGTTGACCTTTCTGAGCGCCGCCGCCGTGGTCCTCGGCCTGGTCGCCGCGCCGTCCGCCGAATCCGCCCCGCACAGCGCCCCGGTCGCGTCCACCGCCGCCGCCGACAACACGGCCACGGTCTTCTACTGGACCAAGACCCGGAACTGGGCCCGGTACAACCTCCATTACGCGCCCGACGGCGGCGCCTGGACCACCGTCCCAGGGACGGCCATGGAGGCCGCCTGCACGGACTGGGTCAAGAAGACCGTCACCCTCGGCGCGGCCACCGGCCTCCAGGCCACCTTCAACGACGGCAGCGGCACCTGGGACAACAACGGCGGCAGGAACTACGCCCTGGGCACCGGCTCCCTCACCGTCAAGGACGGGGTCGTCGCCCACTCCGACCCCTGCGCGGGCACCACACCCGGCCCCTCCGCCAAGGCCACGGTGTACTACTCCACCGAGTCGCTCGGCTGGTCCACCGTCAACGTCCACTACCAGCCCGCGGGCGGCGTCTGGACCGCCCTGCCCGGCACCGGCATGCAGACCGCCTGCGCCGGCTGGTGGAAGCGGGAGCTCGACCTCGGCACGGCCTCCTCCCTCAAGGCCGCCTTCAACAACGGCAACGGCGTCTGGGACAACAACGGGGGCGCCGACTACACCCTCAAGGCGGGCGTCAGTACCGTACGGAACAACGTGGTGACGGCGAACGCGACCGATCCGTGCGCCGCCGCGACCCCCGACACCCAGGCACCGACCGCCCCCGGCAGGCCGGCCGCCGCCGCCGACGGCGTCTCGGTGCTGCTCACCTGGGATCCCGCCACCGACGACAGAGGTGTGACGAAGTACCAGGTCACCCGGGTCGGCGGTAGCTCCGGCACGGTCGTCACCGACGTCGGCTCCACCGTTCTCTCCGACACCGGCCTCGCCGAACGGACCGCCTACACCTACACGGTGAAGGCGGTGGACGCCGCCGGGAACGTCTCCCCCGCCTCGGCCGCCGCGACCGCCACCACCGGGGACAGACCGGCGAACCCGGGCACCGGGAAGCCGCTCGGCACCGACCCGCGCAAGGACCCGGTCTACTTCGTCCTCACCGCCCGCTTCAACGACGGCGACGCGTCGAACAACCGGGGCGGCAGCCAGCACGTCAAGTCCGGCAACGCGGCCCACGACGACCCCATGTTCCGGGGCGACTTCAAGGGCCTCATCCAGAAGCTCGACTACGTCAAGGGCCTCGGCTTCTCGGCGATCTGGGTCACGCCGGTGGTCCTCAACCGGTCCGACTACGACCACCACGGCTACCACGGCTACGACTTCTACACGGTCGACCCGCGCCTGGAGTCGGCCGGCGCCTCCTACCAGGACCTGATCGACGCGGCCCACGCCAAGGGCATGAAGATCTACCAGGACGTCGTCTACAACCACTCCTCGCGCTGGGGCGCCAAGGGCCTGTTCACCCCCACCGTGTACGGGGTGCGGGACAGCCAGTGGAGCTGGTACTACGACGAGAAGCAGCCCGGTTTCGAGTACGACGGGCTGACGATCGACGCGAAGTCCGGGAAGTCGTACTACAACGGCGACCTGTGGTCGACGGCCGAGCCGACCGGCAACACCTGCCTCAACTGGGGCAAGCCGACCGGCGGCAGGAGCGCCGAGGGCTACACCGTCTACAACTGCCAGTGGCCGAGCCCGACGTCCGGGATGTTCCCGAAGGCGCTCTTCCACCAGTGCTGGATCGGCAACTGGGAGGGCGAGGACTCCCGTTCCTGCTGGCTGCACGAGGACCTGGCGGACCTCAACACCGAGAACCCGGTCGTGCAGAACCACCTGATCGGCGCGTACAACAAGTACATCGACATGGGCGTCGACGGCTTCCGCGTCGACACGGCCGTGCACATCCCGCGCACCACCTGGAACCGCCGTTTCCTGCCCGCCATCCAGGAGCGGGTGACGCAGCGCCACGGCGCCGAGGCCGCGAAGAACTTCTTCGTCTTCGGCGAGGTCGCGGCCTTCGTCAACGACAAGTGGAACCGCGGCTCGGTGAACCACTCGGCGCAGTTCTTCACCTGGAAGGAACGCAAGGAGTACGACGCCGACGACACCAGGGCCGCCCTGGAGATGTACGACTACGAGCAGCAGCAGGGCACGGGCAGCCAGCCCACGTCCACCAACGCCTTCCTGAACGGGAACAGCTACCACGCCCCCGACCACAGCCGCTTCTCCGGCATGAACGTCATCGACATGCGCATGCACATGAACTTCGGTGACGCGTCCAACGCCTTCCACAACGGCAAGGACTCCGACGACAGTTACAACGACGCCACGTACAACGTCGTCTACGTCGACAGCCACGACTACGGCCCCAACAAGTCGAGCGAGCGGTATGCGGGCGGCACCGACGCCTGGGCCGAGAACATGTCCCTGATGTGGACCTTCCGCGGCATTCCGACGCTGTACTACGGCTCCGAGATCGAGTTCCAGAAGGGGATGAAGATCGACTGCGGGCCGTCCTGCCCGCTCGCCACCACCGGCCGCGCGTACTTCGGCGAGCACGTCGCCGGCTCGGTCACGGCCTCCGACTTCTCCCAGGTCTCCTCGGCCTCCGGGGCGGTCGCCACCACGCTTCAGCAGCCCCTGGTGAAGCACGTCCAGCGGCTCAACCAGATCCGCCGGGCGATCCCGGCGCTCCAGACGGGCCAGTACTCCACCGAGGGCATCTCGGGCGGCATGGCGTTCAAGCGCCGCTACACCAGCGGTTCGACGGACAGCTTCGCCCTCGTCGCCGTCTCGGTCGGTGCCACCTACACGGGCATCCCGAACGGCACGTACACCGACGCCGTCACCGGCGACGTGCGGACCGTCACCGGCGGCGCGCTCACGGTCACCGCACCGGGAAAGGGCAACCTGCGGGTGTACGTCCTGAACGGCCCCGGAAAGATCGGCGCCGCTGGTCCGTACCTGAAGTAGGCGCTGGTACGGACCTGACGAAGACCTGGTCCAGACCTGATGTAGCCGTACGAAAAGGGGCAGGGATTCCGAAACCCTGCCCCTCCGGGCATCGTTCGGTCAACAGTGCGTAACGCGAACGGGCTTCTCGGACAGAACTCTTCCCTCCGGGGCACGAGTCTGGGATCTTGCGTCCACCCCACACATCACAAAGCCCGGCAGGCGCCACCCGCGCCACCGGGTTATCGGAGGACGCATTGTTTTCCCTCATATCCAGTCGGTTGAGAACGTCGGCCATCGCCGTCGCCGCCCTCGGTACCACCGTGGCGCTCGCCGCTCCCGCCGGATTCGCCCAGGCAGCACCGTCGGACACCGCGCCCGTCGCGGCCCGTTCGGCGGGGGCGACGACGGCCACCACCCCCGCGGCGGCACCGGCGGCCTGGGCCGCGGGCACGCGCGCGTACCTGGTGATCACGGCCCCCGGCGGCACGTCCGCCGTGAGCGGCGCCGTGACGAGCAACGGCGGTTCGGTCTTCGCGACCTACGACGCGATCGGTGTGATCGTGGCGCACTCGACGTCCGCGTCGTTCGCCTCGGCGATGCGCACGGTCGGCGGCGTCCAGCAGGTCGGGGCGACCCGTACCTCCGACGTCCCCGCCGACGCCTACAACCCGGCGCTCCCGGCGAACCCCGCGCAGTCGACGACGACCCTCACCGAGTCGAACCGGTGGGACATGACGCAGATCAAGGCCGACCAGGCCTGGGCGGTCACCACCGGTTCGGCGACGGTGAAGGTCGGCGTCCTCGACACCGGCGTGGACGACCGGCACCAGGACATCGCGCCCAACTTCAACGCCGCCGACTCGGCCTCCTGCGCCTACGGCAAGGCGGACACGCGCGCGGGTGCCTGGCGTGACGTCGGCACCCACGGCACGCACGTCGCGGGCACCATCGCCGCCGCCAAGAACGGCAAGGGCGTCATCGGTGTCGCGCCGGGCGTGAAGATCTCCTCCGTCCGCATCGCGGAGCCGACCAGCAGCCTGTTCTTCGCGGAGAACACCATCTGCGGCTTCATGTGGGCCGGCGACCACGGCTTCAAGGTCACCAACAACAGCTACTACACGGACCCGTGGGCGTTCAACTGCCCGGACAACGTGGACCAGGCCGCCATTATCGAGGGTGTCCGCCGGGCCCAGGAGTACGCCGAGGGCAAGGGTTCGCTCCAGGTGGCCGCCGCCGGCAACTCCAACTACGACCTGGCGAACAAGACGACCGACTCCGAGTCCCCCAACGACTCGACCCCGGTCACCCGCACCATCACCAACGCCTGCATCGACATCCCGACGGAGCTTCCGGGCGTCGTGACGGTCGCCGCGCAGGGCAACGGCGGCGCGAAGGCCTCGTACTCGAACTTCGGCAACGGCGTCATCGACATCGCGGCCCCCGGCGGCGACGGCGCCTCCGGCGTCTACTCGACGCTCCCGGGCGGCAAGTACGGCAACATGAACGGCACGTCGATGGCCTCCCCGCACGTGGCCGGTGTCGCGGCGCTGATCGCGAGCGTGAACCCGGCGTTCACCCCGGCGCAGATCCGCGACCAGCTGGGCGTCCAGGCCACGGACCGCGCGTGCCCCTCGGACACCCGCTGCAAGGGCACCACGACGAAGAACGGCTTCTTCGGTGAGGGCGCGGTCGACGCCCTGAAGGCCGTCGGCGGCACGACTCCGCCGCCCGGCGCGTACTTCGAGAACCTGACCGATGTGGCGATCGCCGACAACGCGACGGTCGAGAGCCCCATCACGGTCAGCGGCGTGACGGGCAACGCCCCGGCCACGCTCAAGGTGGGCGTGGACATCAAGCACACCTACATCGGTGACCTCAAGGTCGACCTGGTGGCCCCGGACGGCACCGTGTACACGGTCCACAACCGGACCGGAAGCGGCACGGACAACATCGTGCAGACGTTCACGGTCAACGCCTCCGCGGAGGTGGCGAACGGCGTCTGGAAGCTCCGCGTGAACGACAACGCGAGCCAGGACACGGGCACGATCGCCGCCTGGAACCTGACCTTCTGACACCACGTGACCCCCTGACGGGGCCGGAGCCGCCATGGCTCCGGCCCCGTTCGCGTACCCGGGGTAAGGCTTCCGGGAAGAAAGTCCGTACCGAAGGGTAGGCCCGCGCGGCCTCCTTGCTATACGTTGCGTCTAACAAGCTTGCTAGACACGACGTCTAACAAGCTGCCGAGCCGATCGCGCGACCCAAGGAGCCGCACCATGGCACGCAGCACCGCTCGCCCGGACCACCAGCACGGCACCGACTCCGACGTCTCCGACTCGGACGTCGCCGAGCGGCTGCTCCGGTCGGCCGCGAAGCTGTCGTACGACCCCGCCGTCGAGGTCGACTGGGACACCCCCCTCGACAAGGACTTCCACGGCATGAGCCCCGAGTGGAACTCCCTCTACGGCACGGCGTACTGGAACGAGATGACCGACGAGCAGCGCAAGGAGCTGACCCGGCAGGAGTCCGCCTCCGTCGCCAGCACCGGCATCTGGTTCGAGATGATCCTCCAGCAGATGATGCTCCGCGACATCTACCTCATGGACCACACCGATCCCCGGTTCCAGTGGGCCCTCACCGAGATCGCCGACGAGTGCCGGCACTCCATCATGTTCGCCCGCGGCTCCCAGAAGCTCGGCGCGCCCCCGTACCGGCCCAAGCGGGCCGTCCTGGAACTCGGCCGCTTCATGAAGACCGTCGGCTTCGGTGAGGCGGCGTACGCCGGCATCCTCGTCGCCGAGGAGGTCCTCGACGTCATGCAGCGCGACTGGATGCGCGACGAGCGGGTCGTCCCCTTCGTCCGCACCATCAACAACATCCATGTCGTCGAGGAGTCCCGGCACATGAAGTTCGCCCGGGACGAGACGCGCCGCCACCTCGCCCGCGCGAGCAGGGCGCGCCGGCACTTCCAGGCCCTGGTGGTCGCCATCGCCGCGTACTACATCATCACCAGCCTGGTGAACCCCGAGGTGTACGTACGGGCCGGCCTCGACCCCGAGCGGGCCAGGCGCGAGGCCGCCGCCAACGAGCACTACAAGGCGCAGCTGCGGGCCAGTTGCTCCGGACTCATGGAGTTCCTCTCCGACGTCGGGATGCTGACCCGGCCCGCGCTCTTCTTCTACCAGCGCGCCCACCTCGTCTGACCCCTCCGAGCCGAGCAGAGCAGAGCCGACGACATGACCTACGCGATCACCCAGACCTGCTGCAACGACGCCACCTGCGTCGCCGTCTGCCCGGTCAACTGCATCCATCCGGCGCCCGGGGAACCCGACTTCGGGACCACGGAGATGCTGTACGTCGACCCCAAGACCTGCATCGACTGCGGCGCCTGCGCCGACGCCTGCCCCGTCGACGCGATCTTCCCGGCGGACCGGCTCACCGGACGGCTGCGGGAGTACGAGGCCATCAACGCCGCGTACTACGCGGACCGCCCGCCCGCTCCCGCCTTGGCCTCGCCCACCTTCCACCCCTGGGGCGCCCCCTCGTTCCACCGCTCGCTGCCCGCCGACTTCGCGCCGCTGCGGATCGCGGTCGTCGGCACCGGGCCCGCGGGCATGTACGCCGCCGAGGACCTGCTCCTGCACACCCACGCCGAGGTGACGCTGATCGACCGGCTGCCGGTGGCCGGCGGGCTCGTCCGGTACGGGGTGGCGCCGGACCACCCGGCGACCAGGGGCGCCGGCGAGACCTTCGCCCGTTTCCACGCCCACCCCCGGGTCCGGATGCGGCTCGGTGTGGAGATCGGCAAGGACGTCACCGCCGAGGAACTCGCCGCGCACCACGACGCGGTGATCTACGCGGTGGGCGCGCCCGCCGACCGGCGGCTCGGCATCCCCGGCGAGGAACTGCCCGGCAGTGTCCCGGCGACCTCCGTCGTCTCCTGGTACAACGCGCACCCCGAGACCGGTACGGACGCCGTCCGGCTCTCCGCCGAGCGGGTCGTCGTCGTCGGCAACGGCAACGTCGCCCTCGACGTCGCGCGCGTCCTCGTCACGGACCCGGCCGACCTCGCCGGTACGGACATCGCCGACCACGCCCTCGCGGCGCTGCGCGGCACCCGGGCCCGCGAGGTGGTGCTGCTGGGCCGCCGGGGCCCCGAGCACGCGGCGTACACCACGTCGGAACTGCTCGCCCTCAAGCACCTGCCGGGCGTGGATCTGGTGCTCGACGACCACGACCCGCGCACCGGCGCGGCCGTCGACGCGGCGGGGGCCGGGGAGAAGGCCGCGCTGCTGCGGGACGTGGCCCGGGAGACGGTCGACTGGACGCGGGCGCCCGCGTCGGACCGGCGCCGGATCGTGCTGCGCTTCCACTCCGCTCCGGTGGAGGCGCTCGGCACCGACGCCGTGCGGGCGGTCCGGGTGACGGAGGCGGGATCCCCTTCGGGTACGGAGATCGGGGCGGGGCTCCTCGTCCGGGCGATCGGCTACCGCGGGGTCCCGCTGCCCGGGTTGCCCTTCGACGAGGCGACGGGCACGGTGCCGCACGAGTCCGGGCGCGTGACCGGGCTGCCCGGCCGGTACGTCGTCGGCTGGATCAAGCGCGGGCCCTCCGGCGGCATCGGCGCCAACCGGGCCTGTGCCGAGGAGACGGTGGGGACGCTGCTCGCGGACGCGGTCGCCGGGGCGCTGCCTGCGCCGACGGGCACGGAGCGGGAGTTCCGCCGGCTGGCGCGGAGCCGCAGCCGGCATCTGGTCGACGCGCGCGGTCTCGCGGCCATCGACCGGACCGAGCGGGCCAGGGGCCAGGCCGCGGGGCGGCCCCGGGTCAAACTGGCCACGCTCCCGGAGCTCGTCGCGGCGGCCCGGGGCCGACGGCTGGGCCCGAAGGTCTGAGGGGGAAAGCGGGGTTCCGGCCCGGGACGGCGGGCCGGTGCGTACCTGCGGTACCACGTGCGGTACCGCGACGTGGGACGTCAGGCGGCGAGACCCAGGGCCTGGCGGACCACGATCGCGTTGAGCCGGACCGCGAACGGCACGACGTCCGTCAGCTCCAGGGCGAGGGCCTCCGCCTTCGGCAGCTCGACGGTCACGTCGATGCAGAAGGCCAGGGCGTACATGTGCTTCCCGGTCTCCTCGTCCTGGAGGGCGAAGAACAGGTCCCGGTAGAAGCGGGTCCGCTCCCCCGTCTCCTCGTAGAAGGAGAGGCCGGGCTGTCCCTCCTGCGCGGAGAGGCCGGTGAAGGCCTGGACGAGTTCCCGCTCGACGGTGGCCCAGAACCCGGCCTCCGCGCACTCCGGCGGGAGTGCCTGCCGGACGGCCTCCTTGAGGGACAGCACCATGACGAGGACGGGGGCGTACTCCTGGAGCCCCCAGCCGCGCACCATGTTCACCACGGTGCTGTCCGGGACGGCCGCCGCGGCCTCCCGTATCGCCTCGAAGTCGAAGTTGACGGTCGCCGGCGCGATCGCCTCCTGGAACACCCGGTCGATGGACCGGGCCTGGGCGAGATGGTCCGGTCCCACCTCGACGACGGTCCTGAAACTGGCGGCCAAAGCTCCTCCTGTGTGCTCGCGATGATCAGGAGGGGTCAGTATGCCGAGCGGCCGTCCGACGCGGTGGTACGCGTCCGGCGTGCGGACACGGGCCGTTCAGGACCTCTTGCGGGGCTTTCCGCCGGTGCGGCCCCGGCCGGAGCCTCCGGCGCCGCCGGACTTGCGGGCCGCGGGCTTGCCCGTCGTACGGGAGCCGGCGCCGGGCTTCCCCGACCTGGCCGGCTTGGCGGACTTCCGGTCCTTCTGGTCCTTCGGCTGCTTCTGGCCCTTCTGGGCCTCGGCGCGGCGGCCCCGGGTGCTGTTCACCGTGCGGCCGCGCACGATGCCGATGAACTCCTCCACCAGGTCGGGGGCCTCGTCGGCGGCCGCCCAGGACAGGGCGACCCGTGACTGCGGGACCTCGGTGAGGGTCCGGTAGGTGAGGTCCTTGCGGTGGTGCAGCCGCGCCAGGGACTGGGGTACGGCGAGCACGCCGACGCCGGCCGCGACCAGCTCGATCGCGTCGGCGGTCGTCTCGGGGCGCTCGTTCGCCGGGCGGCCCGGCGGCCGCTCCCAGCCGAGGGTGTCGTCGAGCGGGTGCAGGACGAGCTCCTCGGCGAGGTCCTCGGCCGTCACCTCCTCGGCCGCCGCGAGCAGGTGGTCCTTGGGTACGACGACGACCGTCGTCTCCGTGTAGAGCGGGATGGCGCTGAGGTCGTCCCCGTCGACGGGGAGCCGGACGAGACCCGCGTCGGCCGAACCCTCCCGGAGCGCGCCGAAGGCCTCGGCGGGCGTCACGGCGAGCAGGGTCAGGGGTACGTCGGGCAGACGCTCCTTCCAGACCCCCACCCACTTCG
The DNA here is from genome assembly GCF_040295605.1 of Streptomyces sp. NPDC002773. Taxonomy (NCBI): domain Bacteria; kingdom Bacillati; phylum Actinomycetota; class Actinomycetes; order Kitasatosporales; family Streptomycetaceae; genus Streptomyces; species Streptomyces sp. NPDC002773. Next base: position 203,011 of record NZ_JBEOVO010000011.1, read on the forward strand.
AGGGCGTCACTCCGGGCACGTACGCGAGCCGGAAGGCAGGGGTGCCGGAGGAGGAGTCAGAGGGGGAGACGGCGGGGGAAACCGCCGGGGAGTCCGAGGGGGAAGCGTCCGAGCCTGTCACTCCGCCAGGTTACCGGTAGCTGCCGTGGTCGGAACTCGCCCGCACGCTCGATACCCTTGGCACCATGACGTCGCACCAGAACACCCAGACGATGAAGCCCGCCACCGCGGCGAAGAAGCTGGGTGTGTACCTCGAGGCCACCCCCGCAGAGTTCCAGGAGGGTGTCGTCTCGCGCTCCGAGCTGAACGAGCTCCAGGCGAACCCGCCCGCCTGGCTCCAGGAGCTCCGGAAGAACGGCCCGCACCCCCGCCCGGTGGTCGCGCAGCGCCTCGGCATCTCCATCGCCGGTCTCGCGCGCGGTGGCATCACCGAGCCGCTCACCACCGAGCAGATCGAGGCGCTCCGGCAGGAGCTGCCCGAGTGGCTCGCGAAGGAGCGGGCCACCCAGGCGGAGGTCCGCAAGGAGACCGTCCGCATCAAGGAGCGCGACGCGGAGCGGGCCCGCCGCGACGAGAACGCCTGATCGTCTTCCCCCGCCGCGCCGCACCCCGACGGGTGTGGCGCGGCGCCGGGCGCGGGAGTCATTCCCCCATGAGTGCTTCCCCCACGCATGACGTGAGCACCGTGTCCGAGCCGCCGGTCGTCGTCGGCGTGGACGGTTCCGAGCACAGTCTGCTGGCCCTGGAATGGGCCCTGAGCGCCGCCGCGCAGCTGGGATCTCCGCTGGTCGTGGCCCATGTGCGCTCCGACGCCCTCCAGCTCGGCGCCGCCCGTATCGCCTCCCTCGGCCCGTCGCCCGAGCTTCCCGACACGGTTCTTGCGGCCGTACGGACCGCGGTCGAGGAGCGCGGGCATACCCTTCCCGTACGGTACGAGTCGCTCGACGGGTCCGTGGCCGACGCCCTGCCGGCGGCGGCGCGGGGCGCGCGGCTCCTGGTGACCGGTTCCCGGGGGCACGGCGGCTTCGCGAGTCTGCTGCTCGGCTCGACCAGCCGGACGCTCGCCGCGACGGCGCCCTGTCCGCTCGTCGTCGTCCCGCACGAGGCCCGTACGGCCGCCCTCGAGGACGGGGCGGAGGCGGGCCGGGTGCTGCTCGGCCTGCATACGGAGGAGACTCCGGACGAAGTGGTGGCCTTCGCCTTCGAGGCGGCGCACCACCGGGGCGTACCGCTGGAGGCCGTGACGGCGTTCCGGCTGCCTCCCCAGCCGGGCGCCCTGATCGTCGCGCCCTCCCCCGCGCTCCAGGTTCCGCCGCCGCTGCCCCTCTCGGACGACATGGAGGAGCAGCTCGTACGGGAGGCCTCGCTGGAGCAGGAGGAGCGGCTGCGGCCCTTCGCCGCGCGCCGACCGGAGGTCGATCTCGTCCCGGTGGTGGTGCCGGGGGACGCGGCGGGCGTGCTCGTGGAGGGCTCGCGGGACGCCGGTCTGCTGGTCGTGGGCCGGCACCACCGGCATCGCTTCGGGTCGCTGCTCGTCGGCTCCGTCGCCCACGCGGTCCTGCACCACGCGCACTGCCCGGTCGCGGTGGTCCCCCCTGCCGCTGGGTGACGGTGGCGGCGCGGGGAACGCTGCTGGTAGAAGAGGATCATGAACACCGCCGACCGGGCCTCCGCCGCCCAGCGAAACGTCCAGCCGCCCCGCGCCCAGGCCTCTCTCGGTGCGGGGGTGGTGGTGACCGACGAGGCCGGCCGGGTCCTCCTCGGGCTGCACCGCTCCGGGGTGTGGGAGCTGCCGGGCGGCCAGGTGGAGCCCGGTGAGTCCGTCGAGGACGCGGCGGTCCGGGAGCTGGCCGAGGAGACGGCGCTCGTCGCCGACGCCGCCGACGTGGAGGTGATCGGGCTGATCCTGGACTCGGTCACGTCCACCCTGGTGACCCGGATGACCGCCGCCACCGTCGTGCGCGCCTTCCGCGGGGTCCCCGCGGTGGCCGAGCCGGACAAGATCGAGCGCTGGGAATGGACGGAGCCCGACCGTCTGCCGGAGGCGCTGTTCCTGCCCTCCGCCCAGGTGCTGCGGATGTGGCGGCCGGAGCTCGGGCTGCCGGACGGGCCGTACCACCGCTATGCCATGGGCCGACTGCCCGTGTCACCGAGCGGGCCGGGGCGAGCGTGACTAGCGTGGCTCACAGGAACACGTCATCGAACCGGAAGTGAGAGTCACCGTCATGGCCGCACGACCCGAAGGCACGCCGGTCTGGACCGACGCGATGTTCACCGACTTCGAGGGCGCGAAGACGTTCTACGGCGACGTGCTCGGCTGGACCTTCGGCGAGTCCTCAACGGAATTCGGCAACTACACGCAGGCGTACAAGAACGGCAAGGCGGTCGCGGCCGTGGTCCCGCCGATGCCGGGGCAGGACGGCGAACCGCAGTCGGCCTGGTGTCTGTACTTCGCCTCGCCCGACGTCTCGGCGACGGCGGAGAAGATCCGGAGCGCGGGCGGCACCGTCCTGATGGAGCCGATGCAGGTCGGTGAATTCGGCTCGATGTGCCTCGCGCAGGAACCGTCGGGTGCCGTGTTCGGCCTCTGGCAGGGGGGTGCGCACGAGGGCTTCGAGCTGGAGGGCGAGAGCGGCTCGTACGTCTGGGCCGAGGTCTTCACCCGGGAGCCGGGGAAGGCGGACGACTTCTTCTCCACCGTCTTCGGCTACCGCTCCAAGACGATGCAGGACGGGGAGGTGGACTACCGGGTCTTCGACCTCGGTGCCGACCCGCTGCTCGGGCGGATGGTGATGCCGTCGGAGTACCCGCCGGAGGTCCCCTCGTACATCCAGGTCTACTTCGCCGTGGACAACTGCGACAAGGCCGTCGAGGCGGCGGGGCGCCTGGGTGGGCAGAAGGTGTCCGGGCCGATGGACAGCCCCTTCGGCCGCTTCGCGGCGATCACGGACCCGCAGGGCGCCACGTTCGCCGTGATCGACGTGAAGACCACCGTCGGTGAGATGCCCGAGATGGTCTGACCTGGTCGGGCCTGGTCGGGCCTGTACGCCGAAGCCGCCCCGGGACCGGTCCCGGGGCGGCTTCGGCGTACAGGCTCACGG
>NZ_JBEOVO010000012.1:0-203397 GCF_040295605.1 Streptomyces sp. NPDC002773
GCTCAAGCCGGGCCCACTGCGCATTCGTCAGATCCCCACGTCCCACAAGATGTGATCATCGGCGATCAAGATCCACTTTCGCAACAGGCCCTAGGCCGCTACCGGCGCACCCTGAGGCCGGGCCTCAATCTCGTCATCCCCTATGTCGACCGCGTCTATCCGGTGATCGACCTGAGGGAACAGGTGGTCTCGTTCCGGCCGCAGCCGGTCATCACCGAGGACAACCTGGTCGTCGAGATCGACACCGTGCTGTACTTCCAGGTCACCGATCCACGAGCGGCCGCCTACGAAATCGCCGACTTCCTGCAGGGCGTCGAACAGCTCACCGTCACCACCCTGCGCAACGTCGTCGGCTCGATGGACCTGGAGAAGACCCTGACCTCCCGGGACACCATCAACAACCAGCTCCGTGGCGTGCTCGACGAGGCGACGGGCAAGTGGGGGTTGAGGGTCAACCGCGTGGAGATCAAGGCCATCGACCCTCCCCAGTCCATCAAGGACGCCATGGAGAAGCAGATGCGCGCCGAGCGCGACAAGCGGGCGGCGATCCTGGGGGCGGAGGGGCAGCGCCAGTCGCAGATCCTCACCGCCGAGGGGGACAAGCAGGCCGCCGTGCTCCGGGCGGAGGGCAACCGCACCGCCGAGATCCTCAAGGCCGAGGGGCAGTCCCGAGCCGTCGACGAGGTCTTCCAGGCCGTGCACCGCAACGACCCCGACCCCAAGCTCCTCGCCTACCAGTACATGCAGATGCTGCCGCAGCTCGCCCAGGGGGCGGGCAGCACCTTCTGGGTGATCCCCAGTGAGGTCACCTCCGCGCTCCAAGGGGTGTCCCGCGCCTTCAACGAGGTGCTGCCCCCGTCTCCGGCCGTCCGGGACACGCCCGCGGAGGACAGGGCAGCCACTCAGGCGGCTGACGACGCGGCGAAGGCGGCGGAGGCCGCCGCCGAGGCACTCGCCGACGCGGCCGAAGCCGACGCCGACACGTATCCCTTCACCGGCGGCCGTCAGGAGCCGCAGGCACCAGAGGGCAGGTAGGGGACGGCCGGTCAAGCTCCTGCCGTCACCGGCGCGTTTCGCCCGGGCGACAGGAGCGTTCCGCCACCAGCTCCTGACCAGGGGAAATAAGTGCACGGTGAACGGATGAACCTGTCCGGATAACGGTCACGTCACGGCTCCTGCGCCTTTCGTAGATCACCGTGAGTAAGGTGACATGCGTCACACGGTGGGGCGGGTTGCTGTGGTAGGAATGCGCAACTCCGCAGGTGGCACCACCCCTCGCCTGTTCTGCGGGATGCCGGGCAGCTCCCGGCAGCACGACCGAGGTGATCACGCTCCGAGTCCACGGACGTCACTCCTTCGGCCAGCCGACCGGACAACGGCGTTCGCTCAAAGACCGCACCCCCACCGGCGCTGCCTCCTGCGCGCCGGTCCTGCGCTTCCGAGGTCACCCACCGTGTCTCTCGATTCCCTCACCCAGTCCGTCGACAAGGCGGTCAGTGGCTTCTTCGAGCCGATAGCCACCTGGCTCGGCGAGATCGTCTTCTACTCCGTGCCCGTCGGCGGCACACAGCTCCCGTTGATCGTGGCCTGGCTCGTCGTCGCCGGTCTGGTCTTCACCGGCTGGTTCGGTTTCGTCCAGCTGCGCAAGTTCCGGCTCGCCGTGGACGTGGTGCGCGGGAAGTACGACGAGAAGGGGTCGGCCGGCGAGGTCAACCACTTCCAGGCACTGACCGCCGCCGTCTCCGGCACGGTCGGCCTCGGCAACATCGCCGGTGTGGCCGTCGCGGTCTCCATCGGCGGCCCCGGCGCCACGTTCTGGATGATCCTGTGCGGCCTGCTCGGCATGGCCACCAAGTTCGTCGAGGTCACCCTCGGAGTGAAGTACCGCGAGGTGCACGCCGACGGCACCGTCTCCGGCGGCCCCATGCACTACCTGCCCAAGGGCCTGGCCGAACGCTTCGGCAAGAACGGCAAGACCCTCGGCAAGGTCCTCGCCGTCCTCGCGTCCTTCATGATCCTGTTCTTCGGCCTCTTCGGCGGCAACCTCTTCCAGGTCAACCAGTCCTACGCCCAGCTGGTCTCCGTCACCGGCGGCGAGGACGGCGCCCTGGGCTCCTCCGCCGGCGCCCTGTTCTTCGGCATCCTGATCGCCGCCCTCGTCGGCATCGTGCTCCTCGGCGGCATCCGCTCCATCGCCTCCGTCACCAGCAAGCTCGTGCCCGCGATGGCCGGCATCTACATCGCCGCCTGCCTCGTCGTCATCGCCGTCAACGCGGGTGCCGTGCCCTCCGCGATCTCCACGATCATCGAGGGTGCCTTCAACCCCGAAGGCGTCGCCGGCGGTGTCCTGGGCGCACTGATCATCGGCTTCAAGCGGGCCGCGTTCTCCAACGAGGCCGGCCTCGGCTCCGCCCCGATCGCCCACTCCGCGGTGAAGACCAAGCACCCCGCGAGCGAGGGTCTGGTCGCCCTTCTGGAGCCGTTCATCGACACGGTCATCATCTGCACCATGACCGCGCTGACCATCGTCATCGCCAACCCCGCCAGCTACGTCGAGCTCCGCAACGGCGGTGAGTCCATCGGCGGCGTCACCCTCACCTCCGACGCCTTCGGCACGGTCATGCCCTGGTTCCCGTACATCCTCACCGTCGCGGTGATGCTGTTCGCGATCTCCACGGTGCTGACCTGGGGCTACTACTGCATGAAGGCCTGGACCCACCTCTTCGGCCGCAGCAGGGCAAGCGAGCTGACCTTCAAGGTCCTCTACACCCTCTTCGCGGTCGCGGGCTCCCTGCTCACCCTGCAGACGCTGATCGACATGGCCGACGCCGTGCTCTTCATGCTCGCCGTCATCAACATCATCGGCCTGTACCTGCTCGCCCCCGTCGTCAAGCGGGAACTGAACACCTTCCTCGCCTTCGTGAAGAAGCGCGACGCCGGCCTCGACACCGACGAGGACAGCGACCAGGAGCCGGTGAAGACCACCGTCTGACCGCCCCCGGCGGCCCGGCTCCCGAAGGGCCCTGCACCTCACCTCGCGCCTTGGCGAGGAGCAGGGCCCTCCACCCCGTCTCGGCAGCTGAGAGACGTCCTGGCGAGGCCCCCCGGCGCCCGATAGGGTGTAAAGAACGCGTCAACGCGACGCGCTGGTGTGCCGGGAAGTCTGGTCGGCGTCGAGGGGCCCTGTGCCCGCCGTCAACCCACCCCGGAGACCTTCCCCCCATGACGCAGTCACGCCCGCGCAAGGTGATCCTCGGCCTGCTGCCCTGGCCCGAACGGCAGGCCGTCACCGAGGCTCTGCGCACCGAGACCGTCGGAGGACTGGTCCTGCTCGCCGCCGCCGTCATCGCGCTCGCGTGGGCGAACAGCCCGTGGAGCGAGGCGTACGAGCAGATACGCGACTTCCACTTCGGCATCCCCGCCCTCGGCCTGGATCTCTCGGTCGCCCACTGGACGGCCGACGGCCTGCTCGCGGTCTTCTTCCTGGTCGCCGGCATCGAGCTGAAACGCGAGTTCGTCGTCGGCGAGCTGCGCACCCCCGCCACCGCCGCCCTGCCCGTCGTCGCCGCCGTCTGCGGCATGGCCGTCCCCGCCGCCCTCTACGTGCTCACCGTCACCCTCGGCGGCGGAAGCCTGGAGGGCTGGGCCGTACCGATGGCCACGGACATCGCCTTCGCGCTCGCGGTCCTCGCCGTCCTCAGCACCCACCTGCCCTCCGCGCTGCGTGCCTTCCTGCTCACCCTGGCCGTCGTCGACGACCTCGGCGCCATCCTGATCATCGCGGTCTTCTTCACCTCGGACCTGAACTTCTGGGCCCTGGGCGCAGCCTTCGCCGGGCTCGTCGTCTTCTACGTGCTCCAGCGCTTCCGGGTGCGCGGCTGGTGGTGGTACGTGCCCCTGGGCATCGCGACCTGGGCGCTGATGTACAACTCCGGCGTCCACGCCACCGTCGCCGGCGTCGCCATGGGCCTGATCCTGCGCACCACCCGCGACAAGGACGAGGACCGGTCCCCGGCCGCCCGTGTCTCCCACCTCGTGCATCCCTTCTCCGCGGGCGTCGCAGTCCCCCTCTTCGCGCTGTTCGCCGCAGGTGTCGGTGTCTCGGGCGGCGCCCTCGTCCACGTCTTCACCGACCCCGAACCCCTCGGTGTGGTCATCGGTCTCGTCGTCGGCAAGGTCCTCGGCATCTTCCTCGGCACCTACCTCGCCGCACGGTTCACCCGCGCCGAACTCAACCCCGACCTCGCCTGGGCCGACGTCCTCGGCCTGGCCACCCTGGCCGGGATCGGCTTCACGGTCGCCCTCCTCATCGGCGAACTCGCCTTCCCGACAGGACCCGAAGCCGAACACGTCAAGGCCGCCGTCCTCGTCGGCTCCCTCACCGCCGCCGCCCTCGCCGCCCTGCTTCTGCGCCGCCGCAACCGCGTCTACAAGCAGCTGTGGGAAGACGAAGAACGCGACGACGACGCCGACGGCATCCCCGACATCTACCAGTCCGGCGCGAGGCCCGCCGGCTCGGAGTGGCCGTCGGGAAGTGCCCAGCAGGGATCCTGCATATGAAGCGGGCCCGGCGAGGGTAGGACTTTCGTCACCCGCCGGGTTCTTCCGCACAGGCGCCAGGCAGCGTTGGATGACGGCCAGTTGGTGACGGCGAAAGAAACGGGAGAGCCAGTGGAACGGGGCCGGAGCAGGAAGCCGTGGGCGGGCCTGGTGGCCGCCGTCATAGTGGCCGTGGCGGCAGGGCTGGCGTGGTTCAAGCCGTGGGCCCTATGGGTGGACGAGACGGTCCATGAGGCGCTGCCCTCTGCGACCGCGCCGTCCACGGCACCACCCGCCGTCACACCGACGACGGACCCGGGCCCTTCGGCTTCGGTGACCGTGCCGCCCGCCGGGCCGGTCACGGTCGCGCGGGGCACGTTCATCAGCCATGAGCACGCGACCACCGGCACGGTGAAGGTGGTCCGTCTCGCCGACGGCACCCACACGCTGCGGCTGGAAGGACTCGACACGAGCAACGGCCCCGATCTGCGCGTCTGGTTGAGCGACGCGCCGGTCAGGGAGGGCAGGGCCGGATGGGGAGCCTTCGACGACGGCCAGTACGTCAGCCTCGCCAAGCTCAAGGGAAACAAGGGCGACCAGAACTATCCCCTGCCCGCGGACGTCGACTGGTCGAAGTACCCCAGCGTCAGCATCTGGTGCGACCGGTTCGACGTCTCCTTCGGGGCTGCCGCCCTCGCCCGCGTCTGACCGGCCGGAAGACCCGCGTCGCGATGCGCGCCCGGGGGCTCCCTCACACTCACACCGCGGTGCGCGTGGAGGGCGGCCCCCACGGTCCCCCAACACCGATGACGGCGGCGATCAGGTAGCCGACGCATGCGTAAGGACGCCGGATCAGTTACTTCGGCAGGCAAGCGCCCCCATAACCGCCCTGCTCGCGCCGGACCGCTGCCTGTTCACGACTGGCCGCCGATGATCGCGCGGTCGAGGTGCTGCCCGACATCCCCGAACCACGAGCCGACGATGTCAGGCCCTTTCTCAGGCACTGGAGCTCCTACGGCCCCTGACGCAACACGCACCGGACACCCCACCTGGCATCACGGAACGTCACTACCGAGGTCAGCGCCCCTTTTCGGCAGGCTCCAGAATCGCCACGCACTCCACGTGGTGCGTCATCGAAATCCTGCCCGACTGCTCGCGGACGGGGCCGCCAAGGGAGGGGCATCCTGCGCCGCGCCCGTCTCGGGAACCGCCACCCGGGACCGCCTGCCGGGCTACGTCACCGGATCACAGTGGGGTCTTGATCCGACTCCATGGAGCCCTCCCCCGCCGCATCCCCGTGCGGAGGTCCCCGCCCCCGTGCAGAGGTTTCCCGCCCCGGGCACGCCGAGCCGCTCGTGCGCGTCATCAACACCGCCACGCGGCAGGCGGAGGTCTCCCTGACATCCATGCTGCGAGTACGTGCGCAACCGATACGACGGTTCAGACCGGCGCACCACGGTTCAGTAGAAGAGCGAGTGACACTCGATCACGGAACCACAAAAACGTCTGCGCGTTCAGTACGAGTTTACTTAACTCACTTCACCATCTCATCTCCTCGTCACCAAAGCGTCCTTCGTGCTTGACAGAGATCCGGCCACGGGTGCCTCATGGTGGACACCCCCGACGTGCGGACCAGCGGCTCGGTCATATAACTCTGACAACGTTGTCTGTCATCGGAGTTCTGCGCGGCCGGGGATTCTTCCCCCATCTCTCACGAGGAGAGGCATGACCAAGTCACCGCGCAGGACGTGGCTCACGGCCGCCGGCAGCGCCCTCGCCGGCATCGCCGGACTGCTACTGCCCGTCTTCGGCACCGCCGGAGCCGCCCAGGCCGCCGACAGCGGCATCCACGTCAGCAACGGCCGCGTGTACGAGGCCAACGGCAGAGAGTTCGTGATGCGCGGGGTGAACCACGCCCACGCCTGGTACCCGGGCGAGACCGACGCCATCGCCGACATCGCGGCCAAGGGCGCCAACACCGTCCGCGTCGTACTCTCCAGCGGCGACCGCTGGACGAGGACGAGCGCCGCCCAGGTGGCGTCGATCATCGGCGACTGCAAGGCGAACAAGGTCATCTGTGTCCTGGAGGTGCACGACACCACGGGATACGGTGAGGACGGCGCCGCCGCCAGCCTCGACCAGGCCGCCGACTACTGGGTGGGCGTCAAGAACGCCCTCCAGGGCCAGGAGGACTACGTCGTCGTCAACATCGGCAACGAGCCCTACGGCAACAGCGGTTACACCGCTTGGACCGGCGCGACCAAGAACGCCGTCGTGAAGCTCCGGAACGCCGGCATCGAGAACGCGCTGATGGTGGACGCGCCCAACTGGGGTCAGGACTGGTCGAACACCATGCGGAACAACGCCGCCTCGGTCTTCGCCTCCGACCCGCGCCGCAACACGATCTTCTCCATCCACATGTACGGCGTCTACGACACCGCCACCGAGGTCCAGGACTACCTGAGCCACTTCGTGAACAACAAACTGCCCATCGTCGTCGGTGAGTTCGGCGACAACCACAGCGACGGCAACCCCGACGAGAACGCCATCATGGCCACGGCTCGCTCGCTGCGCGTCGGCTACCTCGGCTGGTCGTGGAGCGGCAACGGCAGCGGCGTCGAGTACCTCGACATGGCCAACGGCTTCAACGCCGGCTCCCTGACCGCCTGGGGCAACCGGTTCTTCAACGGCACCGACGGCATCTCCACCACCTCGACCCGCGCCACGATCTTCGGAAGCGGGGGCGGTGGCGAAGGCGGTACGGCTCCGAACGGCTACCCGTACTGCGCCAACGGCAGCGCCTCCGACCCCGACGGCGACGGCTGGGGCTGGGAGAGCAACCGCTCCTGCGTCGTCCGCGGCAGCGCCGCCGACCACTGAGCAACCAGCGTGCCCTCCCGTCCTCGGCGACGGGAGGGCACCCCGCGTCGCCCGCGTACGCGGGCACCGGCACCCCAGGGTCGAAGTGTGTGCGGTCAGGCGGTGGTGCAGGTCTTCCCGTTGAGGGTGAAGGCGGTCGGCACCCCGTTGGTGCCCGCCGTCGACGTGCCGCTGAAACCGAGGTTCACGCCGGCTCCCGGGGCGATGGTGACGTTGTAGCCGGACGGGTTGGTCGCGGCGACGTTCCGTCCGTCCTGGACGGGTACCGCGTTCCACATCTGGGTGATCCGCTGGTCACCGGGGAAGGTGAAAGCCAGCCGCCAGCCTTCGACGGGGGCGCTGCCGGTGTTGCGGATCGTCACGCTGCCGTTGAAGGTGGCGCCCCAGTCGGAGAGCGTGTAGGTGACGGCGCAGGCGGCGGGGGCGGGTGGCGTGGGCGGGGTGGTGGGCCCGGTCGGCTCCGTGGTGGGCGGGGTCGTGGGGTCCGTCGGCCCAGGGGTGGGAGGCGTGGTCGGCTCGGTGGGCGTGGGCGTGGAGCCGGGAAGGCCGCTCTTCGCGGCCATGCGGTCGGAGTGGGCACGGAAGACGGCGAGCTCGGACGCGCCCTCGGAGACGCCGAACTTCCCGTCGATGGTGCGGTCCTGGTACCACCAGAACGCGCTGCCGTCGCCGCCGGCCTCCTCGAATGCGGTGTAGATCTCCCGCCACCACAGGGCGCGATCGACGTCGTGGACGTTGAACTCGCCCATGAAGAAGGGCTTTCCGACCACCTCGTGGGAGTCGCGGATCCAGGCGCGGACGAGGTCCTTGGTCTCCTCGATGCTCAGATCCGCCCAGTGTTCGGTCGGGTAGGGGTGGGCGGAGGTGAAGTCGATGTACGGGGACTTGTGGATGTGGACGAAGGGATTGCCGGAGTCGCCGCCGAAGCCGTACTTCGTGCCGTGGCCCTCGATGCCGGCGCCCAGGAGGTGGTTCGGGTCGATGGACTTCACGAAGGCGCCCATCTCGTCGACCCAGGCCCGCAGGGTCGTGCCGTCGACGTTCTCCGCGGCGCTCTGGCCCTCGTAGCGGGGCTCGTTCATGAGCTCCCAGGCGAAGATCGCCGGCTCGTCCTTGTACTTCACTCCGCTGTAGTGATTGGTGCGGTTGAGGGCGTGGGAGACCGAGTTCTTGTACGAGGTGAAGCAGCCCGGGCAGCGGTTCCTGTCGAAGAAGGCAGCGCGGGCCGGGTGCCCGCCGGATAGGCCCTCCCAGCGCAGGCGGGTGTCGATGCCGCCGTACGCCTCCCAGTAGTTCTCGAAGACGGGGATCAGGCGCAGGCCGTGGGCCTTGGCCGACTCGATGATGTAGTCGAAGGCGGCGTACTGCTGCTCGTTGAACTCGCCCTCGCGCTCCTCGAAGCCGTGCCAGCTCTCGTGGCTGAACATCCACAACCGGGCGACGTCGACGCCGTCGGCCGCCATGCGGGCGAAGTGGCCGTCGATACGGGCCTTGTCCATGTACTGCGTCTCGGTGTCGCCCGAGCCCGCCCCGAAGGTGAACATGTCGTAGGCGTTGGCGCCGGCGAAGAAGTACTCCTTGCCGTCGAGGCAGAAGTGGATGCCGCAGCGGTTGACGAGGGAGTCGGCGCCGTCTGCGGCGGCGGGAGTCGGGCGGGCGACGAGGAGGCCGGCGAGGACCAGGACCGCCCCGAGGAGCAGAGCCAGCGGACCCGCTCGTCTCGCCCGGGGGACGGCGTGGGGGGACGTACTCATGGGGTTCCCTTTCGTCCGGAGGGAGCTGGTGGAGAAACCGGTTGTCGCGGGGCGGCTCCCGCGCAAATTAACCGGTTAACTTCGAGGGGAACCGTAGGGAAGGCCCCCGGGCATGTCAATGGTTCCAACTAGCGCGCACAGCACGCCTGTTGGGGTGACCATCTCGTCACCGAAGCCCGGTCCGCGAGTGCGCTCCCCGCCCATTGCGCCTCTTGAGGCCCGCCACTGCGCGCACGACCTGGCGGTAGGGTCGGGGTATCGAGGGTTCAGGATGGAGCTGGGGTGGCAGTGAAGCGGCCGACGATGGCGGACATCGCACGTCGGGCGGGTGTGTCCAAAGTGGCGGTCTCGTACGCGCTCAACGACCAGCCGGGGGTCTCGGAGGCCACCCGTGCCTTGATCAAGGGCATCGCCGAGGAACTGCGCTGGCGGCCGAACAGCGCCGCGCGGGCGCTGACCGGCGGGCGTGCGCAGGCGGTCGGGCTGGTCGTGCGGCGGCCGGCGCGGACGCTCGGGGTCGAGCCGTTCTTCATGGAGTTCATCAGCGGTGTGGAGACGGTCCTCGCCGAGCACGCGTACGCGCTGATGCTCCAGATGGCAGCCGACCAGGAGCAGGAGATCGAAGTCTGCCGGCGCTGGTGGGGCGAGCGGCGGGTCGACGGCGTCTTCCTCATGGACCTGCAGACCGATGACGCAAGGGTCGACGCCATCCGCGACATCGGCCTGCCATCGGTGGCGATCGGCCCGCCGGAGGTGGCCGGCGAGATGCCGGCCGTCTGGTCCGACGACGGCGAGAGCGTGCACGAGATCGTGCGGTACCTGGCGGCGCTGGGGCACCGGCGGATCGCGCGCGTCGCCGGACCCGCCGAGTTCGCGCACACGGCCGTCCGCGACGCCGCTCTCGCCGACGCCTGCCGGGGAGCCGGGATCCCCGAGGCGAGGGTGGTGCACACCGACTACACCGGCGACGCGGGCGCGCGGGCCGCGCGGGCGCTGCTGATCGCTCCGCGGCGGCCGACGGCGATCGTCTTCGACAACGACATCATGGCGGTGGCCGCGCTGTCGGTGGCTCAGGAGCTGGGCTTGTCGATCCCCGCCGACGTGTCGGTGGTGGCTTGGGACGAGTCGCCGCTGACGCAGGTGGTGCGCCCGATGCTGTCGGCGGTCACCCGCGACATCCCGGCGTACGGAGCCCGCTCCGCGACCGCGCTGCTCGCCGTGATCGACGGGGAGGACGTCCGCAGCATTCGCGAGGGGTACGCGCAGTTCGTGCCCCGGGGCAGCACCTCTCACCCGCCGCCGGAGCCGGACCCGCGCTGATCACTGACCAGGGGGAGCCCACTCGGGGCCGAGCCGCCCTCGCGTGCAGCCCGGCCCCGAGTCGCGGCACCCCTACTTGGTGGCTCCCTGGGAGAAGCCGTTGTAGATCCACCGCTGGAGCAGCAGGAAGACGATCAGCGTGGGGATGATGACGAGGATCGCACCGGCGGAGATGGCCTCCCAGTGCGCGCCGAAGGGCCCCTTGAAGCGGAAGAGCGCGGTGGAGATCGTCCCGAGGTCCTCGGAGTGCATGTAGAGGAAGGGGATGTAGAAGTCGTTGTAGGTGGTGATCCCCTTGATGATGACGACGGTGGCGATCGCGGGCTTGAGCAGCGGGAAGATGATCTTCCGGTAGATCGTGAAGGCGTTGGCCCCGTCGAGGCGGGCCGCCTCGTCGAGGGAGACGGGTATGCCGCGGATGAACTGCAGGAAGATGTACACGGAGACGATGTCCGTGCCCATGTAGAGCAGGATCGGCGCCCACCGGGTGTCCACCAGGCCGAAGCCGTTGATCACCTGGAAGGTCGCGACCTGCGTGGTGACGGCGGGAACGAGGGTGGCGATCAGGAAGCCCGCCATGACGAGCTTCCTGCCCCGGAACTCGAAGCGGTCCACGGCGTACGCGGTCATCGAGCCGATGATCACCGTCCCGCCGATGGAGAAGACGAGGATGAACGCGGTGTTCCCGAAGGCCATCAGCATCTTGCCGTCGCTGAACGCCGTGACGTAGTTGTCGAGGTTCAGCCAGTTCCCCGGCAGCGACAGCGCACTGCCCTCGCCCACCTCCTCCGAGGTCTTCAGCGAGGTCAGGAAGACGACCGCCAGCGGCAGGAGCACGATCATCGAGGCCGCGATCAGCGACAGATAGGTCAGCACGCTCCCGACGGGCAGCCGCCGGCGCGCGGTGCGGAGACGGTGCTGGGTGGCGGTGAGGTCGCGGGAGGTCATACGAGGTCCACCTTGTCGTCGGGCACGAGCCGGCGCTGGATCCAGGTGATCAGCAGGATGATCAGGAGCAGCACCACGGCCGCGGCCGAGGCCAGGCCGGTCTTGTTGAACTGGAAGGCCAGCTTGATCGTCTGGATGACGAAGGTCTGGGTGCCGGTCGCGCCGCCGGTCATGATGTAGGGGATCTCGAAGACCGACAGCGAGCCGGAGATCGCCAGGATCGCGCTCAGACTGATCACGGGCTTGATGCTCGGGGCGATGATGTGCCGGAACTGCTGCCACTTCCCCGCCCCGTCCAGCTCCGCCGCCTCGTACAGCTCCCCCGGGATGGACTGGATCGCTCCGAGGAAAAGGACGAAGTTCAGTCCGGTGAAGCGCCAGACCGAGACACCCGCGAGGGAGACGTTGGCAGAAGTGGGATCGCCGAGCCAGGGGTGGTCGGTCGTGACGCCGAACCAGTCGAGCACGGAGTCGAGCGTGCCGCCGTCCTGGAAGAAGTACAGGAACACGAAGCCGATCGCGACGCCGTTGATGAGATAGGGGAAGAAGAGGATTCCCTTGAAGAAGTTCCGGAAGCGCAGGTTGAAGCTGAGGATCACCGCGAAATACAGCGCGGCCACGATCTGGACGACGGACGCCGCGAGGTAGTAGCCGCTGACGAGGAAGACCCGGAAGAGCTCGGGACGGGCGAAGATCTGAACGTAGTTGTCGAAACCGACGTTCTCCCGGTCCGGACTCACCCCGTCCCAGTCGGTGAAGCTGTACGAGATCATGCTCGCGACGGGGACGTACGTGAACGTGATCAGCAGCGCCAGCGGGGCCGCCAGGAAGAGCCAGGGTGTGATCCGCCGCAGCGGCGAGTCCCGCCAGGATCTCGTCCGTCCGGCGGCGGGGCCGCTTCGGCGGCCCGCCAGGCGGGGCCGTGCCCCCTCTGTGTCGGCCTTGGCCTTGTCCGTGCTGGATCGCCCTGTCATGGCGGCGCCCTCTGGTGCGGTGTCGGTGGTCTGGGTCATGTCGGCCTTTCGTGTCCGCGGCTGCGGAAGGTCCAGGGGCCCCGGTCGGTGTCGTACGGCCGGGGCCACTCCGCCGGTATCAGCTACCGACGGTCTTCGCCGCCTCGTCCCACCTCTTGTCGAGGTCGGCGAAGAAGTCCTCCCGGGTGCCCTTCGCGGCGCCACGAGCAGTGTCGATCAGCTTCTGACGGTAATCCTGCTTGTTGAGACCGATCTCGGATGCCTCGTCGATGTCGTTGACGGCCGCGGTCTTCGTCTCGGAGCGGTCGAAAAGCCTGACATCGTTGTCAACGAATTCCTTGAGCGTTGCGGGCATCGGAGCGGACTTGACGGCGGAGACCACGCCCTCCTTCTCCGCGAAGCCGGACTTCTCGGTGAACCAGTCGACCCAGGCGCGCGCGGCCGGCTTGTTCTTCGAGTGGACGCTCACGGCCTGCTGGTAGTCGGAGACCAGCGCTGCACAGTGCTCGCCGCCCTTCTGGACCGGGAACGGCATGAAGCCGATGTCGGCGGCCGAGCCGCCGGCCTTCTTGGCTGCGTCCTGCATCTGCGTGATCGACCAGGAGCCCAGCATCATCGTGGCGATCTTGCCCTCGCCCAGGAGCGTCTTGGATGCCTCCCAGTTGGTGGTCGACGGATCCTTCTCCGACAGACCCTGCTTCACGATGTCGTAGAGGAGGCCGTCGGTGGTGTTCAGTTCGCTCCCGGCCTTCCAGGGCGAGACCGCGCCCGCGAGCGCGTTGCTCGCCTGGGCGTCGCAGCCGACGACACCGAGGTTGCTGGTCCACTGGACCAGCGGCCACCCGTCCTTGAAGTTGGTGTAGTACGGGGTGGCGCCGGTCTTGTCCTTGATCGCCTTCAGGCCGGCCAGGAACTCGTCCGGGGTCTTCGGCCACTCGGTGACGCCCGCCTGCTGCCAGACCTTCCTGTTGTACACGAAGCCGTTGGCGGTGCCGAACTGGGCGATGCCGTAGACCTTGCCGTCCACCTCGGCCTTGTCGCTGAAGCGGTACTTCGCCAGCTCGGCGGTCGTGCCGAGGGGCGCGAAGAACTTCGGGTAGTCGTTCTTGGCCACCGCACCGGGGATGAAGAGCACGTCACCGTAGGCCTTGGTGTTCATGCGGATCTTCACCTCCCCCTCGTAGTCGGTGATGCCGTCGAACGTGACCTTCACCTTCGGGTAGACCTTGTTGAACTCAGCCGCGTACTTCTCCAGCGTCCCGTTCTGAGCCAGGTCGGTCCGCTGCGTGAGGACCTTGATCTCGCCCGAAACCTCCTTCGGATCCGACGGAGGCGCGGCCACCTCCCCGGTGGCACCGCCGCCTCCGCCGCTGCACGCCGACAGCGCGAGCATCGCGGCGGCCAGCACAGCGCCCGAGAGCGCGGTCGTCTTCTTGTTCCCCATGGCCCATCCCCTTCAAAGTCACAGCTCAGGTCATCGGTGGGATGACGGCACTATGTCAGCCCGTCGTGAACCGGTAAAGTGTTGATTTCCAGCGTGATGCCCAATCGTTACCCGGCCCCGTCGATTGTCAGGGCTGATGAAGCCGCGCGCCTAATCCGCTGCGGGCCGTGCAGGCCGCGCTTCACCGGTTCATGGACAGTTAAGTAAAGGTACGGCTAACTTGTCGGCGCGTACATGCATCCAGCCCACTGCCAGGCGATTGGAGTCGCACACCATGAAGGACGTCACCCAGCTGCACGAGGGGTGGAGCCTCCGCCACGAAGGCGCACTGCTCCCGGCGCAGGTGCCCGGTTGTGTCCACACCGATCTGCTCGCCGCCGGGGTGATAGCGGACCCGTTCCTCGGGCTGAACGAGACGGAGACCGCCTGGGTCGGGCGCCGGGCGTGGTCGTACGTGACGGACCTCACCGCCGCCGAAGGCGGGCACGAGCGGAGCGAACTGGTCTTCGAGGGCCTGGACACCGCCGCGGAGGTCCTGGTCGACGGCGAGTCGCTCGGCTCGACCCGGAACATGCACCGCGTCCACCGCTTCGACGTCACGGGACGGGCCGGAGCACTGGAGGTGCGCTTCGACTCGGCGTACGACGAGGCCGAGCGGGTCCGTGCGCTCACCGGCGACCGGCCCAACGTGTATCCCGAACCCTTCCAGTACATCCGTAAGATGGCCTGCTCCTTCGGCTGGGACTGGGGCCCGACCGTGGTCACCGCCGGCATGTGGCGGCCGGTGCGGATCGAGCACTGGTCGACCGCCCGGCTGGCCGAGGTCCGCCCGCTGGTCACCGTGGACGGCACGACCGGCCGCGTCGAGCTGCGGATCAGGACCGCACGGACCGCGAGCGGCACGGACCGCCCGCTCACCCTGCGCGCCACGGTGGCCGGGGTGGTCGCCGAGACCTCCTTCGAGGGCGCGGAGACGGTGCTCCGCCTCGACGTGCCCGAGCCGGAGTTGTGGTGGCCGCGCGGCTACGGCTCCCAGCCGCTGTACGGACTCGACGTGGAGCTCCTGGACGCGACCGGCGAGCCGCTCGACTCCTGGTCGCGCCGGATCGGCTTCCGCACGGTGGCCGTCGACCGCTCCGCCGACGAGCACGGCACCGGTTTCACCTTCGTGGTCAACGGCGTCCGGGTCTTCGCGCGCGGCGTCAACTGGATCCCGGACGACGTGCTGCCCTCCCGCGTCACCCCCGACCGCTACCGCACCCGGCTGGCCCAGGCCGCGGAGGCCAACGTCGACCTCGTCCGCATCTGGGGCGGCGGGATCTACGAGGACGACGCCTTCTACGACGTCTGCGACGAGCTGGGACTGATGGTCTGGCAGGACTTCCTCTTCGCCTGCGCCGCCTACCCCGAAGAGCAGCCGCTGCGCGGAGAGGTGGAGGCGGAGGCGCGTGACAACGTTGTCCGCCTGATGCCGCACCCCAGCCTGGTGCTGTGGAACGGCAACAACGAGAACCTCTGGGGATTCCGCGACTGGGAGTGGGAGGAGCCCCTCGCCGGCGACTCCTGGGGTGAGGGCTACTACCTGGGCGTCCTGCCCCGGATCGTCGCCGAGCTCGACCCGACCCGCCCCTATACGGCAGGCAGCCCCTGGTCAGGCTCCTGGGACCACCATCCCAACGATCCCCGGCACGGCACCCACCACTCGTGGGAGGTCTGGAACCGGCAGGACTACGCCGAGTACCGCTCCGACGTGCCCCGGTTCTGCGCCGAGTTCGGCTGGCAGGCGCCGCCCGCGATGGCAACCCTGCGGCGTGCCCTGCCCGGTGAGGACCTTGCCCCGGACTCCCCCGGAATGCTGCACCACCAGAAGGCCGAGGACGGCAACGGCAAGCTGAACCGCGGCATCGAACGGCACTTCGACCTGCCCAATGGGGACTTCGACCGCTGGCACTACCTCGCGCAGGTCGTGCAGGCCCGGGCGGTGGCGGCCGGCATCGAGCACTGGCGCTCCCACTGGCCGGTCTGCGCGGGCTCGGTCGTGTGGCAGCTCAACGACTGCTGGCCGGTCAGCTCCTGGGCCGCGATCGACGGCGACGGGCACCTCAAGCCGCTCTACTACGAACTGCGCCGCGTCTACGCCGACCGGCTTCTCAGCGTCGTACCCACCGAGGAAGGCCTCGTCCTCGCGCTCGACAACCAGTCCCGTACCACCTGGCGCACCACCGTCACCCTGCGCCGCGTCGCCGCCGACGGCACCGTGCTCAAGGAGGACGCGATCGATCTGGAGGCCGCCGCCCAGACGGTGGTGCGGACGGCCGTCCCTGCGTCACTGCTGCCCGAGGCCGCATCCGGCAAGGAGCTGCTGGTCGCCGATGCGGACGGTCTGCGGGCGGTCCACCTCCCGGTCTTCGAGAAGGAGTTCGCCTACCCGGTGCCCGTGTACGACATCGTGGTCGAGCCGGCCGGGGAGGACGACTCGTTCGTGACGGTCACCGCCCGCACCCTCGTGCGGGACCTCCTGCTCCAGGCGGACCGGCTGGCCCCGGCGGCGAGCGCCGACCACGGCCTGGTCACCCTGCTGCCGGGCGAGGGGGTCCGGATCGGGGTGCGCGGCTGGGCGGGCGACGACCTCGAAGCCGTACGGTCAGCCCTGTTCAGTGTGGGAGCGGTGTGAGCGCCCCAGCCTCTCGCATCCCCGGCCGACGCGTCACGATCAACGACGTCGCCGCGCTGGCCGGGGTGTCCAAAGGCGCGGTGTCCATGGCCTTCAACAACCGTCCGGGAGTGTCCCCGGCGACCCGGGAGCGCATCTTCGGGGCGGCCCGGGAACTCGGCTGGAGCCCGAACCAGACCGCGCGCAACCTCTCCGGTCAGCGGGCCGGCATAGTCGGCCTGGCGATCTGCCGGCCGGCCCGGCTCCTCGGCCTCGAACCCTTCTACATGGAGTTCATCTCCGGCATCGAGGACGTCCTCGCCGAACGCTCCTACTCCCTCCTCCTCCGGCTCGTGCGTGACCTGGACGAGGAGACCGCCCTCTACCAGGAGTGGTGGCGCAGCCGGACGGTCGGCGGGGCCATCCTCGTCGACTTTCACCGGGAGGACCCGCGGATCCCGCCGCTGCGGGCCCTCGGCATGCCCGTGGTGGCCGTCGGGCACCCGTCGCTGACGGGCGGGTTCCCGTCGGTCTGGACCGACGACGCCTCCGCGGCCGCCGAGGCGGTGCGGTACCTCGCTGCGCTCGGGCACCGGCGGATCGCCCGCGTCGGCGGCCCCGCCGGCCTCGGCCACAGCGGCATCCGTGCCGCTGCCTTCGAGGCGACCATGGCCGAGCTGGGCCTGGACGGAGGGCGGCAGGTGGCGACCGGCTTCGTGGGAGAGGAAGGTGCCCGGGCCACCCGCGGTCTCCTCATGTCCCCGGACCGGCCGACGGCGATCGTGTACGACAACGACATCATGGCCGTCGCCGGGGCGGCGGTCGCCTCGGAGATGGGCCTCTCGGTACCCGACGACGTCTCCCTCCTGGCCTGGGACGACTCGCAGTTGTGCCGACTGACGCATCCTCCGCTGTCCGCGATGAGCCATGACGTACACCACTTCGGCGAGGAGGTCACCCGGACCCTGTTCGGGATCGTCGAAGGCACCCACAGGGGCGCCCGCCAGGTACCCACCCCATCTCTGACTCCGAGGGGGTCGACAGGCCCGCCCCGGCGTACGTAGGCGGTCGCGCACGACGTCGAGGGGCTGCCCGTGCGGGCAGCCCCTCGACGTCGTGCGTCCCCCGCGGGGCGGGCGCCGGAAGCGGACGAGGAGCGGGTTCCAGGGCAGGGACGTACCCCAGGGACCCGCTCCTCTCCCACCCGGTGCGGCAGGTGCGGTACGGCGGGTCAGCCCTTGGCGCAGGGGACGCCGTCGAGGCTGAACGAGGCGGGCACCGCACCGGGGCCCGTGGCGTTGACGCCGAAGCTCACGGCCCTGCCGACCGGGACGGACCGGGTCCAGGACTCGCTGGTGGCGCGGACCTGTCGGCCGGCCTGGGTGACGGAGGCGTTCCAGGCGGAGTTCACCGTGGTGCCCTCGGGGAGGGCGAAGTCGAGCTTCCAGCCCTCGAGGGGCTGTGCGCCGGTGTTGCGGACGGTGATGTCGGCGTTGAAGCCGGTGCCCCAGTCATCCAGGCGGTAGGCGATGGAGCAGCCTCGCCGGTAGACGCCGGCCTCGCGGGAGGTCTGGCGGATGCCGTCGGGACCGTGGAAGAGGCGCTCGCCCCAGGAGGTGAGCCGGCCGGTGTCGAAGCCGGTGGCGAGGTCGAGGTACTCGACGCCGCCGCCGTTGCCGCTCCAGGACCAGCCCAGGTAACCGAGGTCCAGTCGGCGGGCGGTGGCCATGATGGCGTCCTCGTCGGGGTTGCCGTCCGAGTGGTCGAAGCCGAACTCGCCCACAACGATGGGCAGTCCGCGGTCGACGAAGCTGCCGAGGTACTCCTCGACCTCGGCGGCGGTGTCGTAGACGCCGTACATGTGGATGGAGAAGACGGTGTTGCGGTCGGGGTCGGAGGCGAAGACGGCGGGGGCGTTCTCGCGCATGGTGTTCGACCAGTCCTGGCCCCAGTTGGGCGCGTCGACCATCAGAGTGTGATCGAAGCCGGCCGCGCGCAGGCGGCCGATGGCGTCCTTGGTGTCCTGCGTCCAGGCGGTGTGGCCGGCGTTGCCGTGGGGCTCGTTGCCGAGGTTGACGATGACGTACTTCTCCTGCCCCTTGAGGGCGTTCGCCATCTCTAGCCAGTAGTCGACGGCCTCGGAGAGGGAGGCCGCGTCGCTCTGCTCGCCGTAGCCGGTGGTGTCGTGCGCCTCCAGGACGCAGACGAGCCGGTTGGCCTTGCACTGTGCGACGACGGCCGCGACGTCGGCGGCGTCGTTCTTCGTCCAGCGCGTGCCGGTGGAGAGCACCACCCGGACCGAGTTGGCGCCGAGGGCCTTGATGTCGGCGAGGGACTGTCCGGTGCGGTCGGTGTACCAGGTGTGGGCGTGGTTGACGCCGCGCAGGACGAAGTCCTTGCCGGTGGCGTCGACGAGCCGTCCGTCCACGACGCGGAAGCCGTCGGAGCGCTCGGCGCCCTGGGCGGTGACGGGGACCGAGGTGATCGTGGCGGCGAGGGCGAGCAGCGTCGCTGCCGAGAAGACCCGTGTCCTGTTCATGTGGTGCTCCCAACTCGGTGCCGCGCCACGGGAGGAGCGAGGGCGCGGTGATGCCTGACATGGAGTGAGATCGCGGGGGGTCGGTGGCCCCGTGCGGGCCTACGGGCAGTGGGCGGACCGCCGCGGGGCCCCACTGCCCGGAGCATTGCTGCGGCTCGATTCCAGGCAGTGGGGATCGACCGCAGGTGCGGTTCAGGTCGTCGCCTTCGTCGATCAGCGAGTTTCCTGCCGGTTCCCGTCGGCCGAGTTGAGGCTAGAGGCCGTGTCGGCCGATAACAATAGTCTGGACATAACCGGTTAAGGTCGCTGACCTCCTATCGACCGCCCCGACCAATCACCGGAGGCGCTGCGCAGTGCCCGTCGTGGCGCGAAAGGCGGTGCCGGCACCTTCCAGTACGGCATCGGCGCCGGCGGGCACGTACACGGCCTGCCCGGGGCCGATGTCGAGATGCTCCTCGGACGAGGAGACGGTGATGGTCCCCGCGGTGCAGAGGAGGATCTGCGGGGCGTCCAGCGTCACGCGCCGCCGCGGCTCACCGGCCCGCAGGCGGTACCGCGACAGGAGGAAGTCGTCCACCGGCGCCGGGTAGACCTCCTCGCCCTCCTTCTCCCGAGGCGTCAGGACGCGGGCCGGGGGTGCGCCGAAGCGGACGACCCGGGTCAGCTCCTCCGCGTCGACGTGCTTGGAAGTCAGCCCGCACCGCAGGACGTTGTCGGAGCTCGCCATGATCTCCACTCCGAGCCCGGAGAGATACGCGTGGGGGACTCCGGCGCCGAGGAACAACGCCTCGCCGGGGCTCAACTCGACATACCGGAGCATCAGCGCGGACAACAGCCCGGAGTCGCCCGGACAAGCCCGTGCGATGCGGTCGTAGGCGGCGATTTCGGCCTCGTCCGAGCCCGCCACCGCGACGGCCAGCGACCGGGCGACGGCGTCGAGCAGGCCCGCCGACGGGCGGAGGAAGGCCCGGAACACCTCCGCGAGCGCCTGGGGCTCGGGAAGGACGCAGAGGGTCTCGACGTACGGCCGCAGCGCGGGCACCTCGAGGGAGGCGAGCAGGCGGGCGGTGTCCGCCGCGTGCCGGAAGCCGCAGAGGCCCCGGAACGGGGTGAGGGCGACGATCATCTCCGGCTTGTGCTGGTCGTCGCGGTAGTTGCGGTGCGTCGCGTCAAGGGGCACGCCGAGCGCGTTCTCCCGGGCGAATCCGGCCTGGGCCTGGGCGAGGTCGGGGTGCACCTGCACGGAGAGTGGCGCGTCGGCGGCCAGGAGCTTGACCAGGAAGGGGAGACGTGGCCCGAACCGGCGCACGGTGACGGCTCCGAGTTCGCCCTCCGGATCCTCGGAGACCACCCGGTCCAGCGGTATCAGGACCTCTCCCCTGGAGACTCGGGAGGGCGCCGCCGGATGGGCACCCATCCAGAGTTCGGCCTGCGGTGCTCCGGTGGGCGGCACGCCCATGAGCTCAGGCAGCAGGGTGCGGGAGCCCCAGTCATAGGGCTGGACGGTGTTGCGGAGGAGATCCATGGTCATTCCTGGAGTGCGTACGGTGAAGGTGGAGGGGGGCGGGGACGCCACGGCGCCCCGAAGGACGGCCGGTGCCGGTGTAGGCGGGCACGAAGAGGAGGACCCGCCCGCATACGGTGGAGGCCGGACGTCAGATGGCCGCCTGCCCCCTCGTCCCCGCTCCGGCGCGGGAGAGACCGGAGGCGGCGACGCCGGCGGCGGCCGCGCCGATCAGTCCGGCGTCGAGGGCCAGCCCGGCGGGCGCGACCGGAACGTCACGGGTGAAGTCGAGGACGGCGTACGACTTCAGGTGGTGCCGCAGCGGTGCGAACAGCACCTCGCCCGCCTGGGAGACCCCGCCTCCCACGACGACCAGGTCGAGTTCGACGAGCGCGGCCGTCGCCGCGATGGCGGCGGCCAGGGCGCGGCCGGCCCGGTCGAACGCGGCGAGCGCTCTCGCATCGCCCGCACGGGCCGATGCCTCGACCTCGCGGGCGGTGGCGGGAAGGCCGTCCGGGGGTGTCCAGCCCGATTCCAGCGCATGGGCCGCGATCGCCGTACCGCTGGCGTAGCGCTCCACGCAACCCCGAGCGCCGCAGGGGCACACGGGACCGTTCTGATCCACGGTGATGTGCCCGATGTGACCGGCGTTCCCGGTCGTCCCCGCATGTACGGAACCCCCCAGGATCAGGCCGCCGCCGACGCCGGTCGAGACGACCATGCACAGGGCGTTCGCCACGTCCTTCGCCGCACCGATCCAGTGTTCCGCCGCCGCCATGGCGACCGCGTCGCCGACGAGCACCGGCTCGATGTCCGTCGGGATGGCGGGATGGCTCCGCACCCGCTCCACCAGGGGGAAGGAGCGCCAGGCAGGGATGTTGACCGGGCTCACCGTGCCCGCGAAAGTGTCCACGGGCCCGGCGCTCCCGATTCCCAGGCAGGACAGCGAAGGCCACTCGGGATGGGCGGCCAGTTCGTCGAGGACCGAGGCGACCGCGGCCATCATCGCCTCGGCGGAGTCGCGTGCGGGCGTCGGCCGCTGCGCCCGCACCACCACGCGTCCCTCGGCATCGACCAGCGCCCCGGCGATCTTCGTACCGCCGATGTCCAGCGCTCCGTACACCATGCCGCCCAACCTCTCCAGAACCGTCCGAACCGTGCGGAGCACCACTCTGCCCACGGATGACAACGTTGTCCATAGAAGAACGGATCCGGTTAAGTCACATGCCCGACGCGAGGCCGGAAGTAACGGCCCGCCGAACCCGACCGTCCGCACCGCACACCGCCGGCGCCGGCTTCACGGGTGCGGGAGCGGTCCCGGGCCCGGGCCAGGGCGCCGGGCGGGTCGTTCGCCGCCCCGTATGCGGAACGGCGCGTCGCCTCACGGCGGGACGAACAGTGCTCGCTACGGCATTAGCGGGTCGAGGAGGCCGCGATGGCCGCCTTGTACCAGTGATAGGACGCCTTGGGGGTGCGCGTCCCGGTCGGGAAGTCGACGTGCACCAGTCCGAAGCGCCTGCTGTGGCCGAAGGCCCACTCGAAGTTGTCCATGAGCGACCATGCCGTGTAGCCGCGCAGGTCGACGCCGGCGGCGACGGCTTCGGAGGCCGCTCGGAGGTGGCTCTCCAGGTAGGCGATCCGGTCGGCGTCGTGCACGGAGCCGTCCGCGGCGGGGGTGTCGTGCTCGGCGGAACCGTTCTCCGTGATGTGGATCGGCGGTAGGAGGGCGCCGTAGCGGTCGCGGAGGGACACGAGGAGTTCCCTGAGGGCGTCCGGAACGACGGCCCAGCCCATGGCGGTGAGGCGGGCGTCCGGGTGCGCCACTCCTTCGTAGCGGATGTCCATGGCGGTGCGCAGGGCCGGATCGGGCTCCCGCAAGGGTGCCGCGCGCACGATGGACGGCGTGTAGTAATTGACGCCGAGGAAGTCCATCGGGGCGGAGATGAGGCCGAGGTCGCCCTCACGGCGGAAGTCCTGGCGTTCGATCAGTTCTGCGAAGGTGTCCGCTTCGCCGGGGGCGTAACACCCGGCGAGCAGTGGATCGGTCCACATGAGGTTGCGCTGGGTCTCGGCGCGGAGTGCGGCCGCGGTGTCGACCGGGGCGGGCGTGGCCGGACGGACGTGGTCGAGGTTGAGCGAGATCCCGGCCTCCTGAACCCCGGCGGCGCGCAGGGCACCCATGGCAAGGCCGTGACCGACCAGGAGGTGATGGGCCGCGGCGAGCGCGGACGTACCCCCGCGGGCTCCCGGGGCGTGCTCGCCGTTCGCGTATCCCAGGAAGGCGCTGCACCAGGGCTCGTTGAGGGTGATCCACCGGGGTACGCGGTCCCCGAACTCGGCGGCGACCAGGGCCGTGTACTCCGCGAAGCGCTCGGCGGTGTCCCGGGACCGCCAGCCGCCCGCGTCCTCCAGACGCTGGGGAAGGTCCCAGTGGTAGAGGGTGGCGACCGGCTTGATGCCGGCCTCCAGCAGGTCGTCGACCAGGCGGGCGTAGAAGTCGAGTCCCCGCGGGTTCGCCGCCCCCGAGCCCGTCGGCTGGATCCGCGGCCAGGCGACGGAGAAACGGTACGTGGACACTCCGAGGTCCGCGAGCAGCGCCACGTCCTCCCGGTGCCGGTGGTAGTGATCGCAGGCCGTCTCGCCGCTGCTGCCGTCCGACACGGCGTCGGCGCGCTGGACGAAGGTGTCCCAGATCGACGGCCCGCGTCCGTCCTCCTTCGTGGCGCCCTCGATCTGGTAGGCCGACGTGGCGGCGCCGAACTCGAAGCCGGGCGGAAGGACCGGGAAGTCGCTCACGGACAGGGAAACCCTTCGTGCGGGGTGGGGGAACCTGTTCCGAGCATGAGGGAACGCAGCTGCCCGGTCCAGGGAGTGCAGGTCGACGAGGAGCGGTTTTACTAAATCCCGGCTTAACCGGGAAGGTCATACTGGACATCGTTGTCAGGCACTGGGCAGAGTGACCTCGGCAGTTGCTGTCGGGCTGTCACGGAAAGCGGAAGGCGAAGGTGTGCGGAGCACCGGACACCGTTTCCCCCTCTCGTTGTACGACGACGACCGCGCCCCACTCCCGGGCGCGGTCAACCCCGTTCCGAGGAGAACCCCGTCCCGCCATGAGAGTGCCCCTTCCGCCACACGTCGCCGCACGAGCAGCACTCGCCCGCCCCGCACGACGACGGCAGCGGCGACCGCTCTCTGGGCCTCGACCGTCTCGAAGATTCCCTACCGTCGCACCTGGATCAGCGCGTGCGTTCCACTCGTACGCCAGGCAGCCCCGGACCGTTCGAGCCCGTCCAGCGATTCCTGATCCAAACCGGCCATGACGTCGGACTTCAGGGTCCGGAGCGCCGCGACGCCACCCGGGAAGTACGCGGTGAGATCGGCGAAGGGCGCCTTGGCGTCCCACAGCACTCCAATCAGCATGAGGTCCACAGTTGGAACCGCGCCGAACTCCGCGAGCCTGGAGGGAACTCGCAGGTCCGGGCAGGCCCTAGGCCCGTGCTCAGCATCTGACAGCACTGCCGCAGGCGTCTCACGCTCGGCTGACCACCACCCAGCGCAACGATGCCGGCCTGAGACGAGGTCAGCTCGTGCAGCTGCCGGCCGTGCCCCAGCGAAGGAACTCCGTGCCTCCAGCGCCCTCGAGGACCGCCACGGCGTACTGCGCGTAGCCCCATCCCCGCCCCACGCGAGATTCCGTGAGAACAGTCCGGCAGGCCACGCTGGCGGCGGCCTCTGCCCACTCCTCTCGCGCGCTCTGGTCCCACTCGGGCTTCGTGGCCCACACGTACATCACGCCTTCGTGCGGAGCGAAGCCGATGCTGGTGTTCTCGTCGCTGATATAGCGGGGGTCTTCGAACAGACGGGAGTTGGCGTTCCAGTCGACAAAGAGTTGGTGGACCGCCTCGGTTGCCACTCTGATTTCGTGCTTGCCGGCGCTGGGGATCTGGGCCGCGGCCAGTCCTTCTTCGGTGGGGTGCCAGCTCGGCTCCTGCCCGGGGTCGGCGGCAGTGCGGTCAATGGTCTGCGTGATGCAGCCGGTGTTGGCGCGGAAGTCGTCCTCCCACACGATCGCCGACGCCGTGGACGTGTTGTCGACCAGGACGTACTCGTCGTACGGAAGGGACTTGTAGATGCCCGCCATCATGCGCAAGGTGAGGCAGGCGTTCTTGGCCACTCCCTGCACAACACGTGACTCCACGGCCGGGCCGCTGATGGCTATGTAAAGCTCCTCCGAGACGGGGCGTAGCCCACGTCGTACTGACCGCTGTAGTTGTACTCCTCGCCCATGCCGTAGCTGAGGTCGTGCCCGAGTGCGGCCTCGGTCTCGATCTCAGCTTCTCCTTTGGCACGACGAGCTGCACGCCACGTGGCGATCCTCGCCTCGTCCGCGTTCGCAGCAGGAGGGGATGACGCGGTGTCCACCACAGCCCGGGAGCTTGCTGCGGGTGGAGCGGACGCCGGCATGGTGGCGGTCTTGCTGGGGGACGCGCTGGCGGGAGGACGGGAACTCGTCGAAGTCGTCTCCGTCTTGTCGGGCTGCAGGGCCAGCGCTCCACCGGCCAGGCCACCTATGACAGTGCCCACTACCGCCGCGATGCCGACGAGTCGTCTGCTGGAACGGGCAGGACGTCTCCAGTTCGGGTCGTCCAGAGTGGGGACGGCCCACTGGGCAGCGACGAGATCGCCCACCAGTGTCGGTTCCGCACCCGTCGGCGCGACCTGTGTGGCCTGTGCTGCGAGGAGGACGGCACATGTCTCGGCAGCGCCCCACGCGGTGGCTCGGTCCCCCGGCTCCTTGGCAAGAGCGCTGCTCACGATGGCGTGGAGTTCGCCAGGAAGGCCACGCAGATCAGGATCCTCGGACATGACCCGGTAGGCGACCGCGTCGGGGGCTCCCCCGCCGAAGGGCGCGCGACCGGTGGCCGCGAAGGCTACGAGCGCGCCCCAGACGAACATGTCGCCCTCGGGACCCGTCGTACCGGTGCGGTAGTGCTCAGGACTGATCCATCCTGGGGTGCCGGTCAGAATGCCGGTGCGCGTCACGGATGTGCCGTCGGCGGCATGAGCGATGCCGAAGTCCAGGACTCGGGGACCGGCCGGGGTCAGAATGACGTTCTGCGGCTTGACGTCCCTGTGGACGACACCCGCGGCGTGTGAATGACCGCGAGGGCCTGGGCTGTGCCCGTGGCAAAGGCGTAGAGGGTTCCACCGGCCAGCGGCCCGTGCGCGGCGATGTACCGATCGAGGGTGAGCCCCGGGGCATAGGCAGTGGCCAGCCACGGTGACAGTGCTTCGGCGTCCGCCGCGATCAGGGGTATGAGGCAGGGGCCCTGGACACGGGCGGAGAGCTGGACTTCTCGGCGGAAGCGCGCCCGGAACTCCGCGTCGTCCGCCTGGGCAGGGTGGACGACCTTGACCGCGACCCGCAGACCGGCGGCGTCGAGACCGGCGAACACCGTGCCCATGCCCCCTGAGCCGAGGCGCCCGACAATCCGGTAGGGGCCGACGCGCTTGGGGTCACCGGGGTGGGCAGCCAGCACCCGCCCACCAGAACGAGCACCGCTCACCGGGCTTCCGATCTCCTTCAGACGTGCAGCAGGCCAAAGGCCGGACGCATGCCGGTACCTGAGAGCTGGATATTGGCCGCGCGTCGAGGCGATAGGCACTGCCTTCTCAGGCAATGGTCGGCAACGCTTCCTCATCGACCGCACAAGAGCGAAACGGAGCCGACGAGCTTCGCTCGCCGTGCTCCGTCGCTTTCGCCGCAGAGCGTCTGTTCATCGGTGCGCGCCGCGGCCTGGCCCTCCCCGGCAATCGACTGACACTCCATCAGAACGAGCGTCATCTCAGCGTCAAGACATCGCCCGTCACGCCCACACCGCACATACCGCGTACCCGCAAAACCCCAGGTCAGACGTCCTTCTTCACCGGCTCCAGGATCGCCACACACTCCACGTGGTGCGTCATCGGGAACAGGTCGAACGCCCTCAGCGTCCGTACCTTGTAGCCCCGCTCCGCGAAGTACGCCAGGTCTCGGGACAGGGCTGCCGGGTCGCAGGCCACGTAGGCGATGCGGCGGGCGCCGAGGCCTGCGAGGTGGTGGACCGTCTGCTTGCCGGCGCCGGCGCGCGGGGGGTCCAGGACGATCAGGTCGACCTCGGTGATGCCCGTGCGAGGGAGGACCGACTCGACCTTGCCCTGTTCGATGCGGACGCGCGGGAAGTCGGCCAGGTTGTGGCGGGCGTCCTCCACCGCGCGCTTGCCGGACTCGATGCCGAGGACCGCGCCCTGGTCGCCGACGCGGTCGGCGAGGGCGCCCGCGAAGAGGCCGACGCCGCAGTAGAGGTCGAGGGCCGTCTCGCCCTTGCGGGGGGTCAGGCCCTGCATGACGGCGAGCATGAGGGTCTCGGCGGCCTTCGGGTGCACCTGCCAGAAGCCGCCGCTGCCGACGCGGTGGGTGCGGCCGTCGGCCCGCTCGCGGACGAAGGCGCGGCCGTGGACGCGGTGGATGCCGCCGTCGTTCTCGTCGACCCGCATCACGGAGACCGGCTTGTCCAGCTCCACCAGGGGGAGGCGGGCGCCGGGGCGGGGGGCGAGGATGACCTGGCGGTCGTTCGATCCCGAGGCGGCGATGGCCTCGATGGACGCCATGCCCTCCCAGGTCCGCTTCTCGATGCCGAGCTCCGAGACGCCCTGGGCGGCGATCATGCAGTGGTCGATGATCTCGACCTCGTGCGAGCGGTGCTTGCGCAGGCCCGCGTGGCCCTCGGCGTCGACCGCGTACTGGACGCGGGTCCGCCACTGCGGGACCTCGCCCGGCGGGAGCTTGTCGCCCTCGGCGGGCATGACGGTGCCGTCCCAGCCGGCTTCCTCGGGGGTGAGCCCGGCGAGCCGCTGGAGCTGCTCGGCGATGACCTCGCCCTTGAGGCGGCGCTGTGCGCCGGGCTTGGCGTGCTGCCAGTCGCAGCCGCCGCACTTCCCGGGGCCTGCGAAGGGGCAGGGGGCCTCCACGCGGTCCTTGGAGGCGTCGAGGATCGTGATCGCGTCGGCGCGCAGGAAACGGGAGGTCTCCTCGCCCTCGGTGACGCGGGCGACGACCTTCTCGCCGGGCAGGGCGTGACGGACGAAGAGGACGCGGCCCCCCTCGGTGCGGGCGATGCAGTGGCCGCCGTGGGCCACCGGGCCGACCTCGACCTCGTACTCCTCCCCGATGAGCGACGACTCAGGTGCGTTCGCGTTCTGCATGACGGGGAGACTCCAGAGAAAGAGAGAGGTGGGCTGCCGCACCGCGGCAGCCCACCAGTCTACGTGCCGGTGGGCGTGCGAGACGCCTCGGCGGCACGAGGAGCCTCCCGGCCCCTCAGCCGCGAGACGCCCTTGGCCGTACAAGGAGCCTCTCGGCCCTCAGCCCTTGCCCGAGTTCTCCTTGTGGCCCTTCTCCACCGGGCCTCGGCGCACCGAGCCCGGCGCGTTCCAGTCCTGGTTCTTCCTGGCCCGCTTCTTCGCGACCTCGGAGGAGCGGAGCTGGTAGGGGACGGAGGTCACCATCACGCCCGGCGTGAAGAGCAGCCGGCCCTTGAGCCGCAGGGCGCTCTGGTTGTGCAGTAGGTGCTCGTACCAGTGGCCGACGACGTACTCGGGGATGTAGACGGAGACGGCGTCGCGCGGGCTCTCGCGGCGGATGTTCTTCACGTACTCGACGACCGGCCGGGTGATCTCGCGGTAGGGAGAGTCGAGGATCTTCAGCGGGACGTTGATGCCGCGGCGGGTCCACTCCTCCTTGAGCGCCTTGGTCTCGGCCGGGTCGACGCTGACCGTGAGCGCCTCCAGCTCGTGGGCGTGGAGCAGCTTGGCGTACGCGAGGGCGCGCAGGGTCGGCTTGTGGAGCCGGGAGACCAGGACGACGGAGCGGACCCGGGACGGGCGCACGTACTCGTCGGGGCGTTCCTCGGCGGCGGCGATCTCCGCGGCGACCGAGTCGTAGTGCTTGCGGATCGCGGACATCGTCCCGTAGAAGATCACCATGCCGAGCAGGGCGACCCAGGCGCCGTGGGTGAACTTGGTGGCGAGGACGACCACGAGGACCAGGCCGGTGAAGAAGGCGCCGAAGGCGTTGATCGCGCGGGAGCGGATCATGTGGCGGCGCTTGGCCGGGTCGCGCTCCGACTTCAGGTGCCGGTTCCAGTGCCGGACCATGCCGGTCTGGCTGAGGGTGAAGGAGACGAAGACGCCGACGATGTACAGCTGGATCAGCTTGGTCGAGTCGGCTCCGTAGACCCAGACGAGGAGCGCGGCGGCGCCGGCGAGGAGCACGATGCCGTTGGAGAAGGTGAGGCGGTCGCCGCGGGTGTGCAGCTGGCGCGGCAGGTACCGGTCCTGGGCGAGGATCGAGCCGAGGAGCGGGAAGCCGTTGTACGCGGTGTTGGCGGCCAGGAACAGAACGAGCGCGGTGGCGGCGGCGAGGACGACGAACAAGAACGTTCCGTCGCCGAAGACGGCGGCCGCGACCTGGGAGATGACCGGGTCCTGGACGTAGCCCTCGCCGACCGGCACACCGTTGTGGAGCAGGTCGTGGGCGGGCTTCTCGGCCATCCTGACGTCGGTGGCCATGGCCAGGAAGATGATGCCGCAGAACATGGTGACGGCGAGGCCGCCCATGAGGGCGAGCGTGGTGGCGGCGTTCTTCGACTTCGGCTTGCGGAAGGCGGGGACGCCGTTGGAGATGGCCTCGACGCCGGTGAGGGCGGCGCAGCCGGAGGAGAAGGCGCGCAGGAGGAGGAAGACAAGCGCGAATCCGGCCAGGCCCTGGTGCTCCGGCTTGATCTCGAAGTCGGCGGTGGGGGCCTTCATGGTCTCGTCGAGGACGATCCCCTTGTACGCGCCCCAGGCGATCATGAGGAAGACGCCGGCGACGAAGACGTAGGTCGGGATCGCGAAGAGCGAGCCCGACTCCTTCACCCCGCGCAGGTTCATCACCGTCAGCAGCACGATGACGCCGACCGCGCAGGCCACCTTGTGCTCGACGACGAAGGGGATCGCGGAGCCGAGGTTCTCGATGCCCGAGGAGATCGACACGGCCACGGTCAGGACGTAGTCGACGAGCAGGGCGCTCGCGACGGTGAGTCCCGCCTTCGGCCCGAGGTTGGTGTTGGCGACCTCGTAGTCGCCGCCTCCGCTCGGGTACGCGTGGACGTTCTGCCGGTAGGACGCGACCACCGTGAACATCAGGACGACGACCGCGAGGGCGATCCACGGGCTGAAGTGGTAGGCCGACAGACCCGCGACGGAGAGGACGAGCAGCACCTCGCCGGGTGCGTACGCCACCGAGGACAGCGGGTCGGAGGCGAAGACGGGAAGGGCGATGCGCTTCGAGAGGAGGGTCTCTCCGAGCTTGTCGCTGCGCAGGGCCCGCCCGATCAGGATCCGTTTGGGCACGTCGGTCAGTTTGGACACGGAGAGGATCGTAAGCGTTCGAAATCCGCCATGCTCACCGGCACCCCCGATCGGCACGGAATCTCCCTCAGTACCACCTCGAATGCGGTCCCCGCCAGTGTTGCCGCTTAAGCTCGGACCGGGCGAACCGGCAGGGTGTCGCCCGCCGCGGCCCGGGCGCATCGGGCGAGGAGTGTTGTGAGCAGGGTGTTTTCGCAGGTCAGTAGGGCGATCAGGAGTGCGGGGTAAGGGGACGTGCACATCGTCATCATGGGCTGCGGGCGAGTGGGAGCCGCTCTCGCGCAGACCCTCGAACAGCAGGGGCACACCGTCGCGGTCGTGGACCAGGACCCGACGGCCTTCCGTCGTCTGGGGTCGGGTTTCGGCGGTCGGCGCGTCACGGGCGTGGGCTTCGACCAGGACACGCTGCGCGAGGCCGGGATCGAGGACGCCGGTGCCTTCGCCGCGGTGAGCAGCGGCGACAACTCGAACATCATCGCGGCGCGGGTCGCGCGCGAGATGTTCGGCATCGAGAACGTGGCGGCGCGGATCTACGACCCGCGTCGCGCCGAGGTCTACCAGCGCCTCGGCATCCCGACGGTCGCCACGGTCCGCTGGACCGCCGACCAGATGCTGCGGCGCCTGCTGCCCTCGGGTGCGGAGCCGCTGTGGACGGACCCGAGCGGTGGGGTGCAGCTCGCCGAGGTGCACACCTCACCGGCCTGGATCGGCCACAAGATCAGCCGGCTCCAGGACGAGACGGGGGTGCGCGTCGCGTTCCTGACCCGGCTCGGTGAGGCGATCATCCCCACGTCGCAGACGGTGCTCCAGGAAGGTGACCTGGTGCACGTGATGATGCGTACGGACGAGATCGCGAAGGTCGAGGAGGCCTTCGCCGAGGGTCCCGAGGAGGGCGGTCACTGATGCGTGTCGCTATTGCGGGCGCGGGTGCGGTGGGCCGTTCCATCGCGGGCGAGCTCCTGGAGAACGGGCACGAGGTACTCCTCGTCGACAAGGCGCCGACCGCCATCTCGGTGGAGCGGGTGCCGCAGGCGGAGTGGCTGCTCGCCGACGCCTGCGAGATCACCTCGCTCGACGAGGCGGCGCTCCAGCGCTGCAACGTGGTGATCGCGGCGACCGGCGACGACAAGGTGAACCTCGTCGTCTCGCTGCTCGCCAAGACGGAGTACGGCGTGCCGCGGGTCGTCGCCCGGGTGAACAACCCGAAGAACGAGTGGCTGTTCACCGAGGCGTGGGGCGTGGACGTCGCCGTCTCGACGCCGCGTCTGATGTCGGCCCTGGTCGAGGAGGCGGTGAGCGTCGGCGACCTGGTCCGGCTGCTCCGCTTCAGCCACGGCGACGCAAACCTGGTCGAGCTGACGCTGCCGCCGGAGTCGGCGGTCGCCGGCACCACGGTCGGGGACGTCGCCTGGCCGCAGGACACCTCGCTCGTGACGATCATCCGCGGTTCGCGGGTGCTCACGCCGAGCCCCGAGGAGACCCTGGAGGCGGGCGACGAGCTGCTGTTCGTGGCCGCGCAGGCCCGCGAGGAGCAGCTGGAGGACCTGCTCCAGGTCCGCCGCGAGGCCGATCCCGAGTCCTGAGCACGCGCTTGACCTAGGGCGGCCGCCGCGGCGACCGCCCTGTGTACGTACGTGAGGGCCCAGACCTGTTCGTCAGGTCCGGGCCCTCACGCGTGGTGCCTTGGTCGTACGGGGCTCAGGCCTCCGGGGTGCTCCGCTGCGCGGCCGCGGCCGCCTCGCGCTCCTTCTCCGCGCGCTCCTCGGCCTCCATCTCGGCGAAGACGTCGATCGGCGGCGGCGCCTTCGCGAGGAACATCCAGGTGAGGTAGACCGCGAGCAGGAACGGCGGGATCTTGAGCGCGACGAGGACCCAGCCGAACTTGGTCGTGTCGGCCCACCAGTACATCGGGAAGAGGATCGCGCACTTGCCGAGCAGGATCAGGCCCCAGGCCCAGCTGGCCTTCGCGTACGCCTTCTTCCGGCCCGGGTTACGGGTGCGCCAGGAGAGGTTCTCCTTGAAGACCGGGCCCAGGATCAGGCCGATCAGCGGGACCCCGGCGATCGTCGTCACGATGTACGCGAGGGCGAGGCCCAGGGTGTACAGCATGCCCGGCAGGTAGAAGTCCTTGGCGTTGCCGGTCATCATCGCGAAGACCACGCCGAAGGCGACCCCGAAGACGCCGCTGAACGCGTGCTTGACGGTGTCCCGTCGGACCAGCCGGACGGCGACCAGGACCAGCGAGACCGCGAGGGCGGCGATCGCCGAGATGTGCAGGTCCTTGTTGATCGTGAAGATCGTGACGAACAGCAGGCCCGGCAGGACCGTCTCGACCATGCCCCGCAGGCCGCCGAAGGCCTCGAACAGCGCGGCCTCGGTGACCTCCTTCGCGGCCTGGGCGTCCTGGTCCGTGGTGGTGGTCGGCTTGTCGAGGGACGTCACCGGCTACTCCTGTCCGAGCGGTCGGAGCTCGTATTTGGGGTTGAAGAGGACCCGCCGGCCGTGGCTCATGGAGATCCGGCCGGAGGCGATCAGCTTGCGGCCGGGCTCGATGCCCACGATGGAGCGCCGACCGAGCCACACGACGTCGAGCGGTGCGGTGCCGTCGAAGAGCTCGGCCTCCAACGCGGGGACACCGGCCCGGGGGCGCAGCGTGACCGTGCGCAAGGTACCAGTCACCTTGACTATCTGGCGGTCGGAGCAGTCGCAGATACGCGTGCACCCCGACGCCTCGGCGTCCTCCTGGAGCTCCTCCGACTCCAGGTCCTCCACGGAGGAGGAGAGCCGGTCGAGCATCCGGCGGAACCTACCGGCCGGCTTCTCTGTACGCGGTGCAGCACTCATACAGAAAGCGTACCGGCCACCACTGCCACCGGGACCGGCCCGGGAGCTGTCTCCGGTACCGGCCCGGGAGCTGTCACCGGTACCGGCTCCGGAGCACCCGCCCGATCAGCGTTCGAAGCGGTAACCCATGCCCGGTTCGGTGACGAAGTGGCGCGGGTGGGAGGGGTCGCTCTCCAGCTTGCGCCGCAGCTGCGCCATGTACACCCGCAGGTAGTTGGTCTCCGTTCCGTACGAGGGTCCCCAGACCTCCTGGAGCAGCTGTTTCTGGCTGACCAGTCGGCCGCTGTTGCGGACCAGGACTTCGAGGAGGTGCCATTCGGTGGGGGTGAGCCGGACGTCCCGGCCGTCGCGGTGGACCTTCTTCGCCGCCAGGTCGACGGTGAAGCCCTCGGTCTCGACGACCACGACGCCGTCCTCGGCGCCGCCGACCGGCTCGGCGCGGCGGACGGCCGCGCGCAGCCGGGCGAGCAGCTCGTCCATGCCGAAGGGCTTGGTGACGTAGTCGTCGGCGCCGGCGTCGAGCGCCTCGACCTTCTCGTCGGATGTCTGCCGGGCCGAGAGGACGAGGATCGGCACCCGGGTCCAGCCGCGCAGGCCCTTGATGACCTCGACGCCGTCCATGTCGGGCAGGCCGAGGTCGAGGACGACGACGTCGGGGTGGCGTTCGGCGGCGAGCCGGAGGGCGGTGGCACCGTCGGGCGCGGCGTCGACCTCGTACTTCCGCGCCTTGAGGTTGATCACCAGGGCGCGGACGATCTGCGGCTCGTCGTCGACCACGAGGACCCGGGTCATGGAGGGGGACCTTCCTTCTGCTGAGGGCGCTGCTGTACGGAGACGGTGAACGGAGATCGGGTGAACGAGGGGGCGGGCGTGGGCGCGGCCGAGGGTCGGGCGCCTGCGGGCGGGTGCGGCGACCAGGGCTCAGGTGACCGCGTGCGCCGGGAGGTCGGCGGCCGGGGTCGGGGGCCCGCCCCGCGCGGCCCGGAGCGTGAGCACCATGGTGAGCCCGCCGCCGGGGGTGTCCTCGGCGCCGAGCGTGCCGCCCATGGCCTCGACGAAGCCGCGGGCCACCGCGAGGCCGAGGCCGACCCCGGCGCCGCGGGGGGCGTCGCCGAACCGCTGGAAGGGTTCGAAGATGCCGTCCTTGGCCTCGTCGGGCACGCCTGGGCCCCGGTCCACGACCCGGAGCTCGACGCGGTCCCCCAGGGTGCTGGCGGCGACGGCGACGGGCGCGCCCTCGGGGCTGTACTTGACGGCGTTCTCCACGATGTTGGCGACGGCCCGCTCAAGGAGGCCCTTGTCGACCTCGACCATGGGCAGCGTCTCGGGGATGTCCAGCTCGGCGCTGCCGTCGGGCACTCCCCCGAGCGCCATGGGGACGACCTCGTCGAGGTCGACGGTACGGATCAGGGGGGTGACGGTGCCGGTCTGGAGGCGGGACATGTCGAGGAGGTTGCCGACGAGGTGGTCGAGGCGGTCGGCGCCGGCCTCGATGCCCTCCAGGAGCTCGGCGCTGTCCTGCTCGGACCATTCGACGTCGTCGGAGCGCAGCGAGGAGACGGAGGCCTTGATGCTCGCGAGCGGTGTCCGCAGGTCGTGGCTGACGGCGGCGAGCAGGGAGGTACGGATCTT
The DNA here is from genome assembly GCF_040295605.1 of Streptomyces sp. NPDC002773. Lineage (NCBI taxonomy): Bacteria > Bacillati > Actinomycetota > Actinomycetes > Kitasatosporales > Streptomycetaceae > Streptomyces > Streptomyces sp. NPDC002773. The sequence continues at coordinate 34,485 of NZ_JBEOVO010000012.1, forward strand.
GTTGCCCTCGGCCAGTTTCCGGGCCTCCTCCGCCTCGCCCACGAGCCGCTGCCGGTCGAGGACGACCGCCGCCTGGGCGGCGAAGGCGCCGAGGACGCGCCGGTCCTCCGCGGGCAGCACACGGCCGGACAGGGCGAGGGCGAGGCGGTCGCCGACCGGCATGTCCACGTCCGCCTCCTCGGGCCGGGCCGCCGGGTGGGGCCCCACGCTCGCCGCCCGCGTCCACGGCTCGACCTCGTCCACCCGCTCCAGCAGGGCCACGGACTCCATGGAGAAGGTCTCGCGGACCCGTTCGAGCAGGGCGTCGAGACTGGTCTCGCCGCGCAGCACGCTGCCGGCGAGATAGGAGAGCACCTCGGACTCGGCGCGCAGCCGGGCGGCCTGGTGGGTACGCCGTGCGGCGAGGTCCACCACGGAGGCGACCGCCATGGCGACGCCGAAGAAGACGGCGATGGCGACGATGTTCTTGGGGTCGGCGATGGTGAGCCGGTGGACGGGCGGGGTGAAGAACCAGTTGAGGAGGAGCGAGCCGGCGGCGGCCGAGGCGAGCGCCGGCAGGAACCCGCCGAGGAGGGCCGAGGCGACGGTCAGGGCGAGGAAGAGCAGCATGTCGTTGGCGAGACCGAGGTCGGCGTCGACATGGGTGAGGAGCAGGGCGAGGGCGGCGGGGCCCGCCACGCCGACCACCCAGCCGCCGAGGATCCGGGAGCGGCCGAGGCGGGCGCCCCGGGCGACGGGCAGGCCGCGCCCCTTGGCGACCTCGCCGTGGGTGACGATGTGGACGTCGAGGTCGGTCCCGGAGTCCCGGGCCACGGTCTGGCCGACGCCGGGGCCGAGCACGTACTGCCAGGTGCGGCGGCGGCTGGAGCCGAGGACGATCTGGGTGGCGTTGACCCCGCGGGCGAACTCCAGGAGCGCGGAGGGGATGTCGTCGCCGATGACGTGGTGGAACGTTCCGCCGAGGTCTTCGACGAGGGTGCGTTGGACGGCCAGCTCCTTGGGGGAGGCCGCGGTGAGCCCGTCGCTGCGGGCTATGTAGACGGCGAGGACCTCGCCGCCGGCGCCCTTCTCCGCGAGCCGGGTGGCACGTCGTATGAGCGTGCGGCCCTCGGGTCCGCCGGTCAGGCCGACGACGATGCGCTCCCTGGCCTGCCAGGTGGAGCGGATGTTGTGCTCGCCCCGGTACCGCTGGAGGTACTCGTCGACCCGGTCGGCGGTCCAGAGCAGGGCCAGCTCGCGCAGGGCCGTGAGGTTGCCGGGGCGGAAGTAGTTGGAGAGGGCGGCGTCGACCTTGTCCGAGGTGTAGACGTTGCCGTGGGCCATCCGGCGCCGCAGGGCCTCGGGCGACATGTCGACCAGCTCGATCTGGTCGGCCCGGCGGACGACCTCGTCGGGGACGGTCTCCCGCTGCCGTACGCCCGTGATCGCCTCGACGACGTCGCCCAGCGACTCCAGATGCTGGATGTTGACGGTCGATATGACGTCGATCCCGGCCGCGAGGAGCTCGGCGACGTCCTGCCACCGCTTGGGGTTGCGGGAGCCGGGGACGTTCGTGTGGGCGAGCTCGTCGACGAGGGCGACGGCGGGGCGGCGGGCCAGGACGGCGTCGATGTCCATCTCCGTGAAGGCGGCCCCGCGGTATTCCAGGCTCCGGCGCGGCACCTGCTCGATGCCGTGCAGCATGACCTCCGTGCGCGGCCGCCCGTGGTGCTCCACGAACGCCACGACGCAGTCCGTGCCGCGCTCCACCCGGCGGTGCCCCTCGGAGAGCATCGCGTAGGTCTTGCCGACGCCCGGCGCAGCGCCGAGGTAGATCCGAAGCTTGCCGCGTCCCATGGGTCGACCATACGTCCGCCGATGGGGACATTCCGTACGCGGGGAAGTGGCCGGTGCGGTCTTGACGTGATCCTGATATCGCGCGGTGCCGTTTCCCCCGCCCTCTCGCTCAGTGCTCGATGATCTCGCCGTCGCTCAGCTCAAGGACCCGGTCCGCGAGCCCCAGGAGCTGGGGGTCGTGGGTGGCTACCAGGGCCGTACAGCCCTCGCTGCGCACCACCGCGCGCAGCAGCTGCATGACGGCGAGCCCGGTCTCCGCGTCCAGCTGCCCCGTGGGCTCGTCGGCTATCAGCAGCGCCGGCTTGTTGGCGAGGGCGCGGGCGATGGCGACCCGCTGCTGCTGGCCGCCGGAGAGCTCACCGGGCCGCTGCGCCGCGTGGTCGGCGAGGCCCACGAGGCCGAGGAGGAGGGCCACCCGCTCCTCGCGCTCCTTCGGGTCCGCCTTGCGCAGCCGCATGGGTACGCCGACGTTCTCGGCGGCGGACAGGATGGGGAGCAGTCCGAAGGACTGGAAGATGAAGCCGATGCGGTCGCGGCGCAGCTCGAGCAGCCCGTTCTCACCGAGGGTGGAGAGGTCGACGCCGTCGATGACGATCGAGCCCCCGTCGGCGCTGTCGAGGCCGCCCACGAGGTTGAGCAGCGTCGTCTTCCCGGAACCCGAGCGGCCCTTGAGGGCGACGAGCTCGCCGCGCGGGATGTCGAAGGAGACCCCGCGCAGGGCGTGGACGGCCGCTTCGCCCGTGCCGTACGAGCGGCGCAGGTTCTCGACGCGCACCATCGGCGGGCCGGCCGGGTCCTCGGCGAGGGCCGTCGCGGACCTCGTGCTGCTCTCACTCACCCTGTTCTCCCCCTCCTCGAACATGTGCGCCCAGTATGGTCCGCGGCCGGGCCCGGGGGCCAGAGCCGCCGGCCAGACCTGTGGATAACGGAGGCATACCCGCGGAAAGGCCGGTGGGCCGCTCCCCGTACAAGACGTACGGGAAGCGGCCCACCGGCCCACCACGATGCTGTCGCTCAGCGGATCTCGGAGATCTCCGGACCGCGCTGGAGCTGGCCCATGCCGCCGGAGAAGCGGGAGTTCTCCTGCTCCTCCTGCTGCACGCCGTCCGGCACCATCTGCGCGTCGTTCGGCAGCTTGAGGACGATCGGGTCGCGCGGGGCCATCGGGCCGTCGCCGCGGACGACCACGGTGTCGCGGACGATCTGCTCCAGGAGACCGGCCGCCTCGGGCTGGACCGCGCCCTGACCGGAGATCACTCCGCGCAGGAACCAGCGGGGCCCGTCGACACCGACGAAGCGGACCAGCTGCACGCCTCGGTTGCCGTCCGGCAGCTGTACGGGGACCTGGGCGCGGAGCTCCCAGCCCAGCGGGCCCTCGACCTCGTCGATGACACCGCCCTGCTCGACGATGCCGGTGGCGATCTCGTCGCGGACCTCGCCCCAGATGCCCTCGTTCTTGGGCGCGGCGAACGCCTGCAGCTGCACGGCGCTGTCGCGCAGGACGACGGTGGCCGCGACGATCGCGTCGCCCGCCACCTCGACCCGCAGCTCCATGCCCTCGACTCCGGGCACGAAGACGCCACCCAGGTCCACGCGGCCCTCATCGGGCTTGGCGACCTCGGAGATGTCCCAGGGGCCGTCGGGCCGGGGCGCCGGCGGAAGGTTCATCCGGCGCGGAGCGGCGTCGTCCGCGTCCTCGCCGTCCACCGCGTCGACGACCTGCTCGGCCTCGCCCGCCGCGTCCTCTGCGGCACCGCTCTTCTTGCGACGTCCGAACACGTCACTGTCCTTCCCGGTCGGATACGACCGAAGCGTATCGATTCCCACCCGTTGTGCCGCCCACGGCGGCATGACCGCCGGTGGACCCGAAGCCCCCCTCGGCCCGCGCCGAGCCGGGAAGCTCCGCCACCTCGTGGAAGCGCACCTTCTCGACCTGTTGGACGACAAGTTGGGCGATGCGGTCGAATCGTTCGAACCGCACGGTCTCGCGCGGGTCGAGATTGACCACGATCACCTTGATCTCTCCACGGTACCCGGCATCCACCGTCCCCGGGGCATTCACGAGCGCCACTCCGCAGCGGGCGGCGAGCCCGGAGCGCGGGTGCACGAAGGCCGCGTACCCGTCCGGGAGGGCGATGGAGACGCCGGTGGGCAGCACGGCGCGCTCGCCGGGGGCCAGCACGGCGGCCTCGGTGGTCACGAGGTCCGCCCCGGCGTCGCCGGGGTGGCCGTAGGCCGGGAGCGGCACGTCCGGGTCCACCCGGCGGATCAGTACGTCGACAGGGTTGCGCATCAGGGGTTCACCTCGAAGGCGCGGGCGCGCCGGACCTGGTCGGGGTCGGACATGGCGGCCTGGATCTCCTCCGGGCGGCCGTTGTCGATGAAGTGGTCGACCTTGACCTCGACGAAGAGGGCGTCGGCGCGGACGGCGACGGGGCCCTCGGGCCCGCCGATCCGGCCGACCGCGGTCGAGAAGATCTTGCGGCCGTGCACGGCGGTGACCTCGGCCTCCAGGTGGAGCACGGTGCCCACCGGGACGGGCCGGACGAAGTCGGTCTCGAGCCGTCCGGTCACGGCGATGACCCGCAGCAGCCAGTTCAGGGAGCCGAGGGTCTCGTCGAGCGCGGTGGCGAGCACGCCGCCGTGCGCGAGGCCGGGGGCGCCCTGGTGGTCGGGGGTCACCGTGAATTCGGCGGTGACGGTCACGCCCGCGCCCGCGCGTGCCTCCAGGTGGAGGCCGTGGGGCTGCCCGCCGCCGCACCCGAAGCAGTACGCGTAGTGCGCACCGAGCAGCTCGCCGGGAGCCGGCGCGTCGGGGTGGCGTACCGGCGGTATGGCGTCGGCCGGCGGGGTGAGGGCGGCAGATGTTGCAGTCACAGCCGCAGACCTTACCCGCGCGGATGGGCGCAGGTCGCGCCGTGCCAAGCTTGGACACATGCAGCCTTCCGCACCGTCCCCGGCCCCCTCCCCCGCGACCCCCGTCGCGCCGCGCTTCGACGAGCGGCTGACGGCGCCCCGTTCCTGGTGGGTCATCGCGGGTCTGCTGGGTCTCTCCGGCGGCCTGATCATGTTCCCGCTGGGTACGGTCCCGATGCTGGGCGGCCTGATCGTGGCGGCGGTGCTCGCCGGGGCCGCGGTGTCCTCGTACGGCTCCGCCCGGATCCGGGTGGTGGCCGGTTCGCTGGTGGCGGGCGACGCGCGGGTGCCCGTCTCGGCGCTGGGGGCGGTCGAGGTGCTCGACGACGAGGAGGCGCGCGCCTGGCGCACGTACAAGGCCGATCCGCGCGCCTTCATGTTGATGCGCGGCTATGTGCCGCGGGCGGTACGGGTCGAGGTGACGGACCCGGCCGACCCGACGCCGTACCTGTACCTGTCCAGCCGCGAGCCGCAGGCGCTGGCGGACGCACTCGACGCCGAACGCGCGGGCGCCGAGGGCTGAGGTCGGCCGAGGCCTGGGGGCCTCAAGTCAGAAGCCGAGTTCCCTCGGGTTCTCGGGCTGTTCCAGCGGGGGCAGTTCCCTGAGGGCGTCCCAGGGGACCTGGCGGCGGCGCAGGTCCTTGCGGATGTGCTCGGCGAGTTTCTTGGTGTCGCGGCGGTTCATGACCGCGCCGACGGCCGCGCCCACCATGAAGGGCGTGAGCATGGGCAGGTTGCGCACCATGCGTTTCATGATCTGCTGGCGCAGCTCGCGCTTGAGCTGTCCGCCGAGCGCCGCGTTGACCGTGGTGGGCTTGGTGGGGTCGATGCCCCGCTCCTCGGCCCAGGAGGTCAGATAGGCCGCCGAACGCTGGCTGAGTCGGCCGGGGGGCCGCACTCCGTAGACCTCGTGCAGTTCGGCGATGAGTTTGAGTTCCACGGCGGCGACGGCGGTGATCTCGGCCGCGAGCTCCGCCGGCATGGCCGGGGGTACGGGGAGCATCGCGGCGGCACCGACGCCCGCGCCGACGGTCGAGCTCGCGTTCGCCGCGCCGGCGACGAGCTTGTCGGCGAGCTGCTCGGGGCCGAGCCCGGGGAACTGCTTGCGGAGGGTCGCCAGATCGCGGACGGGGATCCGCGGGGCGAGGTCGATCAGCCGGTCGGCCAGATGACCGATTCCGGCCCTCGCGCTGTCGCCGCCGCGCTTCACGCCCTGCACGACGCCGCGCCGGACGGCGTCGATCCGGTCGGAGTCGATCTTGATCTTGTCGAGTTGGGCCCGCGCGGGGTTGGCGAGCCGTTTGACGGCGCCGAAGCGTCCGCCCTGCCGCGCCTCGACCGACGCGTCACTGTCTCCCGCCTCCGCCGGCAGGCGCGCCGGGTCCGGCCCGACGACCGCCTCGAGCGAGGCCGGGAGGCCTCGCTCGTCGTCACGTGCGCCGAGGGAGGGCAGGGAGGCCGTGGGATCGGCGTCAGATGCCTCGTGGGCACCCTCTGCCGGTCCTGAGCCGCCCTTGTGCGTCCGCGGGCTCCCGGGGAGCCTCAGACGCCGCTTCCGGGACGGTGTGTCGCCTGCCACGGCCGACGACCTCAGTCGCAGTCGCGGCAGATCGGCTGGCCGTTCTTCTCCCTGGCCAGCTGGCTGCGGTGGTGCACGAGGAAGCAGCTCATGCAGGTGAACTCATCGGCCTGCTTGGGCAGGACCCGGACGGCCAGCTCCTCGTTCGAGAGGTCGGCGCCGGGAAGCTCCAGGCCTTCGGCGGCCTCGAACTCGTCGACGTCGACGGTCGAGGTCGACTTGTCGTTCCGGCGGGCCTTCAGTTCTTCAAGGCTGTCCGAATCGACGTCGTCGTCGGTCTTGCGTGGGGTGTCGTAATCCGTTGCCATGTCGCTCTCCCCCTCTGGGTGGTTGCGGTGTCTCCAGCGCAGGTAACGCGTGAGAGGTCGGACTTGTGCCCGACCTGAGGCGGAGATTTTGCCTCACATCAAGGTCTGTTACTCAATCGACACCCGTCCCGTCCTCTCGCGAGTGATCGGCTTCGGGTGGCGAAGCGGACCGTACACGGTCCTGCGGGCGACCCCCGCAGGCGCCACCCCGTGTACTTCCCGTCATTCCAGGGCCCGGAAACCCGGACTTTTACTGGCTTTCCGAGGGATTTCCCGGTCACGGAGAGTGGAGGTCCGGACACCCCTCCTGTGATCGATCACACATGAGCGTCTCAGGATCGGGGCCTTGGAATTCCGCGCAAAGCGAACGGAACCGGTCGACTCATGCAGTGTGTCAGATCGGCAGAGTGACACGCATCACGAGGCCGCCGCCCTCGCGGGGCTCCGCGATGATACGGCCGCCGTGGGCGCGGGCCACGGACCGGGCGATCGACAGGCCGAGGCCGACTCCCTTGTCGCTGCCGGTGCGCTCCTGCCGGAGCCGCCGGAACGGTTCGAACAGGTTGTCGATCTCGTACGCGGGGACCACGGGGCCCGTGTTGGAGACGACCAGGACGGCCTGACCGTCCTGGGCCTCGGTGGTGACCTCCACCCAGCCGCCCTCCGGCACGTTGTACCGGACGGCGTTCTGGAGCAGGTTCAACGCGATCCGCTCCAGGAGGACGCCGTTGCCCTGGACGACCGCCGGAGCGCGCTCACCCCGGATCTCCACGCCCTTCGCGACGGCCTCGGCGTGCGTCTGGTCGACCGCGCGGGAGGCGACCTCCGCGAGGTCGACCGCCTTGCGGTCGATGATCTGGTTGTCGCTCCGGGCGAGCAGCAGCAGGCCCTCCACGAGCTGCTCGCTGCGCTCATTGGTGGCGAGCAGGGTCTTGCCCAGCTGCTGGAGCGCCAGCGGCGCCTCGGGATCCGAGACGTGGATCTCCAGGAGCGTGCGGTTGATCGCGAGCGGGGTGCGCAGCTCGTGCGAGGCGTTCGCGACGAAGCGGTGCTGGGCGGAGAAGGCCCGCTCCAGGCGCTCCAGCATCTCGTCGAAGGTGTCGGCGAGCTCCTTCAGCTCGTCGTCGGGGCCGTCGAGCTCGATCCTGCGGGCCAGGTCGGAGCCGGCCACCTGACGGGCGGTACGGGTGATCCGGCCGAGCGGGGAGAGCACCCGTCCCGCCATGGCGTAGCCGAAGGCGAAGGCGACGATGCTCAGGCCGAGCAGGGCGAAGAGGGAGCGGCGCAGCAGGTTGTCGAGGGCGCGGTCGCTCTGGTACCCGAGGCAGACGGAGACAGCCTCGTTGAACTGCTCCCCGGTGCCCGTGTCGGGCAGGACGCACCACGACGTGGTGGGCTGCACCTCCCCCTTGACGATCTTGAAGGGCAGCTGGGCCGCGCTGTCGGTGAGTGCCTGCGCGGTGAAGAGGTAGATGATCGAGAGCAGCAGGATGCCCGCGATCAGGAACATCCCGCCGTACAGCAGCGTGAGCCGTATCCGGATGGTGGGGCGCAGCAGCGGCCGGACCGGGTCCCTGGGGTCCCACGTCGGCTTCGGGGGCGCCTGGGGGTGGGGCGCGGAGGTCGGGGCCATCGGGTCAGATCCGGTACCCGGAACCGGGCACGGTGACGATGACGGGCGGCTCACCGAGCTTGCGGCGCAGGGTCATCACGGTGACGCGTACGACGTTGGTGAACGGGTCGGTGTTCTCGTCCCAGGCCTTCTCCAGGAGCTGCTCGGCCGAGACGACGGCGCCCTCGCTGCGCATGAGGACCTCCAGGACGGCGAACTCCTTCGGCGCGAGCTGGACCTCCTTGCCCTCGCGGAAGACCTCGCGGCGGTTGGGGTCGAGCTTGATGCCGGCGCGCTCCAGGACGGGCGGCAGGGGCACGCTCGTACGGCGCCCGAGCGCCCGCACGCGCGCGGTGAGCTCGGTGAAGGCGAAGGGCTTGGGAAGGTAGTCGTCCGCGCCGAGCTCCAGGCCCTCGACGCGGTCGCTGACGTCGCCGGAGGCGGTGAGCATCAGGACGCGGGTGGGCATGCCCAGCTCCACGATCTTCCGGCAGACGTCGTCGCCGTGGACGAGGGGCAGGTCGCGGTCGAGGACGACGACGTCGTAGTCGTTCACCCCGACGCGCTCCAGGGCCGCCGCACCGTCGTACACGACGTCGACGGCCATGGCCTCCCGGCGCAGTCCGGTGGCCACCGCATCGGCGAGCAGTTGCTCGTCCTCGACGACGAGTACGCGCACGTCGTACATCCTTCCCGTTGAGCCGCTGTCCGGAGGGGGACCGGCTGAGACCTGAGCACTGACTGTGCGTGTCCATCCTGCCCCGTACGCGCGTAAACCGGCTGTAAGACGGCGGTGCGGAGCCGCGGGCGGGCGGGGGCCACGCGGGCGCGTGGGGCGGGCCGCTCGGCGGGAGGCGAAGAATTCACCGGATTCACGGGCCAGTTGAGGTTTCTGTGAGGAAAGGGCTGGGGAGGACGTCTGCACACCCCGTGATCACGCCCTGTATGTGGCGCGCCACCTACCGCTCTCCGCTCCCGGGAGACCGCAGCGTGTGATCCACCCACCCTCGGCACACCCCCGTGCCACCGGACCCATGACGAGGGGGCGCACGATGGACGCTTTCACCGCAGGCCTGCTGCACCGCATCAGGACCACGCAGACCGACCTCACGCGGGCTCGTGAGACGGGCGACGACTACCTGGCGGACGTCGAGCAGGCGGAGCTGGACGACCTGCACCGGCTGGCCGCCGAGCACGGCGTCGAGGTCGCCCTGCCGGGCGTCTGACCCGTACCGACCCGTTCGACCGCCTGCCCCGTACGACCCGCCTCACCCGTACCGACTCGCCTGACCCGCACGACCCGTACCGCCCCACCCGACCACCCGACCACCACCGTTCGACCCGCGTACGAGCAGGGCCCCGGCGCCTTCCCGGCACCGGGGCCCTCGCGCGTCCGGAACCGCGTCCGGTCGCGTCCTAGTCGTGCCAGGCGCCCAGTTCCTCCAGGAGGTCCTGGAGCTCCGGGAAGAGGCCCTGAGGGGCCGCCAGGACCAGCTCGCCCGACTCCGGCTCCCCCGGCCGTCCGCCGGTGAGCGCGCCCGCCTCGCGGGCGATCAGGGCGCCCGCCGCGAGGTCCCAGGGGTTGAGGCCGCGCTCGTAGTACGCGTCGAGGCGGCCGGCGGCCACGTCGCAGAGGTCGATGGCGGCCGAGCCGCCCCGCCGGATGTCCCGCACGCGCGGGATCACGCGCTGGACGACGTCGGCCTGGTGGGCGCGCCGGGACTGCACGTACGCGAAGCCGGTACCGAGCAGGGCGTGGTCGAGGGCCGGCGAGGGGCGGACGGCGAGGCGCCGGTCCCCCGCGAACGCGCCGCCGCCGAGGACCGCGCGGTACGTCTCGCCGCGCATCGGGGCCTCGACGACGCCGACGACGGCCTCCCCGTCCCGTTCGGCGGCGATCGAGACCGCCCAGGTGGGCAGGCCGTAGAGGTAGTTCACGGTGCCGTCGAGCGGGTCGATCACCCAGCGGATCCCGCTGGTGCCGGGACTTGAGGCGCCCTCCTCGCCGAGGAAGCCGTCCTGCGGGCGGTGCTCGGCGATGAAGCCGGTGATCAGCTTCTCGGCGGCGATGTCCATCTCGGTGACCACGTCGATGGGGCTCGTCTTGGTCATCGCCACCGCCAGGTCGTCCGGCCTGCCGTCACGCAGCAGCGCTCCGGCCCGCCGTGCCGCCTCGAGGGCGAGGTCGAGCAGCTCGGAGAGGAGCGGGTCGGTCACGTCACTCACGTCGGTCACTGGGTCTCCTTACGCGTACGGGCTGTCGGCGCCGGCCGCGGCGGGCCGCTCGGCCCTGGCCGGGCAGCAGCCGATCGGGCACAGGTCGTGGGAGGGTCCGAGCGCGCCCAGGGCGCACCGCTCGGCCCGGGTGCCGCGCTCGTGGGCGGCGCGCTCCAGGAGGAGTTCGCGGACGGCGGCGGCGAAGCGCGGGTCGGCGCCGACGCTCGCCGAGCGCCGGACGGGCAGCCCGAGTTCGGCGGCCTTGGCGGTGGCCTCGGTGTCGAGGTCGTAGAGGACCTCCATGTGGTCCGAGACGAAGCCGATCGGGACCATGACGGCCGCGGGCACCCCGGCGCCGTGCAGTGCCTCCAGGTGGTCGCAGATGTCCGGCTCCAGCCACGGGGTGTGCGGGGCGCCGCTGCGGGACTGGTAGACGAGCTCCCAGGGGTGGTCGGTGCCGGTCGCCTCGCGGACGGCTTCGGAGATCATCCGTGCCACGTCGAGGTGCTGCCGGACGTAGGCCCCGCCATCGCCGTGCTCGGTGACGGGTCCCGAGGTGTCGGCGGCGGAGTCGGGGATGGAGTGGGTGGTGAAGGCGAGGTGGGCGCCGTCCCGTACGGACGGGTCGAGCTCGGCGAGGGAGGCGAGGACGCCCTCGACCATGGGCTCGACGAAGCCGGGGTGGTTGAAGTAGTGCCGGAGCTTGTCGACCCGGGGCAGCGGCAGTCCCTCCGCTTCCAGGGTGGCGAGGGCGTCGGCGAGGTTCTCGCGGTACTGGCGGCAGCCGGAGTAGGAGGCGTACGCGCTGGTGGTGAGGACGGCGATATGGCGCCGGCCGTCGGTGATCATCTCGCGGAGGGTGTCGGTGAGGTACGGAGCCCAGTTCCGGTTTCCCCAGTGGACGGGCACCTGGAGGCCGGCGGCGGCGAAGTCCGTCCGCAGCGCTTCGAGGAGCGCGCGGTTCTGGTCGTTGATCGGGGAGACGCCGCCGAAGAGGAAGTAGTGCTGCCCCACTTCCTTGAGCCGTTCCTTCGGGATGCCGCGGCCGCGGGTCACGTTCTCCAGGAACGGGACCACGTCGTCCGGGCCCTCGGGGCCGCCGAACGAGAGCAGCAGCAGGGCGTCGTACGGGGCGGGATCGTGCTGATCGGACATGGCACCGATCCTCCCACCCGCCCCTGACACCGGGCGGCGCGGCCCGTCGGACCGTGTTCGCCCGGGGGCCGCTCGTCCGGAATCGCGTTCGTCCGAAAAGGGGGATGACCCATCGACTTCAACACCGTAGGCTTTAGCTATTAATTACACGTGTTGAGTCGTGTCGAGTCGTCGCGCGGAGCCAGCTCCGAAGCACGGAGATCCGGAGAACCTCTTGCCCAGTCCCTACCGCGCGATCTTCAAGGCGCCCGGCACCGCCTCGTTCTCTGTCGCCGGATTCTTCGGCCGGATGCCCCTGTCCATGATGGGCATCGGCATCGTGACCATGATCTCGCAGGTCACCGGCCGGTACGGCCTCGCCGGCGCGCTCGCGGCGACGCTCGCGATGTCCGCCGCCGTCCTCGGCCCCCTGGTCTCGCGCCTGGTCGACCGGCACGGACAGCGCCGGGTGCTCCGCCCGGTGACCCTGGTCTCGCTCGCGGCGGGCGCCGGACTCCTGCTCTGCGTCCAGCAGCAGGCCCCCGACTGGACGCTCTTCGTCTTCACCGCGGTGATCGGCTGCGTGCCGAGCGTCGGCGCCATGACCCGGGCCCGCTGGGCGGCGATCTACCGGGGCGAGGAGCGGCGCCTGCACACGGCGTACTCCTGGGAGTCGATCGTCGACGAGGTGTGCTTCATCTTCGGGCCGATCATCTCCATCGGTCTGTCGACGGCGTGGTTCCCCGAGGCCGGCCCCCTGTTCGCCGGGATGTTCCTCGCCGTGGGCGTCTTCTGGCTGACCGCGCAGCGCGCCACCGAGCCGGCCCCGCACCCTCATGAGAAGGGCACCCGGGGCGTCTCCGCGCTCCGCTCCCCCGGACTCCAGGTCCTGGCCCTCGCCTTCGTCGCCACCGGCGCCATCTTCGGCTCGGTGGACGTGGTGACCGTGGCCTTCGCCGAGGAGCAGGGCCACAAGGCCGCCGCGAGTCTCGTCCTGGCCGTCTACGCGCTGGGTTCGTGTCTGGCCGGCGCCGTCTTCGGCCTACTGCACCTCAAGGGCGACCCGTCCCGCCGCTGGCTCCTGGGCATCTGCGCGATGGCCGTGAGTATGATCCCCCTCCTACTGGCCGGGAACCTGCCGTTGCTGGCCGTGGCGCTCTTTGTCGCGGGCCTGTCCATCGCACCGACGATGGTGACCACCATGGCCCTCGTCGAAGCGCACGTACCGCGCACCAAGCTGACCGAGGGCATGACCTGGACGGGTACCGGGCTCGCGATCGGCGTGGCGCTCGGCTCTTCGGCCGCCGGCTGGGTGGTCGACGCGTCGGGGGCCGAGGCGGGGTACGTGGTGCCCGTCGTCTCGGGCGCGCTCGCGGTCGCGGTGGGTCTCCTCGGACACCGCCGGCTCCGCAGGCCGGCGCCGAACCGGGAGGGGCAGCGTGAGCGGGACGACAGCAGCGGGGTCGGGGAGCACCAGGACGGCGAACAGCCCGTGGCGTAACTGGGCGGGGAACGTCACCGCCCGGCCCGTACGGGAGGTGAGCCCGGCCTCGGCCGAGGAGCTCGCCGCGGCGGTGCGCCGGGCGGCCGAGGACGGGCTGCGGGTGAAGACGGTCGGCACCGGCCACTCCTTCACCTCGATCGCGGCGACGGACGGCGTCCTCATCCGGCCGGGTCTGCTGACCGGGATCCGGCGGATCGACCGTGAGGCGATGACCGTCACGGTCGAGTCGGGCACCCCGCTCAAGCGGCTCAACGTGGCGCTGGCCCGGGAGGGCCTGTCGCTCACGAACATGGGCGACATCATGGATCAGACCGCCGCCGGGGCCGTCTCCACGGGGACGCACGGCACGGGCCGCGATTCGGCCTCGATCGCCGCGCAGATCCGCGAGCTGGAGCTCGTGACGGCGGACGGCCAGTTGATGACCTGCTCGGAGAAGGAGCATCCCGAGGTCTTCGCGGCGGCCCGGATCGGGCTCGGCGCCCTCGGTGTCGTCACGGCGATCACCTTCGCGATGGAGCCCGTCTTTCTGCTCACCGCGCGCGAGGAGCCGATGTCCTTCGACCGGGTCACCTCGGAGTTCGACGCGCTGCACGCGGAGAACGAGCACTTCGAGTTCTACTGGTTCCCCCACACGGACAACTGCAACACCAAGCGCAACAACCGCAGCGCGGGCCCCGCGGCTCCTCCCGGCCGGGTCAGCGGCTGGATCGAGGACGAGTTCCTCTCCAACGGGGTGTTCCAGGTGGCCTGCGCGCTGGGCCGCGCGGTGCCCCCGGTCATCCCCTCGATCGCCAGGATCTCCAGCAGGGCCCTGTCGGCCCGTACGTACACCGACATCCCGTACAAGGTGTTCACCTCGCCGCGCCGGGTGCGCTTCATGGAGATGGAGTACGCGCTTCCGCGTGAGGCGGCGATCGCCGCGCTGCGCGAACTCAGGGCGATGCTCGAGCGCTCGCCGCTCAAGGTGAGCTTCCCCGTGGAGGTGCGGACGGCTCCGGCGGACGACATCACGCTGTCCACGGCGTCGGGGCGGGAGACCGCGTACATCGCCGTCCACCTCTACAGGGGAACGCCCCACCGCGCGTACTTCACGGCGGTGGAACGCATCATGACGGCGCACGGCGGCCGCCCCCACTGGGGCAAGATCCACACCCGGGACGCCGCCTACTTCTCGGAGGTCTATCCGCGCTTCGCCGAGTTCACGGCGCTGCGCGACCGCCTCGACCCGGACCGGCTGTTCGCCAACGACTACCTGCGCCGGGTCCTGGGCGACTGACGGTCACTCGGCTCCCGGTGCGGTCGGCGTCGGGGCCGACGGCGCCGTCGGCTCCCCGGTCCCGGTGGTCGGCTCCTGGGTCGGGGCGGTCGGCTCCGTCGTCGGCCCTGTCGTCGGCCCCGTCGTCGGCCCCGTCGGGGTCGGCGGGGGCGACGACTCGCCGTCGGTGGAGCCGGAAGGGGTCGGTTCCGGCGAGGGGGGCGTGGTGCCGGTCCGGCCGGTGTCCTGGTCGCCCGGGGCCGGGGTGCTGCCCGTCGAGGGACTCCCGGCGCCGTCCTCGGGACTCCCGGTGCCGTCGGAAGACCCGGACGGAGTCGGCGAGGGGTCCTTCTCCTCGTGCGGCGCCTGCCGGTCCGTGCTCCCGCCGCCGCGCACGACGGAGCCGAAGGTCGTGGTCCCCTGCGTCCCGCTGAAGTCCTGGCCGGAGACCAGTTCGTAGGTGGTGATGCCGCCCATCGTGACGCCGAAGACCAGCGCGGCGGCGATCGCGGGACGCTTCCAGCCACGCACGCGCGTGCCGTGGGTGGTCGCCGTGCCGAACTCCTCGTCGTACGGAAGGGGTGCCCGGACCGTGCCGAGCATCAGGGTGCGGTCGTCCCGAGGCCCTGCCACCGGTATCTGACGGGCCTTCGGCTTGGCGGCCCCGGTCGCGTCGCGCACCTGTTCACCGGTGCGACGGAAGAGGTGCTGGAAGAGCGGGCCGCCGCAGGTCGCGATGACACTGATCACACCGGCGCCCACGATCGTGCCGTACACCCCGAGGGTGGAGGCGAGTTTGGCGGCGATGACCGCGGCCAGCGCGCTGCCCGAGACCTGAGCCACGCTCAGGTCGATCCTTCTCCTGCCGCCCTCCTTCTCCTCCTCCGGTTCCTCCGTGTCGCCTTCCGGCCTGTGGCGCATCTCCGACCCCTGACGGCTTTTCCGTTGACCTTGCACCCAGAAGGGACAAATAGGCGAAGCGAAAAGTTCCGTTTCTGCTGATTCTGTGAAGAGCGACACGTACGGGGGAAGATCACGGACACTCAACTCCCGTACCGCCCGAGAAGTTGGGCGGCGCGCCGGTCCACCCCGGTGGCCCGAATGGAGTACATTGACGAACCCTGGGTCCGGACGCCTTCACGGGTGCCCGGGATCAAGGGGAGGGAGCCGGAGACGGCGCTCGAACCGGCGGCGCCGCGGCAGCGCACGGGAACCGACTGCACAGAGTGACCGCCTGTCACTCCGGGTAGCCAACAGGTCACCGTGTCATAACGGCGTTCCAGGGTCCACGCCCGACACGCCGGGCAACTCGGCAAGGTAGTGGCAGGCTGCACCCGGGCAGGCCACACTCGACTAGCGGAAGCAGCGACGCACGTGACGTCGGCAGGCACCACCCGGGAGGTCCCCATGCCCGAACTGCGTGTCGTGGCCGTCTCCAACGACGGCACACGACTGGTGCTGAAGGCTGCTGACAGCACGGAGTACACACTTCCGATCGACGAGCGGCTCCGCGCCGCCGTGCGCAACGACCGCGCGCGCCTCGGCCAGATCGAGATCGAGGTGGAGAGCCACCTCCGCCCCCGCGACATCCAGGCCCGGATACGAGCCGGTGCCTCCGCGGAGGAGGTCGCCCAGATGGCGGGGATCCCCGTCGACCGGGTGCGCCGCTTCGAGGGCCCCGTGCTCGCCGAGCGCGCCTTCATGGCGGAGCGGGCCCGCAAGACCCCGGTCCGCAGGCCCGGCGAGAACAGCGGCCCCCAGCTCGGCGAGGCGGTGCAGGAGCGGCTGCTGCTGCGCGGCGCCGAGAAGGACACCGTGCAGTGGGACTCCTGGCGCCGCGACGACGGCACCTGGGAAGTGCTGCTCGTCTACCGCGTCGCCGGCGAGGTCCACACCGCCAGCTGGACGTACGACCCGCCCCGGCGGCTCGTCCAGGCGGTGGACGACGAGGCCCGTGCCCTGATCGGCGAGACGGACGACACGATCGCCGCCGCGCCGGAGCCGAGCTTCCCCTTCGTGCCGCGCATCGCACGGCTGCCCCGCGACAGGCCGCTCGACCGGGCCCTCGACCGTCAGATCGACCGGTCGGACCGCCAGCTGGACCGGGCGCCCGTGCCCGTCGAGCCGGAGGACGAGCGGGACTCGCTGACCAGCCTGCTCGAAGCCGTACCGAGCTTCCGCGGCGACATGGTCGTACCCGAGCAGCCGGACTCGGAGCCCTCGGACGAGGCCGGTGCGGAGGAGCCGCCGGCCCCGGCCGCCTCGGCGGGCGCGGGTTCCGCGTACGCCGACGTCCTGATGCCGCGCGCCGTCACCGGCCACCGCGACCGGCTCACCGGCACGACGGACCGCCAGGCGGAGGCGGACGGCGTCCGCCCGGGCCGCCGCGCGGCCGTGCCCAGCTGGGACGAGATCGTCTTCGGCACGCGGAGGAAGAAGCAGGACTGACGCAGCTGTACGGGGAGGGGCCGGGACCGGTTCCGGTCGCCGTAGCCTTACGGGAGAAGGGGCCCGCGCCGGATCGGTGCGGGCCCTTCGGTTTTCGGCCCCGCTACTGCGGGTCGGGCCCCGTGGCCACCGGGCGGGCGGGGTCGGCCGACCATTCCGACCAGGAGCCCGCGTACAGCGCGGCGGGGACGCCGGCGATCTCCAGGGCCAGGACCTCGTGGGCGCCGGAGACACCGGAGCCGCAGTAGACCGCGACCGGGGTCCCCTCCGCCGCGCCCAGGGCGGCGAACCGGCCCCTCAGGACGTCGGCGCCCAGGAAGAGCCCCTCCGTGCCGACGTTCTCGGTCGTCGGGGCCGAGACCGCGCCCGGGATGTGACCGCCCACCCGGTCGATCGGCTCCACGTCCCCCCGGTAACGCTCGGCCGCCCGCGCGTCCAGGAGCAGCCCCGCGCGCGCGTGCGCCGCCGCGCCGTCGGCGTCGAGCAGTCCGAGCGCGCCCGGCTCCGGCCGGAAGTCGCCGGGCGCCGGCACGGGGACCTTCTCCGTGAGCTCGCCCTCCCAGGCCGCGAGGCCCCCGTCAAGGACCCGTACGTCCCGGTGGCCCGCCCAGCGGAGCAGCCACCAGGCGCGGGCGGCGGCCCAGCCGAGGCCTCCGTCGTAGGCGACGACCGGGGTGTCCGCCGAGACACCCGCACGGCGCATCGCGGCTCCGAAGACCTCCGGGTCGGGCAGCGGGTGCCGTCCGCCGCCGCCGGGCGGCCCCGCCAGTTCGGTGTCGAGGTCGACGTAGACCGCGCCGGGCAGGTGCCCGGCCTCGTACGCCGGACGGCCGGGCGGGCCGCCCAGCGTCCAGCGGACGTCGAGGAGGACCGGCGGCCGGGCCCCGGCCGACTCGCTCAGCAGTTCGCTTGCGGAGATGATGGGCTTCATGGGTGCCATCCTCGCGCAGCCGCACGGCCGCGGAGGACGAACCCGGCGTCCTCCCCGCGTCCGTCACCGCGGGGCACGCCACTCGTTGGTGCGACCGGGACGCGCCACGGCCCCGTCGGTGTCACCATCGGACAGGGGCACGGGCACGACGACGGTCCGAGGAGAGAGTCACGATGACCGAGGCGACTCGGCGCACACCCGGCACACCGTGTTGGGTGAGTCTGATGGTGCACGGGCTTGACGCCACGCTGGAGTTCTACCACGCGCTGTTCGGCTGGGAGTTCGTACCCGGTCCGCAGCAGCTGGGCCCGTACGTGCGCGCGCTGCTCGACGGCAAGGAGGTGGCGGGCATCGGCCAGCTGCCGCCGGACCGGCATCTGCGGATCGCCTGGACCCCCTATCTGGCCACCGCCGACGCCGACGAGACCGCCGAGAGCATCCGCGGCTGCGGCGGCACCGTGGCAGTGGGCCCGCTGGACGCGGGCGAGGCCGGCCGGCTCGCGATCTGTTCCGACCCGACGGGCGCGGTCTTCGGCGTCTGGCAGGCGGAGGCGCACCACGGGACGGCGACGGCCGGGCCGCCCGGGACGCCGGTGTGGAACGAGCTCCTCACGTACGAGACGTCGGTCGGCAAGTTCTACCGGACGGTCTTCGGCTACGAGATGGAGCCGGTCGAGTCCACCGACGAGGACTACGCGACGCTCTCCGTGGACGAGCTCCCGGTGGCCTCCCTGCACGGCGTCGGCGACGCGCTGCCCCGGGACCGGGGCCCGCACTGGATGACGTACTTCGAGGTCGCCGACACCGACGCGGCCGCGCGGCTCGTCGTGGAGCTCGGCGGGCATGTGCTGCGCCCGCCGCGCGATGCCACGGCGGGGCGGCTCGCCCTGGTGACGGACCCGGAGGGCGCCGTCTTCACCCTGGTCAGGTCCACCGCCGCACGGTGATCCGGTGATCGGGTGATCCGGTGATCCGGCGGGGTTGGGGCGCCGGCCCCGGAACCGGCGCCGGCCCCGCGGGCGCGGTCAGCCGCGCCTGGACCGTACGAGGCTCCGGCCGAACCGGAACGGCGTGCCGGCCTGCGGCGGCGGGGTCGGCGTTCCGCCCGGAAGCCCGAGCTGCGTCAGCCGTTCGGCGGGGAAGTGGTGCGCGATGCCGGGATCGGCGTGGTGCGCGGCCAGGAAGACGGTGGTCTCCTCCCGCATCCCCGGGTGGCTCTTGTGCCGCATGCAGTAGCCGACGGCGCGGACGAGGGGCGTGATCGACTCCGGCGCGGGACCGGGGACGGCGGGCTCCTCGCCCCCCTCCAGGTCCGCGACCAGATGGTCGACGACCGTCAGCGGGATGCGGTTGCTGTTCTCGAAGGGGGTGAGCCGTTCGAGGACCTCGGCCGTG
The DNA here is from genome assembly GCF_040295605.1 of Streptomyces sp. NPDC002773. Taxonomy (NCBI): domain Bacteria; kingdom Bacillati; phylum Actinomycetota; class Actinomycetes; order Kitasatosporales; family Streptomycetaceae; genus Streptomyces; species Streptomyces sp. NPDC002773. The sequence goes on from NZ_JBEOVO010000012.1 coordinate 53,620, forward strand.
CCCACGCGCGCGATGGGGACGCCGTAGTACACGGCGGCGGTGAACATCGCCGTGGAGAAGCAGCCGACGACGAGCCGGAGCGCGTCGCACCGCTCGTAGAAGGTCTCGGCGAGCAGGGGCCCGTCGAGGACGGTGAGCCGTGCGCCGGACCGTTCCGCCTCGTCGTGGAGCGCCTGCGAGTAGCTGGCGGGCGCGCTCGGGTGCGGCTTGAAGACGACCGAGCGGTGCCCGGCCTCGACCGCCCCGCGCAGCATCCGCACGTGGAACTCCTCTTCCTCCTCCGCGGTGAGCAGGTTCAGGGCGGCGAGGTACTGGCCGAGCAGGAGCGCCGTGGGCTCGGCGGCCGCGGCCCGCGTGATGTCCGGGTCGTCGGCGGCCTCCTCGGCGATCTCGGCGAGGACCGCGCGGAAGGCGTCGTCGGGGACGAGTTCGGGCTCGACGCCGTACTCGCTCAGGAGGAGGGGCCGCAGGCCCGGCACCAGGTCGAGGTGGAGGACCCGCCGGATGCGGCAGGCGATCGACTGGGCGAGGTCGTTGCGGGTCGGGCCGTAGCTCATGAGGCCGTCCGCGTAGACGTGGAGGCTGCTCTCGGGGAAGGTGCCGGCCAGCGCCTTCGCGGGGTTGACCTGGATGGATTCGACGATCAGCTCCACCGGGGCGGTGCCCAGGTCCCACGCCGTGCGCAGCACGCGCTGCCAGAGCGGCGCCTCCTCGGGGCGGGGGGCCCAGGCGGCGGGGTGGTACGGGTGGATCGTCTCGTTCCAGTCGAGGGTCCCGTCGAAGCGGGCGGCGACCCGCTCGTACCCGGTCATGGTCTCCAGGCGCAGCGCCGTCTCCGGGATCTCGGCGTTGCGCGAGATCAGCAGGAGGCGGCGGGCGTCCTCGCGGGGGCCGAACTGACCGGCGTCGAGCGAGGCGGCGAGGGTGGCCGCGCCGTAGAGGGTGGACACCTGGAAGATCTGGACCGGCCGGGAGTCGGGGGCGGTGCCGGTAGCGGTGCCGGTGCCGCTGTCGGTGCCGGGTGTCGCCGCCCGGGCGGCGGCAGGAGCCGTGTCGGAGGCGGCCGGGGCCTTGTCGGGGGCCATGGGTCAGGCGGTCCTTACGGTGTCGCGCAGGCTCCGGAGGAGGGTGCTGCGGGGGGTGTCCATGGTGGCCAGGGTCTCGTCGAGGACGTGCTGCGGCATCCGGTGCAGCGCGTCGGCCACGTCGGCGCGGAGCCGCTCGGCGACGGCGGGCTCGTACTTGCCGACCTTGCCCATGTGGAAGGCGATCATCGCGCAGTAGGTGCGGACCGCCTTCGGCAGGAACCGTTCCGCCTCCGCGTCCCTGGAGACGTCGTCGAGCAGGAGGTCGTACGACGGGATGAAGTCGAGCTGGCGGTTGTCGGTGATCTGCGTGAGCGAGGTGGTGACGCCCCGCCGGTAGAAGACCCCGTGCAGGGAAAGCGCCGCGAAGGTACGGGCCTTGAGGTGGAGCCGCCAGACCCAGAGCCGGTCCTCGGCCGTTCTCAGGGAGGTCTCGAAACGCGAGGCGCCGTTTTCGAAGAGCCGCGCGCTGTACATGCCGAAGGGGACGAACGGATAGTCCACCATCGTCACCATGCTGGCGGGCGAGATCCCGTCCCGGGGGTCCATCAACGTGTCGCGGCGCTTGGCGGGGGCGTAACGGATCTGCCTTTTCCGGCCCTCGGAGAGGACGTGGTCGGTACGGGCGAAATCGCAGCCCAGCCGGTCCATTCCGGCCACGGTGGCGGCGAGGTGGCCCGGCGCGTACCAGTCGTCGCCATCGAGGAAGGTGAGGTACTCCCCGCGTGCCGCGTCGATTCCCGTGTTGCGCGCCTGGGCGACGCCGAGATTCGTCTCGTGCCGGATGACGGTGGCGTTGGGCAGGCGGTCGCGCCAGCGGTCGAGGATTTCCGGGGTGTCGTCCGTCGAGCAGTCGTCGATCAGCAGGAACTCGAATTCCGGATCCGCGTTGTTCGCGAGACTGCGCAGGGTGTCGGGCGCGTATGGCCCGACATTGTGGAACGGTACGACGACGGACAGTTTCGGCACTCGGAATCCCCATACTGAATCGAACAATTAAACGCCGCTACGGCGGGCACAGTAACGCTCCACTTCTCCGGACGAACGATCCGCGCGTGCACTCCGGGTGAACTCTTGTCGTCCCCTGTGGAAAGTCCGCGCGGAGACCGCCTCATCGGCGGGTCCGCCGGTGCAGGACCGCCGTCGCCGCCAGGGCGAGGAGCGCGGCCGTGCCGACGGCGCCGCCGAGGCGGAGCCCCGGTGGCCGGAAGGAGCAGGTGACCGAGGTCGCCCGGCCGTCGAGCGGGACGGCGACGAGCCCCTCGTACGCGCGCGCGGGTTCGGCTTCCGCGTCACCGGCGGCGCAGCGCCAGCCGGAGATGCGGGGCGCCGCGAGCACGGCGGTTCCCGTGCTGCCGGGGGGCAGTTCGGCCGTGACGGTGTGGCCGGTCGCCCGTACCCGCGTGGCACCGGTGGCGGTCAACTCCCGTACGGCGGAGTCGAGCCGGTCCTGGACCAGGCAGCCGACCGGCTGACGGGGCAGCCGCAGCTTCTTCTCGGGACTCAGCTCGATCCGTACCTCCCCGGACGGGGGCACGGCGCCGAGGGCCCGCATGGGGGCGCGTACGGCGGGCGGCTTGCCCTCGAAGTACACGGGCCGCTCCCCCGTGAGGGTCGCCTCGCCCCGGTACTCGGGCGCCCAGAACCAGACCTGGGAGCCCGCCGGGCAGCGGGCGGTGAGGGTGCGTCCGGTACGGGCGGCGGGCGGCAGCTCGTACACCTCGGCGCCGAGCAGGCGCTCCTGCCGCGCGAAGGCGGAGTCCCCGGCGTGGGTGGCCGGCCGTCCGGGCGGACGGACGGTGACGAGCGGCGGTACGGGGGTGGTGGCGACGGAGACGGTGGCGCGGGGCGCCGCGTCCTGCCGTACCGGCTCCGTGGGCCGCGATCGGATCCGGGTGCCGATGGAGAACAGGGCGTCCGTCACCGGGTTGTCGAGGGTGACCGGATGCCGGCCCTTGGCGTAGTAGCCGAAGCCCAGGGACGCCAGGGTGCTTGAGGTCACCTCTGCGGTGAGGCTGCTGTAGTAGTCGGGCCCCTGCCCGCCCGTGATGAGCACGTCGTTGCCGCCGGGGACCTCCCCGGGGTCCGTACGGTGGCGGGGCCAGGCGTCGGCGCGGGCCACCTCGTCGGCCACGGCCGTGTGCCAGGGGCCGATCCGGGGGGACCAGGCGACCTTGCTGAGCTGCTGTTCCTCGATCCGCTTCCCGGTGACGGCCGCCTCGCCCGCCTGTGCGACGAGGAACAGGGCCACGGCCAGAACGGGCAGTACGCGCGCGGTGGTTCGGCGGGCGTTCGGCAGCGACGCGAGGAGGACGGCGGTGAGCGCCAGGGCCGCGGCCGCGCCGAAGGCGGGGTAGGTCCACCGGTCGATGTCGACGCTCCCCCGGGCCGCCCAGGCGAGGAGTCCGAGCAGGACGCCGCCCCCGAGGAGCGCGCTCGGGCGCGGCACGCCGCGCGCGGCCGAGAACCAGGCGCCGATCAGCAGCAGGCCGCAGAGCACGAAGGTCTGGCGGTACGGGCCGCCGTTGGGCGAGGCTCCGGCGTGCCAGAGGAGATGGGTCGGCTCCCACTGGAGGGAGAGCGTCACGAGGACGATCGCGGCCGACCATCCGGCACGCACGCGCGGGGCGACGGCCCGGTTGAACGGCAGGGTGAGGGCGAGGGCGAGCGCGGGCGTACCGATGAAGAGGGCGGGGCTGGCCACGCTCGCGGTGGCGGGCAGGAACCGGGCGAGGACGTCCGTCCAGGCGGCGGCCGTGAAGGTGGTCACCGGGGTGGGGTCGGCGACCTTCGTGCCGAGGAAGACCACCACGACGAGCGGCGCGGCGAGCCCGATGCCGATGAGGACACCGCGCGCGGCGCGGAGCGCGCCGGCGAGGCGCTGCCGGGCGGAGGCCGTCTCCTCGGCGGTGAGGAGCCGTAGGACGAGGACGACGGCGGCGCCGAGGGTGGCCATGTACGCGGTGTAGAAGTTGGCGGTCCAGGCCAGCGCGACGACGAGGGGGCCGAGGACGGGGCGGCGCCCGGTGCGGGCCCACTCCCCGACCAGGCAGAGCAGCGGGAAGGCGACGAGCCCGTCGAGCCACATCGGGACGGACGCGCCGAGGTTGAAGGTCCAGCCGGACAGGGCGTACGCGGTGCCGAGGACGGCGGCGACCGGCCAGGGTCCGGGGCGCAGCCGGAGGAGCAGCAGCGCCATCGCCGCCCCCGCCGCCGTGATCTTGGCGGCGGTGACGACGTACAGGGCGAGTTCGACGCGGTCGGCGGGGAAGAGCACGACGAGCAGGTCGAAGGGGCTGCTCAGGTACGTGCCGATGTCGCCGAGGAAGTTGGAGCCGAAGCCGGAGTTCCAGTTGAGGAAGGCGTCGCCGTCCGTCTCGCCGAGCAGGAAGGAGCGCCAGTACGCGTGGAACGGCAGGTACTGCTGGCCGAGGTCGACGACGTTCCTGGTCACGGGACCGAAGGGGTAGCTGCGGGAGAGGCGGGTCGCGAGGCAGAGTAGTACGGCGGTGAGCAGGGCGGCGGAGAGCGGCCCGGCGACGGCCGGGGCACGCAGGCCGCGTGCCGGGGCGCCGCCGGTCCGGAGGGGGCGCCCGTCCGCCCCCTCCTCGCCGTCGACCTCGTCGAGCACGGTCTCGGCGGCGGGGGGCACACGTCCTCCAGGGGGCGCACGGAACGGGAACGCCCGGGGTGACGCGTCACGGGCCGACGGCCATTACCGCCGAGTCGGACGACCCGCAACCGATCACCAGGCGGTCTTCCGGTACACCTCGGGTGAACTCCCGGTGCCGGGGGGGCGGGGGCTGGTGCGGGTCGGTCGGCCGGCGCCGGGGGGCTGTTCCGGTACGGGTCAGCCGGTCGGTGCCAGGGTGGCGAGTTCGTCGACCGTACGCGCCACCGTGCCGAACAGGTCCGCGACCGTCGTCAGGCTCGCCGTCTGCAGCGCGGCCGACGGGAGTACGGTGCCGTCCGGCGCCTCCAGCGGCCGGGTCGCGGTGGCCTCGGCGACCACGGTCGGGCGGTAGCCGAGGTTGAAGGCGCCCTGTGCGGTGAAGAGGACGCACATGTGCGTCATGAACCCGGCGATGACCAGGTCTCCGCCGACGCCGACGCCGAGGTCCTTCAGGGTCTCTTCGAGGTCCGTGGCGTGGAACGCGTTGGGGAACTGCTTGACGACCACCTTCTCGCCCTCGATCGGGGCGACTTCGTCGCTGATCGCGCCGATCTCCGCGCGGATGTCGTACGGGGTGCCCTCGCCGCCGTCGTTGACGACGTGGACGACGGGGGTACCGGCGGCACGGGCGGCGGCGAGCAGGCGCGCACCGGCGGCGACGGCCTTCTCGGCCTCGTCGAGCAGCATGACCCCGCCGCGGTAGGTGTTCTGGAAGTCGATCATGAGCAGGGCCGACTCGCTGAGGCGGGGCAGCTCCTGGGGAAGGCCGATCACCTGACGGAGGGTGGTGGACGCGGTCATGGCGGTTCCTTTCGGCAAGGGGGGCGCGGCGCCCCGGACGTATACGACGCTAACACAGTTCGTAATCGATGATTACAAGACGGGCAGTCACCCAGGTCAGGACTGTTAGCGCTGTTATCGTGAGAGGCATGTCGACGGCCCGAGAGCGCATCCTGGAAGCCACCGAGGAACTCCTCGCCACCAAGGACGCGCTGGCGATCTCCACCCGCGCCATCTGCGACCGGGCGAAGGTCGGCATGCCCGAGATCTACCGTCAGTTCGGCGACAAGCAGGGACTGCTCACGGCGGTCGCCGACATCGGTTTCGAGCGCTTCCTCGCCGCCAAGAGGCAGAACCCGCTCACCGACGACCCGGTGGCGGACCTGCGGACGGCCTGGGACAGCCACGTCGCGTTCGCGCTCCGCAACCCGTACCTCTACCGCCTGATGTTCACGCCGACGGGCGACGCCAAGCCGCAGGCCATCAAGGAGGCACAGGCGATCCTCCTGAAGGCCGTCGAGCGCTGCCGCGACGCCGGACGGCTGCGGACGACGCCCGAACTCGCGGGCCAGTCGATCCTCTCCGCCAACGTGGGCGTGTGCATGATGGCCCTGTCGTTCCCGGACCTCTTCGGAGACTCCGAGATCTCAACTGCCGTACGGGACGCGGTGATCGGGCAGGCCACTGGCGACGAGCGGGAGGACACCCGGATCGGCACGGCGACCGTCCTCGCCCAGGCGCTCGTCGGCACCCTCACGGGGGCGGCGACGCCCGGGAGCGTCGCCGCGGCCCTCGACCGGCTGACGGGCGCGGAAGGGGCAGGCCTCCTCGCTCGCGGCTGAGGCGGAGGAGGAGGCCATTGCGCCGCCGGCACCGCCGCCGAGCTGGGCCAGGATCTCGTCGGAGAGAAGGTCCTGCGGGCCCTTGAGCGCGTCGGCGAGCACCGTGTCCGCGGGGAAGACCATCTCGGCCGCGATGTTGTCCTGCACGATCCGGGCGAGGTTGTCCAGGGCCACGTGGACCGGGTCCGAGGGCGGCTCGGCGGCCGGCAGGTCGATGAGATGGGTGGCGACCTTCGCCGGGTTCATGCACGGCCTGATGATGATCGAGTTCTGGTTGAGCACGGACGTCGCCCACTGGGACAGGACGACGGTGTACAGGTCCTTCCAGGCCTCCTCACCGATCCTGGCCCGCCAGCGCCGCATGAGGTCCTCCACGCCGGCGATCTGGGCGCGGGCCGCGTGCTTCATGTTGGTGCGGATGGGGGCGTACACACTGCGCGAGAAGTCCCCGAAGGACTTGATGTCGAAGGACTCGGCCGACACGGAGGTGTCGATGAACGCAAGCGCTCCGTCGATCACCTTCGTGCACGAAGTGACCATTTCCGCAGGGATATTGGCCGTCGGAAGCTGGCGGCGTGCGGCGAGGAGGGTGTCGGCGTACGTCCGCAGCGGCGTGATCCAGCCGGTGCCGCCCGCCTCCTTGAAGGCGACCATCCGCAGGTCGTGCGGATCGATGCGGTGGCCGTTGGGGAGGTTGGGGACCTTGTCGCTCAGGTAGGGCGCGATGATCGCGAAGACACCCAGCGGCACATGGCTGACCGACTTCGCCAGCTCGAAGATCTCGGCGACGGGGTGCACCGACTCCCGCGTGCCGTCGTGGACGAGGGTGAACCGGCCGCCCTTGGCGTCGTTCTGCACGACGACGACGGGGCCGAGATGCTTGATCAGGTCGGCCTTCAGCGCCGCATAGTGGGAGCGCATGCCGCTGTTCGCGGCGAGGATCGCGTCGCGGGCCGCCCTCTCCTGAAGCACCGGGTCGACGAGCGCGGGCCCGGGCCCGTCCACGGCCGGCGCCGGGCCGGCCCCGAGGATCGTCACGGCACCGGCCGCGGTGGCGCCGCCGAGAAAGCCTCTACGTGTGGCCATGTCCTGCCTTCCGAGGGAGAAGCCGGGTGTCACGCACGATCACCCCACGGACCGGACAACGAACGTCGGCTCCGACGGAAACCGGCCCGTCCGGCTCACCACGTCATCGGCTCTTCACTCGGCGACGGCAGGACCCTCCGCGACGGCGGGCACACCCGAGGAGGGAAGGAGTTGCGGGATGCCGTCGACGATCGGGTAACGCCGTTGCAGGCGGGGGTTGTAGAGGGCGCCCCCTGCCTCGTCGAGGAGCAACGGGCCCTTGTCGAGCGGGCAGGCGAGGATCTTCAGCAGCGGGCTGTCTGGCTTCATGGCCGGGTTCCTTCAGATGTGGGGGTGTTCGCTTCGTGTCGCGGCAGGGTGAGCAGGACCGTCAGTGCGAGCACGGTGCCGCCGAGCCGCAGTAACAGCCGCAACGGGTCGTCGGGCAGCGGCTCGTCGAACGCGATCGTGCCGCTCACGATGGAGAACACACAGCTCACCGTCGAGCACACCGGGACGATCAGCGACGCCCGGCAGCGCTGCAGGGCGGTCTGCGACAGGACGAGGCCGCTGACCCCTGTCAGCAGCAGAAGGTACGGGTACGGCGAGGCGAGCAGGGCCGGCACCGAGCCCAGGAGGTCCGAGGTGTCCAGATGCCCGGAGACGCCCTTGATGGCGAGCGAGCTGACGCCGTAGATCAGACCGACCGCGACGGCGTAGGCCACTCCGGTGGTCGGCTGCCGATGGCGTCGGCCGGCGCGCCGCTCGGCGGCGGCGTAGAGCACGAGCCCGGCCGCGAGGGTCGGCAGGCACAGGGCCAGCAGGATGCCCGTGGGAGCGGTACGGCTGATCTCCTCGCTGGTCTCGTACAGCGAGGCCACCACCATCACGAGCGCCAGACCGATGACCGCCACCGCGCGCCGCTCGCGGCCGGAGGGGCGCTCGCCGAGCACCACCGACGAGAGCACGAGCAGCAGGACGAGACCGGACAGGAACAGGCCCTGGGCGGCGGCCATCGGCAGGGTGCGGTAGACGGCGAGCTGCGCGGCGAAGCCCAGGGCAAGCGCCACGGCCCCGCAGATCCACAGAGGTCGGCTCGCCAGCAGGAGGAGGGCCTGTCCCGGCCGTGCGGCACTCAGCGGCGGCATGCCGGCCAGCGCCCGCTTCTCCAGGACGAAGCCGGTGCTGTACAGGACGTTCGCCACCAGTGCGGCGGCCACACCCCACACCACGGGCTACACCCTTCTCGCATGCACGAGGAGGATGGAGGCGAGCGACGGTACGCCGCAGGCCAGCCGGTCCAACGGGCGGAGCGGGCGCGGAACTCCGTGGAACGGCGCACCCGCGACCTTCACCACCTCGAACCCGGACGCCGCCACGAACTCGCGGAGCGCGCGTGCCGTGTACAGCCGCAGATGGCCCACGACCTCGCTGCCCGGTCTGCCGTGGATACCGCGCAGACTCACCTCGGAGAAGACCGGCTGGACCCCGGCGAGCAGCAGCGCGCGGTTGTACCAGGCGGCGAGGTTCGGCGTGGAGAGCATGAGGTGTCCGCCGGGCCGCAGGACCCTGCGCAGTTCGTCGAGGGCGCTGTCGGGGTCGACGAGGTGCTCGACGACCTCGCTGAACAGCACGGCGTCGGCGCTGCCGGAGGCGAACGGCAGCCCGCTGCCGGTCAGCTCGCCGCGCACGACCTGGCTGAGGCGCGGCGCCGCCCGGCGCAGGGCGTCCTGCGACCAGTCGATCCCCACGATGCGGTGCCCGTCGAGTACGCGGGCGGCGATCGCGCCCGCCGAGCCGTCCCCGCAGCCCACGTCGAGCACGGTCGCGGCGGGGCGGCCGGGGCCCACGGGGCCCAGCGCGTCGGCCAGCATCCGGGCCTGCCGCAGGGTCCGGGCCTCGCCGGAGGCGACGGGAACGGTGGGGTTCTCGTAGAAGTCCCGCAGCCCGGGGGCGCGCGGGCCCGGCGAAGACACCGGCGCCTCGGGCGACTTGGCGGTGGGTGCGGAGCCGGTTTCTGCCGAGCCGATGGCTGCGGAGCCGGTTTCTGCCGAGCCGGTGGCTGAGGGGTTCATGACGGCCTCTTGGGGTTGTTCTGGTTGTTCTGGGTCGCCGAGGCGTCCCCGGCCGGGGTGAGAGACGTCGTCGACAGCGACTCCGCGAACACGTCCGCCAGTTCCGCCCCGGCCGCGTCGCCGAGCAGCGCCCGCGACCAGCGCAGCGTCACGTGCAGTCGCCCGCCGGTGGAGGCCGCCGCCACGCTCAGTCCGCGCGGCATCCGCGCCGGTGCGGAGAACCACACGGCCGTCGCCCGCCCGGCGTCGCCGAAATCCAGCGCGTACGGCACACGTCCGAGGTTGGTGACCAGCACCGTCGACGTCCAGGATGCCGCCGCCCGCCGTGCGCCACGGGTGAGCACGCCCCGGATGCCGACCGGCAGCAGCGGTGCGGTCAGCAGGCTCGCCCCGGCGCCCATGGGGGCGCCCTGGGTGGACTTCAGCGCGCGGGTGCGCCGGGCGGTGCTGCGCAGCAGCCGGGCCACGGCCTCCGGGTCCGGCCGCTCACGGAGCAGCAGTTCCGTGTCGCGCGGGTCCTCGGCGGCCATGGCCACCTCCACGAGCCGGGTCCCGTTGCCCATCGGCATCTCCGTGCCGCGCGGACGGTCGTCCACGGGCATCGTGATCCGTACCGGACCGGCCGGTCGCCCTCGCGAGGCGTTCCAGCGGCCCACCGTCAGGGACGCGGCGACAAGCAGTTGGTCGTTGACGGTCCAGGACGGGAGGTCCCCGTCCGGCTCCGCCCGCCTCGGAACGGGCAGGTCCGCCTGCACCATGCCGTTGCCCACGGCGCGGGCGCGTACCGGCCCGGGGCGGGAGTCCGGCGCGACCCGTACGGGTCGCGCCCGTAGCGTGCCGCCGGTCCCGCTCGGAGCCGGACCCGGGTTCCCTGGCCGTACCCGCTCGGGTACCGGGAGGGCCGCCGTGCCGCCGTACTGTTCGGCGGTCGTGGCGAGCACCCGCAGCCCCGACCCGGCGTCGAGAGCCGTGTGATGCATCGTCAGCAGCAGCACGGTCGCGGCCCCGGCGCCGGTTTCCCCGTCCATCTGAACGACGTCCAGGCGCATCGGCGGCGACAGGGTGAGCGGGGGGCACTGCGCCAGGGCGCGGGCCCGAGCCCGCGCCAGGGCCTCGGGTCCGCACCCGGCGAAGGTCACCGGATCGCTGTCCGGTCGCCCGGTCAGCTCCCACGCGAAGGTCCGCCGGTGCCGGCGCCCGGGTACTTCCCGTGCCAGCACCCGGGGGTGCGCCAGGAGCGCCCGCCGGAACGCGGCCCGGAGCCGTACCGGGTCCAGCCGCCCGGGCAGATGGACCTCCATGTGTACGCTCTCCGGCTCGTCGTCACTGAGGCAGTGCCGCGACACCTCGTCGACGGTCGGAAAGGGGATCCGGACCGCGCCGGGAGGGGTGGAGGTCCCCCTCCCGGCGGCGGTCCACGGCTCGGTCACGAAGGGCCGCCGCTCTCCGGCCGCCAGAGGGGCTGCTCGGGCCGGTGCCCTTCGCCGGTGCTGCGGGGCCTGGCCGTGACCACCGGTCCGGCCTCCGGCGCGGCGGAACCGCCGTCGCCCGCACGACCGTCGTCGCCTTCCCGCCCGTCGTCATCCCCGCGCCCGGCGGTCGCGGCCGTCGGCCTCACCGCCGTCACCAGGGCGGCGGACAGGGCCACCAGCGTGAGCACCTGCGCCAGGCCGCTGAACGCACCTTCCCCGTCGGCGACCGGCTCCCCGGCGCCGAGGGCCGCGACGAGTCCGGCGCCGGCCATCGCCACCGCCGCTGTCGGCACCAGCACGCCCGGCCGGAGCCGCGCCGCCACGGCGAGTACGGGGACGATCAGGGCCCACGGCCCCGCCACCACCGCGACGACCGCGGTCAGCGCGAGCGTTCCGAGGAGCATCCCCGGGGCCGCAGGTGCGGGCAGCTTCTCCTCGGCGGCGCCACCGTCGTCGCGCCGGCGGCCCACGAAGGCCAGGGCGGCCAGGGCGACGAGCGCGAACGCACCGCCGATCAGAGCTGCTCGGTACGAACCGGAGGGCTCGAACTCCATGGTCACCGTGCCGGACGCGCCGGCCGGGATCACCCAGGCCTGCTGCCAGCCGTCGAGGCGCACCGACTCGAGCTCCGTGCCGTCGAGGGTGGCCTTCCAGCCGTCGTTGGCGTTCTCGTAGGTCCGCAGGTAGGCGGCCTCGCCATCGCCCGCAGAGACCGAGACGGTCCGGCTGTCGTCGGCCCACCTGGTGACGGTGGCCTCACGCCCCGCCGCTCCCGCCAGTGCCTGCGGGGTGCCGCGGGTCAGGGTGACGTCGGTGATCGTCAGCGGGCCGGCGTCAGCCGCCTCCACCTCGTGATCGCCGGACGGCAGCTCCAGCGTGCCGTCCTTCTCCTCGCCCGCGCACAGGGTGACGGTGACGGGGCGCCGCTCGGTGAGGTCCCGGACGAGTCCGGAGGCCTTCGTCTTGTGCAGGACGCCGCCCACGGCGAGGTCGGGGCCCTCGCCGCACGGCAGCGAGAAGCGCGCGGACGGCTTCGGCCGCGGCACCCGCAGATCGGCCAGGGCGGGGACGTGTACCTCGCTCAGCCCGACGGGGAGCTGCACCTGCGCGTTCGCCACCGGGTTGTGGACGGTGAGCGGCGCGACCCGGGTGATGGTGATGTCGAGCCGGTTCGTCTCGATCTCCGGGAAGCGGACCCGGCCGTTCTCGTCCACGTCGGCCACCGCGGCACCGTGCGGGGAGCTGATCATCACCTGCTCGGGCCGGGTGGACACCCCGCCCGCCGGCGCGAGGATGACCTCGTCGATCTTCTTCATGCCGGGCCAGCTCAGGTGGACGACCGGTCGGTCGCCCGCGATCCAGGCGGTCGTCAGATCACCGTCGACCAGGTTGCGGGCGCCGAGCGACGTGCCGTTGCGGCTGGTGGAGTCCACGGCGGCCGTCAGCCGGTTCTTCGATCCGGGGGCCGTACGGTCGAGCAGTTCGTCCAGCGCGCCGCCGGGCAGGGCGACGGCTCGCGCCGACACCCGGTACTCGCCCGACTCCTCGGTGCTGAACTGCCGGTGCAGTCCCACCTCGGCCGAGGCGGGCGACAGGCCGCCCGCGTCGGTACCGCGGTGCAGGGAGTACACGGTCGCCGCCGCGTCGGTCTGCTCCGCGTCGGCGGGCAGCACCAGCATGCGCGTCACCTGCACGCCCGGGATCGAGACCTCGGAGAATCCGGCCCCGGAGAGGCTCGGACGCGCCTGCTGCGCGGCGAGGACGGTGATCTTCATCCAGGAGGCCTCGCCGGCGGGAGCCTTGACGGTCTGCGGCAGGCCGTTCGTCTGCAGGGGGCTGTCGGCCGAACCGCGGTCGGTCTCGATCCGCACCTGCGTGGGCGCCGCGCGCATCGCGTCGCCCGGCAGGGGCGTCAGCTGGAGGGAGGCCGGGATGTCGGTCGGCCGGGAGAAGACCACCCGGAGCCACTGTCCGACCGGCTTGCCCAGGGTGCCCTCGGCCCACGCGGTGTCCCGGTTGCCGTCGAAGGCGTTGACCGGGTCGTACTGCGGCAGGTGGAACAGCCAGTTGCCGCTGCTGGAGGCCGTCACGGACTCGGCGCCGCGCAGCACGGCCGTCGTCTGGTGTTCGGTGCCCTCCGACGGCAGGATCTGCTTGGGCTCCTCACCCGGGTTCTGCATGCTGCCGGAGTGGTTCCGCTCGTCCGCGGTGTAGGTGTACGAGGTGTTGTTGTTGACCAGGCCGAACCGGGTGTCGGCGCGGCGCAGCCCGTCCGCGACCGCCTTCACCGGTGCGAGGACACCCTTGGGAAGCCTGTCCCCGGCCAGTACGGCCGGTCGCCCGGCCATCGAGGGATCGGCGGACAGCTGGAGCAGCGACTCGGGTCCGCCACTGACCACGGCCGTGTCGGCCACGGCCGAGACACCGACCCTGCCGGGCCGCCCGCCCTGGCCCTGCGGCTCGTAGATCTCGACGGCCTGGAGCCGCGCGTAGAGCCCCTGCACCTGGAGCGGGGTGTCGGCGGCGATGCGTCCACCGGTCATCAGCGGGCCGAACCCGGTGACCTTGCGGTAGCCGGACGACTCCAGGGTCCGCTTCACCGTCTGCGGCGGAACGTAGCCGATCTGGTCGGGGTCGAGGTCGTTGCGGACGACGACCGCGTGCATGCCGGCCCGTACGAGGTACTCCCGGAGGCCCGGAACCTCGGCGCCGGACAGCAGCGCCTGCTCGACGGCGTCCGTCATACGGCGTGCTCCGGGAGTGCCGAAGGGGACGAAGTCCCGCTGCGCCCAGGGGGTCTCGGCCAGCACGTCGAAGGGCTGGTCGATGGGGGAACCCCAGGTGTAGATGCCGTGCGCGGTCGCCGGGACGACGAGCGCCCGGCTGTCGGGGGCGTTGTCCTTGAGCCAGCCGGCGGCCTTCTCCCAGTGGGTGGGCAGCTTGGTGAACGCCCCGGGCTGGAGGATCGAGCCGTTGACGTACGGGAGCGCGAGACCCGGCAGGACGAGGACCGCCGCGGTCACGGGCACCCAGCGGCGGCCGTGGAAGGCGCGGAGGGCGCGCGAACCCCTGTTCGCGGACAGCACGGCGGTCAGATGGGTCAGTCCGAGGACGAGCGCGAGGGCGAGTCCCGGCTGGAACTTGTAGATGTTGCGGAACGGCTTCAACGGTCCGTTCAGCCAGTCCTGGACGGCGCCGTGGAACGGACCGCCGACGGCTCCGCCGTATCCGGCGAGCGCGATCAGGACGACGGCGAGGACGGTCAGCAGCAGCCAGCGGCGCTCCGGCAGGTCCCGCCGGGCCAGGCCGGCCAGGCCGAGGGCCGCGGCGAACGCCGAACCGAGCACGGCGATGACGGAGGTCGCGACGGTCCAGCCGGCCGGCAGCCACGCCTCACCGAAGTTCAGGTAGGCCACCCAGTTGCCGGCGCCGCGCAGCAGCTCGGTCGCGGACATGGTGGCGGTGGTGGTGTCGGCCTGCTCGACGTACGGCATGAAGTTCTCGCCGTACATGCCGAGCAGGAGCAGCGGCACCACCCACCACACGGTGGCGAGGACGACGCCCGGTATCCACCAGGTGAGCAGCGCGCGCCGGCGCGGGCCGGGCGGGCGGCTGAGGAGGTACAGGCCGACGGGCAGCAGCGCGGCCAGGGTCGAGGCGGCGTTCACGCCCCCCATGAAGGGGATCAGCAGGGCCGAACGGGCGGCGGCCTTCCGGGGGCTCAGCTCCGCGGAGGTCAGCGGCAGCAGCACCCAGGGCAGCAGGGCGCCGGGCAGCGCGGCGGCGGAGGTCGATCCGATGACGATCGTGAAGGTGGGCCACAGCGCGTAGACCAGGGCGCCGAGGACGCGGGTCCCGGGCGTGCCCACGCGCAGCCGCTCGGCGAGCCTGAGCGCGCCCCAGAAGGCGGCGGTCACGATGATCGAGAGCCAGAGCCGCTCGGCCAGCCAGACCGGCACCTGCACCAGGTCCATGAGCGCGTAGTAGGGAAGTGCCGGGAAGGCGTAGCCGACGTACTGGTTGGCTATGCCGCCGAGGCCGACGTTCCCGTTCCACAGCGAACCGAGGTCGCCGAGGAAGCGCCAGGGGTCGAGGGCGACGCCGAGTTTGGTCTCGAACGTCATCTTGCCGGGTGACACGGCGATGAACGCCACCAGCACGACGGCCCAGAAGCCGAACAGCAGGCGTCGTCCGCGCGGCTCGCCGGACGCGTCCGGCGGCGTCGGCTGCGGCACCCGGGTGGGTGCCTGGACCGTAGTGGTCATGACCGTTCCTCGCTTCGCATGCTCATGGGCTTCGCCTGAGAATCAGCAGCAGATTCCAGGTGGCGATCTCGCGGAGTCCCGGCACCCGGGTGATCGTGCTCGCGAGGAAAGGCCAGTAACGAGACCGCGCTGTCACGACCTGCACGTCGTCGCGACCGCGGACGTGCCGCAGGGTGGGACCGATGTGGACGGCGAAGAGGTTCTCGCCGAGGGTGTGCTTGGCCGGGTGGCCGGTGCGCCGTTCGTAGCGCGCCCGGGCCCGGTCGGCCCCGAGGTAGTGCCACGGCGCGGTCTCGTGGCCTCCCCAGGGCGAGAACCAGTTGGTGAACGACAGGTAGATCAGTCCGCCGGGGCGGGTGACCCGTGCCATCTCGCTGATGAACGTCTGCGGGTCCGACACGTGCTCGAGCACGTTGGACGAGAAGCACACGTCCGCGGCGCCGTCGGCGAGCGGCAGCAGGTATCCGTCGGCGAGGACCGCGTCCTCGGTGGTACGGCCGCGGGCGCTCAGCTCCCGCGGGTCGGGCTCGAAGAGGTAGCTCTGCGCGCCACGGCGGCGGAACTCCTCGGTGAAGTGGCCGCTGCCGCCGCCGACATCGACGACGATCTTGCCGGCCAGGTCGACATGGCGTGCCACCTGTGCGACCGAGTCGCGGGCCAGCAGGGTGTAGCACCGCTCGGGATCGCGGGGTTCGCGCATGAACGCCCGGAAGAGGGCGGCCGATCGCCTCAGCGACGGATCCTTGAATCCGCGGTCCGTGGTCTCAGCCATGGCCGCTCCCACGGCGTCCGGGGGTCGCGGCGCGGGCCGCGGCCTCGGCGGCGACCGCCTGGAACTGACGGACCGTCGCGCTCCAGCGGAAGTGCTGGGCGCGCTGGGCGGCGGCACGCCCCATGGCCGCGCGCCGCTCGGTGCTGAGGGACAGGGTGCACCACGCGGCGGCGAACGCACTCTCGCCCCGGGCGAGCACCCCGGTCTCGCCGTCCTCGATGGAGTCGCGCAGGCCGGGTATGTCGAAGCCGATCGCGGGGGTGGCCCGCGCGGCGGCCTCGGTGACGACGAGCCCCCAGCCCTCGACGAGGGAGGGGTGCAGCAGCAGCCACGCCTCGCACATCAGGCGGTGCTTCTCGGCTTCGGACACCCGGCCGGCGAACGTCACGCCGGGGCCGGCCATCGCTTCGAGCCGTTCCCGTTCGGGGCCGTCGCCCACGATGACGAGTCGGCCACCGGTGACGGGACGCACCCGCTCCCACAGCCGGAGGAGCAGATCGATGCGCTTGTACTCGACCAGCCGGCCGACGGCGAGGAACAGCGGTTCCTTCGCCTCGGGCAGCAGGGGGCCGGGTTCTTCGACACCGTTGTTGACGATCCGGATGCGGTCCGCCGCCACGCCGATGTCGCGCAGCTCGGAGGCGGTCGACTCGGAGACGGCCACCATCAGGTTGTCCCGGTGGATGCCGGTCAGGGCCCAGTGCTCCAGCCTGCGGCCGAGCCGTGCGGCCGGGCCCGGGTAGCGCATCTGCCAGAGATCCGTGTGCACGTGGTTGACCAGGCACAACGTCGCTCCGCGGTGCCACAGCGGGGCCAGGTACGGCATGCCGTTGCACACCTCGACCAGCAGGTCGCAGGTGCCGACCTCACGGGCGAAGGTCGCCTTGGCGCGCGGGAAGTGACTGGCGTCGCCTCCCGCGGAGACCACCCGGTAGCCGCGGGAGGCTGCCGGGCCGCCGCACACGAGCGTGACCTCATGGCCGTCGGTGGTCAGACCGTCGGCTATCCGGTCGATGAGCAGTTCTGAGCCGCCCGCGGCCTGGTTGGCCAGGTCGCGGCGGGCGAGGAAGGTGATCCGACGCGGCGCGGGAGCCCCGAAGGACGGGACGTGGGTCTCGGGGGCGAGCCGGTCGGTGGCGTTGCCGGTGGTACGGGCTTGCACGGGGACGGAACGGGAGTCCTTCTGGCCCGGGGCCAGAGCGGACGAGCGCTGGGGCATAGAGGTGCTCCAACTCGGCGGCTGCGGGTGGAAAACGCATGAGGGTGTGCCGGGCTTCCGGGGATGAAGCGCTGGGCTGGCAGGTACTGCGGGTGGGTCGGGCACTACGGGTGAGCGGGCGCTACGGGTGGTCGGGCACTGCGGCCGCGGTGGCGGGCTGCCGGGGACGGCAGCCGACACAGAAGGAAACGTTTGTCTTACCGCGGGGTAACATCAGTGTTCGTTCAAGGATTCGTTCCGGCTACTCACGCCTATGACAATTTCGGGACTTCTGGCGACCCCGTTTCACTCACTCAGTTGAGTGTTCGGCCCGCCGGGGGCCGCGAATCAGCAGTACGGCACCGGCGACGGCGAGCAGACCGCCCACGAGGCCGCCCACGACGGGCGCGGTCTCACCGAGCAGCTTCAGCCGGCTGCTGTCCGCGGAGGCCAGCTCGGCCTGCTCACGCCGGGTCTGCTCCGTGAACTCCAGCCCCTCGCTGGCCAGCAGCGTGACCGCGTCCTTCGGTGAACCCGGGGCCCGCAGCGTCTTCTTCGGCGCGATCAGCGCGTTCGTGATCCGCCCCGTGCGCTGGTCCACGGTCAGCTCGATCCTCGCGTTGGAGTACCACTCCTCCGCCAGCACCTGGCCCGGCTTCGAGCTGCCCACCAGCACGCCGGGCACCAGCCGGGTACCGGTCTGGGTGGCCTTGACGCTCCCGGCGAAGCGGTAGTTCTCGCGCCCGTCGGCCCTGATGACCTCCTGGAACTCCAGCGGCACGGTGGCCCCCAGGGTGCTGTCCCACCAGGAGTAGGCGCGCTTCTCGACGCCGAACGGGAACTTCAGATAGGCCTCGCCCTCGAACGCGGGCTTCTCGTCGCAGCAGCGCACCGGCAGGTTCGTCCGGCGGTCGGTCACCCAGCGTTCGGTGGTCCACTGCAGGGACTTCCGCGGGTCGCCGAGGGCCAGCGACTTCGGCGAGTCGATCTGCGTGGACACGTCCCAGATGGCGTTTCCGCTGCGCTCACCGCCCGCGACGTCTCCCAGCACCCGGCGGGTGATCGTGATCGTCTGGCCTTCCACCGTGGAGACGGACCCGGTGTCGAAGTAGCTGCCCGGCCCGGTGAAGACCGTCGTGGAGTTCACATCGGTCGGTGTGCGCTTGGCACGTGGCTCGACGTACCAGGTCAGCAGCTGGGTGAACACCAGCAGGAAGACTCCGAGACCCAGCAGGATCAGGGAGGAAGGCGATATGGAACGACGCATGCGGGTACTCCGATACGGGCGCGACGTGCGGGGGCTCGTGGGCCGTGTGGGAAGGGGGCACACACACGGGTGCAGCCTGTCCGGGGCAAGGCAAGAATGGATACCCGGCAGTAACAGTGACTGTGGACCGCGAAATTAGGCGGCCCTTGACCATCTGTCAATGCGCCTCCCATACTGGCCGCGCCGGACCGGGCCGGCGCGCTGGGTGACAGACCTCGACGAACGAGAGGCCGATCATCCCCATGCCCAGACTGCTCGCCGCCTTCCTGACCTGCGCCGCCTCCGCCCTCCTGGCCACAGGCGCCGCCTACGGAATCGTCACCGCCCTCGACGCCACACCCGAGCAGCAGAATGTGCCGCTCGTCACGTTCCCCGAACCGCCCGCGGACGGCACGTCCAGCACGGCGGGCTCCGGCGCGGGCTAGGTTGGAACATGCAGCCCACAGCGCGAACACGTAGGGACCCGACACCCGGGAGCGGTGCGGTGGAAGCGTCGTCAGCGTGGCACGACGTGCCACGGGAACGGATCCAGCAGTTCGCCGACCGCGCCCTGGAGCAGGTCCCCGAACTGGCACAGGACATCCTCGCCGCGATCCGGCGGGAGTATCCGGGTCTGGTGCTGCTCCCCGACGAGTCCGGAGAGCCGAAGGCCCTGGTGGCGATCCGGCACGCGCTTGAGCTGTTCGTGGAACAGATGGCCACGGGCTCGGCCCGGCCGCGCACCCTCCCGGAGCTGTTCCGGGACTTCGGGCGCGGCGAGGTCTCGCAGGGGCGCAGCCTGGACTCCCTGCAAGGGATCTACCGGCTGGGCGTGCGCCTCTCCTGGCGGCGCATGGCGGAGATCGGCCAGCAGGCCGACATCCCGCCCTCGGCCATGTACGAACTCGCCGAGTCCGCGTTCGAGTACCTCGACGTCATGGTGGCCCAGTCGGTACGCGGCTACGCCGAGGCCGTCGCCCGCCAGGCCGGGGAACGGCTGCGTCTGCAACGGCTCCTCGTCGACCTCCTGCTCACCGAGCACCGCACGGATCCGTCCGCCCTGATCGCCGACCGCGCGGCCGGCCTGGGCTGGCAGCTACCGGGGAAGGTCGCGGTAGCGGTGCTGCTCCGCCCTGCCCAGGAGGCCGTCGCTCCCGCCGTGGGGGACGAGATGCTGCTCGACATGGAGGGCGCGCAGCCCCGTCTGGTCGTACCGGACCCGGACGCCCCCGGACGGGCGGAGCTGCTGCACCGGGCGGTGGCCGGCTGGTCCGGGGCGATCGGCCCGTCGGTACCGCTGACGGAGGCCGCCACGTCACTGCGCTGGGCCGAGGCCGCCGTCCGGATGATCGAGCAGGGTCTGCTGCCCCGGGGGCGGGTCCTGCACTGCGGCGAGCACGTCGAAGCCCTGGTGCTGCTGCCCGCCGGTGAGCTGATCGACGATCTCGCGCGGCGGCGGCTCGCGCGGCTCGACGAGGCCGGCGGCCCGGCGCACGCCCACCGGCTCGCCGAGACCCTGCTCGCCTGGCTGGAGACGCGGGGTGGCGCCCCCGAGGTGGCCGCCCGGCTCGGGGTCCATCCGCAGACCGTGCGCTACCGGTTGAGGCAGCTCCGTGAGCTGTGGGGTGACGACCTGGACGACCCGGACCGCCGCTTCGAACTGGAACTGGCGCTCCGCACCCGGCGGCTGCGCGGAGATCTCGCCCCACCGCCCGACTGACCCCCGGGCGGTGGCCGTCAGGTGTGGTTGACCGGGAGGACGTCCGGGGACAGCGCGCCGGCGCGGGACGAGGCCGAGGTCATGCGGCGGCGGTGATGGCGGCGGCAGAGGACCTCGTAACCGACCTGCCCCGACGGCCGGTTCACGTCCCCGACCACGACCTGCTCACCCTCGACGACCATCTCCCCGTCCACCGTACGGGCGTTGTGCGTGGCCCGTGCACCGCACCAGCACAGCGCCTCGACCTGGAGCTGCTCTATCCGGTCCGCCAGCTCGATCAGCCGTTGCGAGCCGGGGAAGAGCTTCGTCCGGAAGTCGGTGGTGATGCCGAAGGCGAAGACGTCCAGGCCGAGGTCGTCGACGATACGGGCGAGCTGGTCGATCTGTTCCGGCCCGAGGAACTGCGCCTCGTCCACGATCACGTAGTCGGCCTTGCCGCCCTGGGAGAGCTGGCCCACCAGGTAGGCGTACAGGTCCATGCCCTCGCCGGCCTCGACCGCCTCCGTGACGAGGCCGAGCCGGGAGGAGAGCTTGCCCTCGCCCGCCCTGTCGTCACGGGTGAAGATCACGCCTTGAAGCCCGCGAGCCGACCGGTTGTGCCCGATCTGAAGTGCCAATGTGCTCTTCCCGCAGTCCATGGTTCCGGAGAAGAAGACCAGCTCGGGCATGACGGGTCGGGACCTTTCGGGTCGTGGGAGGGGAGGACGGGGAACGGTGCTCAGGAACGGACTTCGAGCAGCGGGACGAGCTGCTCCGCGGGGGTCATCGACCCGTGCATGCCGACCATCGCGGACTCGTGGGGCTCGTTGACGGAGGCGGTGATCGCCACGTCGTCGTGGGCCGCGGCGACGACGTCACCGATCCGGCCGTACACCCGCTCGTCGATCTCGTCGCCGAACCAGCCCAGGGAGATGGCCTCGTCGCGGCTCGCCACCCAGAACTGCTCACCGATCACCTCGCGCCAGCAGGTGAGGACGTCCGCCTCCGCGCCGGGCACGGCGTAGACGTGGCGGGCCCGCCCCTCGCCGCCGAGGAGGGCGACGCCCGCGCGCAGCTCCCAGTCCTCGTCGAAGTCGATGCGGTGCTGCTCGTCGAAGGGGATGTCGACCATGCCGTGGTCCGCCGTGACGTACAGGGCGGAGCGGGGCGGCAGCTGCTCGGCGAGCCGCTGCACGAGCCGGTCGACGAACATCAGCTGACCGCGCCAGGCGTCGGAGTCGATGCCGAAGCGGTGTCCGGCGCCGTCGAGTTCGCTGTAGTACGTGTAGACGAGCGAGCGGTCACCAGCGGCGAGCTGCTCGGCCGAGAAGTCCATGCGCTCCTCGCCGGAGAGCCGCCCGTGGAACGCTCCGCCGCTGAGCGCGACCTTGGTGAGCGGGGTCTGCTCGAAGATCGGGGAGGACACCTGGGCGGTGTGGATCCCGGCCTCGTGCGCGAGCTGGAAGACGGTGGGGTACGGCTGCCAGACGTGCGGCGCCGTCCAGGGCTTCCAGCGCAGCTGGTTCATCAGCAGGCCGGTCGCGGGATCGCGCACGGTGTAGCCGGGCAGCCCGTGCGTACCGGGGTAGCGGCCGGTGCCGACGGAGGCCAGCGAGGTCGCCGTGGTGGCGGGGAAGCCGGCGGTGACGGGGCGGCCGGTGCCGCCGCGCGAGGAGCCGAGGAGCGAGGTCAGATAGGGGGCCTCGTCCGGGTGGGCCTTGATCTGCTCCCAGCCGAGCCCGTCGATCAGGAACAGGCAGTTCCGGTCGGCCGGGGCCAGCTCCGCGATCCGGGGCGTGAAACCGGGCACGCCCTGGCCGGCGACGAGCGTCGGCAGCAGGTCGGCGAGGGAGCCGGAGGTGTACTCGGGGACCGGGGCGGTCACCGGGGCGAGCGGGACCGGATCGTCGGGCCAGCCGTGGTTCGCTACGGCGGGCTGCACCATCAGCGGGCGGGGGCGGCGGTGGCCGCGATGGCTTCGGAGAGGGCCTGGGCGAAGACGAGGGTCTGCCGGACGGTGTCCGGTCCGTCCCCGGCCTCGCTGACGCGCAGGCTGAGGTCGTCGGCGGTGGCGTTGCCCGTGTAGCCGTGGTCGGCGTCGCAGTTGGAGTCGCCGCAGGCGGCGGGCTCCAGGTCGATCCGGGAGACGGCACCCCAGCCGATGGTGAGGACCACCTCGCGGGGCAGCGTGCCCGGCGTGTACGACTCCGGGTTGGCGACCACGCGGCTGACGACGACGGACGAGATCCGGTCGAGCTTCACGGACTCGGTGGACGTCGTGGCGTACGGGGTCGGGGAGCTGGTGTCGGCGGCCTGCTCGTCGGTGTGGCTGACGATGAAGCGGTGCGGCGTCAGGACGAGGACGGTGACGTGGCGCCGGACCTCGTTCGCGTCGAAGGTGGTCTCCTGGTGCACCACGTACGACGCGACGGCCTCGCCGCCGACAGCGGCCTCCACCGCCTCGGCCACGAGGGCCGGGTAGTAGCCGCTGCGCTCGATCGCCGCGCGCAGCCCCTGGGTCGTCGTACCGGTCTTCGCCATGGACTCCATCCTAATCCGTATGTAAGGACGGCTTGGCCGATTGCGAGGGGGCCGGGCCGTTCGAGAGCGCCGGGGCTGTGACATCGGACTCCATCCGGGCCGGTGACGCCTTTCCGTAGACCGTCGTGCGGGGCCCGTGGGCGGAGTGCCGGAGCACGGACCTTCCCTGACAGGACGGCGGCGGCGCCCGCGCAGATCCTCGCCAGTTCCAGCCCCGGGGCCGGCTCCTGGCTGTGGGCCTGGGCGAACGAGAGCATCCTCCCGGACATGAGCCGCGACGCCCGCGGGGTGCGGCACCTAGTCCCGGCCGGGAAGCCGGGGCCCCAGGCGCTTCAGTAGCTCGGCAGGCTGCGCGGCCCGAGGTCGGTGCGGGGTGCAGGCGGGGCAAGCCGGACGGTGGCGCCGAGGACGGAGAGGCCGCGTGGTGCCACGACCACCGGCTCCAGGGAGACGGCGACCACCTCGGGATGGTCGTCGACGAGCCGGGAGACCCGGAGGAGGACTTCCTCCAGGGCCGGGGTGTCGACGGGGGCCGAGCCGCGCCAGCCGAAGAGCAGCGGGGCGGTACGGAGGGAACGGACGAGTTCGGCGACGTCCCGGTCCGTGGCCGGAACCAGGCGGTGGGTGGTGTCGCCGAGCAGCTCGGACGCGGCGCCGGAGAGGCCGAAGGAGAGGACGGCGCCGACGGCCGGGTCGATGGCGGACCGTACGACCGTGTCGACGCCCCTCGGCACCATGGCCTGCACGACCGGCTGGAGCTCCTCGGGCTTGCCGAGGACCTCGGTCAGCTCGGCGTACGCCGTGCGCAGCTGTTCCTCGGACGCCAGGTCGAGCCGTACGCCACCGAGGTCGGGGCGGTGGCGGAGGTGCGGCGCGGTCGTCTTGAGGGCGACCGGGTAGCCGAGCCGGCCGGCGGCCGCGACGGCGGCGTCGGGCGTGGGCGCGGGCAGGGTCGGCAGGACGGCGATCCCGTACCGCGCGAGCAGCTCTCCCGCCTGCGCGGTGTCGAGGGTCACCCCCCGGGGGTCGGCCTCCTCGCCGCCGAGCACCCGCTCGATGAGCGCGGCGGCCCCTGCCTCGTCGATGTCCTCGTACTCGGGTACGCGTCCGGGCTCGGCCGCCAGCCGCCGCCACTGCCCGTACCGCACGGCTTCGGCCAGCGCCCGCACGGCCCGCTCGGCGGCGGGGTAGGCGGGGATGGTGAGGGTGGTGGGGCTTGTGGGGGCGGTGGGGCTTGTCGTGGCTCCGGTGCCCCCGGTGCCGACCGTTTCGGCTGCGCCCGCGGCTCCGTGCGCCGTTCCCGGCCGGGGCTCGGCCGGGAGCGCCGCAGGGCTGCTCTGTGCCTCCGTTCCCGTGGGCCGGAGTCCGGCCCCCGGCCCCGTACCGACGCCGCCCCCTCCCTTCCCCTGCGCCGCCGGTCGCGTGCTCGTCGCGATCGCGAGGGCCTCCGCGAGGCCGCCCATCTCCACGTGCACGACGACGACCGGCTTCGTCGGGGCCTGGGCCGAGGCGACCGCCTCGCGGAGGGAGGCGGCGAGGACCTCCCCGTCGCCGAACTCGGTGGCGCCGTTCTCGCCGACCCAGGGGATCGCGTTGACGACGACCGCGTCGGAGGTCTCGTCCGCGAGCGCCGCCGCCAGCGCGTCCCGGAAGTCCGCCGGTTCCGCCGCCGTCGTCAGGTCGAGCGGCCGCAACGGGCGCAGCCCCTCCGTCAGACAGGCGTCGTACGTGAGGAGGCCGAGCGACTCGGAGTTGCCGAGGATCGCGACCCGGGGCCCGGCCGGCAGTGGCTGGGCGGCCAGGAGCAGCCCCGCGTCCACGAGTTCGGTGACCGTGTCGACGCGGATGACCCCGGCCTGGCGGAGCAGGGCCGAGACCGTGGCGTGCGGGATGCGGGTGACCGGCACCCGGTGGCCGGGCGGGGCGCTGCCGCTGTGCCGGGCGCCCTTGACGACGACGACCGGCTTGACGGCGGCGGTGCGGCGGGCCAGCCGGGTGAACTTCCGGGGGTTGCCGATCGACTCCAGGTAGAGGAGGACGACATCGGTCCCGGGGTCGTCGTACCAGTGCTGGAGGAAGTCGTTGCCGGAGACGTCGGCGCGGTTGCCGGCCGAGATGAAGGAGGACAGGCCCGCGCCCCGCCGGTGCAGACCGGCGAGGAGGGCGATGCCGATCGCGCCGGACTGGGTGAAGAGTCCGATGCGCCCGGCGGCCGGCATCTGCGGTGCGAGGGAGGCGTTGAGCGAGACGTCGGCGGCGGTGTTGATGATCCCGAAGGCGTTGGGGCCGATGATCCGCATCCCGTACGAGCGAGCCTGACGGACGAGCTGGCGCTGCCTCTCGCGGCCGTCGGCCCCGCTCTCCGCGTATCCGGCGGAGAGGACGACGAGGCCCCGTACGCCGTGCTCGCCGCAGTCCGCGACGGCCTCCGGCACCCGTTCGGCGGGGACGGCGACGATCGCGAGGTCGACGGTCTGCCCGATGGCGCCGACGGAGGGGTACGCGGGGACTCCGTCGAACTCCGCGGCCGCGCCGTCGCCGCCGGCGCTCCCGGCGAGCGCGGCGTTGACCGCGTACACGCGTCCGCTGAAGCCGGCCCCGAGGAGGTTGCGGAGGACCGTGCGGCCGACACCGCCGGCGGCGCGCCCGGCTCCGACGACGGCGACCGACCGGGGGGTCAGGAGGCGTTGCACGGAGCGCGCTTCGGCCCGCTGCTCCCGTGCGCGCTGGACGGCGAGGGAGCGGTCGGTGGGTTCGAGGTCGAGGTGGAGCCGAACGGACCCGTCCTCGAAGCTGCGCTTCTGGGTGTAGCCCGCGTCCGTGAAGACTTTGATCATCTTGGTGTTGGCGGGCAGGACCTCGGCGGCGAAGCGCCGGATGTCCCGCTCCCGCGCGACCGCCGCGATGTGTTCGAGCAGGGCGGAGGCGACCCCGCGTCCCTGGTGGGCGTCCTGGACGAGGAAGGCGACCTCGGCCTCGTCGGCCGGCGCGGAGGCGGGCAGTCCGCGCTCGTTGATGCGGTCGTAGCGGACGGTGGCGATGAACTCGCCGCCCACCGTCGCCGCGAGTCCGACCCGGTCCACGAAGTCGTGGTGGGTGAAACGGTGGACGTCCTTGGCGGAGAGCCGGGGGTAGGGGGCGAAGAAGCGGTAGTACTTCGACTCGTCCGAGACCTGCTCGTAGAAGCTGACGAGGCGGTCGGCGTCGTCGGCGGTGATGGGCCTGATGCGCGCGGTGCCGCCGTCGCGGAGCACCACGTCCGCTTCCCAGTGGTCGGGGTAGTCGTGGTCCGGTGGTACCGGACGCGCCGGTCGTGCCGGGTGTTCCGCCGCTTCCGACTGCTCCGACGCGCTCTGCATGGGGCCAGCCTACGGCCGCGACACGGCGGTGGCACGGGTCGCGCGGTGGGTGTGAGCCGTGCATGGTGGGGGCACTCCATGCACGGTGGTGAGCACGCCGCGAGCGGCGGGGGCGGGCCGGAAGGCGGCCCGGTCCGGTCCGGAGGTCGGCGCGAGCACCGAGCATCCCGTGAGAGACTGGTCTAGACAACCGCTTAAGACTTGAAGGGCAACACCATGGCTGAGCGCCGCGTCAACGTCGGCTGGGCCGAGGGCCTGCACGCCCGCCCCGCGTCCATCTTCGTCCGTGCCGCCACGGCTTCCGGCGTTCCGGTGACGATCGCCAAGTCCGACGGCACCCCGGTGAACGCCGCTTCCATGCTCGCGGTGCTCGGCCTGGGCGCGCAGGGCGGCGAGGAGATCGTCCTCGCCTCGGAGGCCGACGGCGCCGAGGCCGCTCTGGACCGTCTGGCGAAGCTGGTCGCCGAGGGTCTCGACGAGCTCCCCGAGACCGTCTGATCCGGGTCGCCCCCCCGTACGACGAAAGGCCGTGGCTGCCGGAATTCCGGTGGCCACGGCCTTTCGCATTTCCACCGACCCGATTCGGCCCGCTTTTGGGCAGCACGGAACGCGGACTGCGGAATTACTATTCTTTGTATACGGCGTGCGCGTTAATTCCGGGCGCTCGCCGTGTTGACGACATGTTGCGAAACCCTCACACGCCCGCGCTCCGGCCTTTTGAGCCGGTGCAGCGGCTGCGAGCGTTCCGCGTGCACCGCGGTCAGCGCCCGCGCGCGCTCGGCGTCACCGCGCGCCACGGCGTCCACGATCGCGCCGTGCTCGGCCCAGGCCTCCACCGGCTGCGCGGGCTGCTCGACCGCGTACATCCAGGCGATCTTGTGGCGCAGTTGCGTCAGCAGCGCCGTCAGGGCCGGGCTGCCGGAGGCCTGTGCCAGCGTCTCGTGGAACCAGCCGCCGAGCGAGCGCAGATCCTCGCCCTGACCCCGCCTGGCCCGCTCCTGCCCCAGCCTGACCAGGCCCCGCAGCACCTTGAGGTGGGCCTCGGTGCGCCGCTGGGCGGCCCGTGCGGCGCCCAGCGGTTCGAGCAGCGCCCGCATGTCGAGCAGGTCGGCCGCCTCCTGTTCGGTGGGCTCGGCGACGTGCGCGCCCGCGTGGCGGCGGGTGACGACGAAGCCCTCGGACTCCAGGGTGCGCAGGGCCTCGCGGACCGGGACGCGGGAGACCCCGTACCGGCGGGCGAGCTGTTCCTCGGTCAGCCGGCTGCCCCGCTCGAAGACGCCGGAGACGATGTCGTCCCGGATCGCCGTGCATACCGAGTGCGCGGGAATGCGCATGTCCGACCTCCGCCTTGGTCTGCGCGAGACAATTCTGCGACGCCTGTTCTGCGCCCGATCTGCGACTCTATTGCAGCGCGCCGGAATTTCCGATGCCTCAGCGAAATATGGAAGCCTTTTTGACCGACGAAAAGCCCCGGCTCAGCACGAGCCGGGGCTTTTGCGACGCGGGGCGGGCGTCCGCGTCAGACGCTGACGCCGCGCGCGCGGAGGTAGGCGAGCGGGTTGATGTCGGAGCCGTACTCGGAGCTCGTGCGCGCCTCGAAGTGGAGGTGCGGGCCGGTCGAGTTGCCGGTCGAGCCGGAGATGCCTATCTCCTCGCCCGGTTCGACGCTCTGGCCGACGTACACGCCGATGGAGGAGAGGTGGCCGTACTGGGTGTACGTGCCGTCGTTCATCCGGATGACGATGTTGTTGCCGTACGCGCCACCCCAGCCGGCCTCGACGACGGTGCCGGAGCCGACGGAGACGACGCTGCTGCCGTACCCGGCGTGGAAGTCGACGCCGGAGTGGCTGCCGGAGGACCAGAGCGAGCCGCCGGTCTGGTAGCCGGTGGAGACGTACGAGCCGGCGACGGGGAGCTGGAAGGAGTTCAGGCGGCGGCGCTCGGCCTCACGGGCGGCGCGCTCCTCCGCCTCGCGGATCTCCTTGGCGCGGGCCTCCGCCTTGCGCTTCGCCTCGGCCTCGGCCTTCGCCTTGGCGGCGGCCTCGAAGGCCTCCTGCTCCTGGGCGGCGGCCTGGGCGTTGATCCGGTCCACGAGGGAGTCCTCGGTGATCACCTTGGTGAGGCCGGTGTCCTCGGCGGAGCGGTTGTCCGCGTCGGCGGCGAGCGCCGGGGAAGCGAGGGTTCCGATGACGCCGGTGGTGGCCAGGGTCGCGGCGCCGGCGATGCCCACGCTGCGGCGCGCCATCCGGCTCGGCCCACGATGCTTCCCGGTGGCACGGGTGAACGCCATGTAGTGGCTGATCCTTTCCTTCCTTCTCGCCTACCGGGTTAGCTGACGGGTTCGGAGCAGGAAGGTCTCCTACGAGCCCCTCCGTACGAGACGAAGGCGCCCGATTCACCCCAGGGACTACGTGTGGGTCCCCGGCTCCCCAGGCTCGCGCCTGACGGGGACTCGGCGATGACTGTCCGGGTGCCGCGGGTGCGGCGGGTGCAACTGCCGAACAGACGCACCGACGCTATGCGGATCGTCTTTCAATCACCAACCGGACTCGCCAGTTTGTAAGACATGCCACAGGGCAAACGATCACCCTTGCGTTCAATACGGACAAAGGGGAGGGCTCCGACGAAACATGCCGTCGGAGCCCTCCCCTTACCGGGTCGGAGCCGGGTCGGGAGCCTGGTCAGAGCCAGGTTGGAGCCGGTCGGAGCCCCGGTCGGGAGCCGGAATCAGCCGGTCACGACGGTGACTTCACCGATGCCGAGCGCGCGCACCGGGTCCGCGATCTGCGCCGCGTCACCCACGAGCACGGTGACGAGCCGGTCCACCGGGAAGGCGCTGACCACGGCCGCGGTCGCCTCGACCGTGCCGGTCTCGGCGAGCCGTGCGTACAACTGGGCCTGGTAGTCGTCGGGGAGGTGCTGCTCGACCTGGTCGGCCAGCGTCCCGGCGACCGAGGCGGCCGTCTCGTACTTGAGCGGGGCGACCCCGACCAGGTTCTGCACGGCCGTCTCGCGCTCGGCGTCGGTGAGGCCCTCGGCGGCCAGCGTCCGCAGCACCTTCCACAGGTCGTCAAGCGCCGGGCCGGTGTTGGGCGTGTCGACGGAACCGCTGATGGCGAGCATCGCGGCACCGTTCCCCTGGCTGTCGGAGCGCAGCACCTGCCCGAAGGCACGCACCCCGTACGTGTAGCCCTTCTCCTCCCGCAGCACCCGGTCGAGGCGCGAGGTGAGGGTGCCGCCGAGGCAGTACGTGCCCAGGACCTGGGCCGACCAGACGCGGTCGTGCCGGTCGGGGCCGATCCGGCCGATCAGCAACTGGGTCTGGACGGCGCCGGGTCGGTCGACGATGACGACCCGTCCGGTGTCGTCGGCCGAGATCGGCGGCATCGGGAGCGGCTCGGCCGGCTCACCGGTCCAGGTGCCCAGGGTCTCGGCGAGGACCTTGTCCAGGTCCACGCCGGTCAGGTCGCCGACGACCACGGCGGTGGCCGTGGCGGGCCGGACGTACGCCTCGTAGAAGGCGCGGACCGCGGCCGCGTCGATCGCCTCGACGGTCTCCTCGGTGCCCTGGCGTGGCCGCGCCATCCGCGATTCGGCCGGGAAGAGCTCCTTGGAGAGCTGCTTGGCGGCGCGACGGGCCGGATTGGCCGTCTCGTGCGGGATCTCGTCGAGCCGGTTCTGCACCAGGCGCTCGATCTCGGTGTCCAGGAACGCCGGGGCGATCAGCGCCTCGGAGAGCAGCCCGAGCGCCTTGGGCAGCCGGGAGACGGGTACCTCAAGGGAGACCCGTACGCCCGGGTGGTCGGCGTGCGCGTCGAGCGTGGCGCCGCAGCGCTCGAGCTCGGCCGCGAACTCCTCGGCACCGCGCTGGTCCGTGCCCTCGGTGAGCGCGCGGGCCATGATGGTGGCGACACCGTCGAGACCGGCGGGCTCGGCGTCCAGCGGGGCCGGCAGGAAGAGCTCCACGGCCACGACCTGCTGGCCGGGACGGTGGCAGGTCAGCAGCGTCAGGCCGTTGTCCAGCTTCCCGCGGTCCGGGGCGGGGAAGGCCCAGGGCCTGGCGGCGCCGGGCTCCGGCTGCGGGTGGAAGTCCATGCTCGTCAAAGACACGGCAGCGTCGGTCACTGGTCCGCTCCCTCTTCGTCGTCGCTGTCGCTGTCGCTCAGTTCGGCCGCCAGGGGCTCGTAGACGAGCACCGCGCGGTTGTCGGGGCGCAGCTTGGCCGCGGCGGCCGCCCGCACCTCGTCGGCGGTGATGTCCAGGACCCGGTCGACGGCCGTGAGGGCGAGCTGCGGGTCGCCGAACAGCACGGCGTACCGGCACAGTTCGTCGGCGCGGCCCGCGACGGTGCCGAGGCGGTCGAGCCACTCGCGCTCCAACTGGGCCTGCGCGCGCTCCATCTCCTCCGGCGTGGGGCCCTCGGCGGCGAACCGGGCGAGCTCCTCGTCGACGGCCGCCTCGATCTGCGGGACCTCGACGCCTCCGGAGGTCTTGACGTCCAGCCAGCCGAGCGAGGGCGCTCCGGCGAGCCTCAGCAGGCCGAAGCCGGCGGCGACGGCCGTGCGGTCGCGGCGGACCAGGCGGTTGTGCAGACGGGACGACTCGCCACCGCCGAGGACCGTCAGGGCCAGGTCGGCGGCGTCGCACTCGCGCGTGCCGTCGTGGGGCAGCCGGTAGGCGGCCATCAGCGCGCGGGCCGGGACCTCCTCCTCGACGACCTCACGGAGCTGCTCGCCGATGACCTCGGGCAGGTCGCCGGGGCGCGGTGCGGGCTTGCCGTCGTGGCCGGGGATGGAACCGAAGTACTTCTCGACCCAGGCGAGGGTCTGCTCCGGGTCGATGTCGCCGACGACCGAAAGCACCGCGTTGTTCGGGGCGTAGTACGTGCGGAAGAAGTTCCGCGCGTCCTCCAGGGTGGCCGCGTCCAGGTCGGCCATGGAGCCGATGGGCGTGTGGTGGTACGGGTGGCCCTCGGGGTAGGCGAGGGCGGTCAGCTTCTCGAAGGCCGTGCCGTACGGCACGTTGTCGTAACGCTGGCGGCGCTCGTTCTTGACGACGTCCCGCTGGTTCTCCATGGACTCGTCGTCCAGCGCGGCGAGCAGCGAGCCCATGCGGTCGGCCTCCAGCCAGAGCGCGAGCTCCAGCTGGTGCGTGGGCATGGTCTCGAAGTAGTTGGTGCGCTCGAAGCTCGTCGTGCCGTTGAGCGAGCCGCCCGCGCCCTGCACCAGCTCGAAGTGCCCGTTGCCGTGGACCTGCTTCGAGCCCTGGAACATCAGGTGCTCGAAGAGGTGGGCGAGGCCCGTGCGGCCAGGGACCTCGTGACGCGAGCCGACGTCGTACCAGAGGCAGACCGCGGCGACCGGGGTCAGGTGGTCCTCCGAGAGCACCACGCGCAGGCCGTTCGCCAACCGGTGCTCGGTCGCTGTCAGGCCGCCGGAGCCGGCCTCGGCCGTGGCCGTGTGACCCATGGGCATGTACGTCCCTTCGATCGCGATGTGAAAAAGTCCTGCCACTGTATGCAAGCGCGCCGACACCTGGCGAAGTTCCCGCCCCCGGGAGATGTCCCTCTTCCGGGTCGCGGTCGGCGTTGTCGGTGGCACGGTCCACAATGGTCCGCGTCAGATCAACCTTGTTGGTGAAGGAGCCGCAGCCGCGATGGCCCGCCGCAGCACGAAGACACCGCCGCCGGACGACGCGTTCGAGGAGCGAATCCTCGACATCGACGTCGTCGACGAGATGCAGGGCTCCTTCCTCGAGTACGCGTACTCGGTGATCTACTCGCGTGCCCTCCCCGACGCCAGGGACGGCATGAAGCCCGTCCAGCGCCGCATCGTCTACCAGATGGGCGAGATGGGGCTCCGCCCCGACCGCGGCTTCGTCAAGTGCGCCCGCGTCGTCGGCGAGGTGATGGGCAAGCTGCACCCGCACGGCGACGCGTCCATCTACGACGCGATGGTCCGCATGGCGCAGCCGTTCTCCATGCGCCTCCCCCTCGTCGACGGCCACGGCAATTTCGGTTCCCTCGGCAACGACGACCCGCCGGCCGCCATGCGGTACACCGAGTCGCGGATGGCCCCGGCCGCGCTGCTCATGACCGAGTCCATCGACGAGGACACGGTCGACTTCACGCCGAACTACGACGGCCAGGAGCGGGAGCCGGTGGCGCTGCCCGCCGCGTACCCGAACCTGCTGGTCAACGGCGCGTCGGGCATCGCGGTCGGCATGGCGACGAACATGCCCCCGCACAACCTCGGCGAGGTCATCGCCGCCGCCCGCCATCTGATCCGCCACCCGGGCGCCGACCTCGAGACGCTGATGCGTTTCGTGCCCGGACCCGATCTGCCGACCGGCGGCCGGATCGTCGGCCTCTCCGGCATCAAGGACGCGTACGAATCGGGCCGCGGCTCATTCAAGATCCGCGCCACGACGAGCGTGGAGACCGTGACGGCGCGCCGCAAGGGCATCGTCGTGACCGAGCTGCCCTTCACGGTCGGCCCTGAGAAGGTCATCTCCAAGATCAAGGACCTGGTCGGCTCCAAGAAGCTCCAGGGCATCGCGGACGTCAAGGACCTCACCGACCGCAACCACGGCCTGCGCCTGGTCATCGAGATCAAGAACGGCTTCGTGCCGGAGGCGGTCCTCGAGCAGCTCTACAAGCTGACGCCGATGGAGGAGTCCTTCGGCATCAACAACGTGGCGCTCGTCGACGGCCAGCCGCTCACCCTCGGCCTCAAGGAGCTCCTCGAGGTCTACCTCGACCATCGTTTCGAGGTGGTCCGGCGACGTTCCGAGTTCCGCAGGACCAAGAAGCGCGACCGGCTCCACCTCGTGCTCGGTCTGCTCATCGCGCTGCTCGACATCGACGAGGTCATCGCCCTCATCCGGGAGAGCGACAACTCCGCGCAGGCCAAGGAGCGCCTGATGGAGCGCTTCTCCCTGAGCGAGATCCAGACGCAGTACATCCTGGACACCCCGCTGCGCCGCCTCACCAGGTTCGACCGGATTGAACTGGAGAGCGAGCGCGACCGGCTCAACGGCGAGATCGACGAGCTGACCGGAATCCTGGACTCCGACGCGGAGCTGCGCAAGCTGGTCTCGGCGGAACTGGCCGCGGTCGCCAAGAAGTTCGCGACGGACCGGCGGACCGTTCTGCTCGAGTCGGCGGGCGCGCCCGTCGCGGCCGTCTCCCTGGAGGTCGCGGACGACCCGTGCCGGGTGCTGCTGTCCTCCACCGGACTGCTCGCCCGTACGGCGACGGCGGAGCTGCCGGAGGCCGACCCGGACGCGAAGCGCGTCAAGCACGACGTGATCCTGTCGGCGGTGGCCGCCACGCAGCGCGGCGACATCGGCGCGGTGACCTCGGAGGGGCGGCTGCTGCGGATCGCGGTGATCGACCTGCCGCAGCTCCCGGACACCGCGAGCGCGCCGAACCTCGCGGGCGGCGCGCCCCTGTCCGAGTTCCTGTCCCTGGAGGACGACGAGACCGTGGTCTGCCTCACCACGCTCGACGAGTCCTCGCCGGGGCTCGCCCTCGGCACGCTCCAGGGCGTGGTGAAGCGCGTGGTGCCGGACTACCCGGCGAACAAGGAGGAGCTGGAGGTCATCACCCTCAAGGACGGTGACCGGATCGTCGGCGCGACCGAGCTGCGGACGGGCGAGGAGGACCTGGTCTTCATCACCTCCGACGCCCAGCTCCTCCGCTACCCGGCCGCGCAGGTACGGCCCCAGGGCCGCCCGGCCGGCGGCATGGCGGGCGTCAAGCTGACGGCGGGCGCCGAGGTGCTCTCGTTCACGGCCGTCGACCCGGCGGCGGACGCCGTCGTCTTCACGGTCGCGGGCTCCACGGGCACCCTGGACTCCTCGGCGGGTACGTCGGCGAAGCTGACGCCCTTCGACCAGTACCCGCGCAAGGGCCGGGCCACCGGCGGCGTCCGCTGCCAGCGCTTCCTGAGGGGCGAGGACGTCCTGATCCTGGCCTGGGCGGGCGCCGCGCCTGCCCGCGCCGCGCAGAAGACCGGCACCCCGGTGGAGCTCCCGGAGGTGGACCCCCGCCGCGACGGCTCGGGCACGCCGCTCCCCCGCCCGGTGGACGTGGTGGCGGGGCAGCCGAGCTAGTTCCGGTCCGGACGGGAGGCGTCCCCGGCCCTAGGACGCCTCCGGCTCTTCCTCCGTCTGCTGTACGTACCGCAGGACGCCCCACATGCTGTGCTCGTCGGGGGCGTCCTGCGGGCCGTTCTGCTCGCACTCGGCCAGTTCCTTGCGCAGGCCGGCCGCGTCGATGCCGGAACCGATCAGGACGAGCTGGGTGAGCCGCTCCTCGTCCTCGGGCCACCGCTCGGGGTAGAAGCGCAGGAACCGGCCGACGGCGTGCACGCTGTAGCGGTTGTCCGGGTCGGCGACGCCGAAGTCGACGAAGCCCTTGATCCGGTAGAGGCCTTCGGGCCGCGCGTCCAGGAAGGCCATGAGCCGGCGCGGCTGCAGCGGGGCCGCGGCCGTCAGGGACACCGTCTCGTACCCCGTGTGCGGGTGGGCGTGCGGCTCGTCCTCGCCGTACAGGATGTCCTCGATGGACAGCTGCCCCTCGATCTCCCCCTCGGGCACCACCCGGTCGAAGAGCAGCTCCGGGTCGATCCGCCCGTGGGTGGCCTCGACCACGACGGCCTTCCCGGCAAGACCGGCCACCGCCTCGCGGACGGCACCCAGCTGGTCGCCGGTGACCCGGTCGGCCTTGTTCACGACGACGAGGTCGGCGATCGGCAGATGCCGGTCGGTCTCGGGGTGCCGCTGCCGGGTCGCGGAGAACTCGGCCGCGTCGACGACCTGGACGAGTCCTCCGTACACGATCCGCTCGTTCTCGCTGGCGAGCACCATACGGACGAGTTCCTGCGGCTCGGCGAGGCCGCTCGCCTCGATCACGATGACGTCGAGGCGGGACTCGGGGCGGGTGAGGATCTCCAGGTACTCGTCGAGTTCGCTCGCGTCGACGGCGCAGCAGAGGCAGCCGTTGCCGAGGGAGACGGTGGAGCCGACCTGCCCGGCGACGGTCATCGCGTCGATGCCGATGTCGCCGAAGTCGTTGACCATGACGCCGATACGGGTGCCCCGGGCGCTGCGCAGCAGGTGGTTGAGGAGCGTGGTCTTCCCGGCCCCGAGGAACCCGGCCAGGACGACGACGGGGATCTGCTGCGTGGTCAAGGGACGTGCCTCCGGTTTCCTTCGTGTCCCACGGCCGTGGGAAACCCCCAGAATAGGCACCCGCTCCGGCACCGTTTCCGGTCCCGGAGCGCGGCCCCGTACCTTTTCAGCATGAGCCCCGCACAGACCAGCCCCCCGCGCCCCCTCGCGCGCCGACGGCGGTTCGGTTGGCCCCAGCGGGTGTTCTCGCAGGTCCTGCTGATGCAGCTGGCCATCGCGACCGGGGTGACCGTCCTCGCCACCGGGCTGTTCCTCGCCCCGCTCAGCGCCCAGCTCGACGACCAGGCCATGCGGCGCGCCCTGGCCATCGCCGGGACCACCGCGTCACCGCGGCTGGCCGCGGACCTCACCACGACCCCGCCGTCGGCGCGGGGCCCGGTGCAGGCGGAGGCCGAGCGGATCCGGATATCGACGGGCGCCGAGTACGTGGTGGTCATGGACACGCGCGGGGTGCGCTGGTCGCACACCGATCCCGCCGAGATCGGCAGACGTGTCTCCACGGACCCGAGCACCGCCCTCGCCGGGCGCGACGTGATGGAGATCGACAGCGGCACCCTGGGCCGCTCGGCCCGCGGGAAGACGCCGCTGCGGGACGCGGACGGGCGGATCGTCGGCGCCGTGTCGGTCGGCATCGAGTACGACAGCGTCCGCGACCGGCTCCTCGCCGCGATCCCGGGGCTGCTCGCCTACGCGGGCGGGGCGCTCGCGGCCGGCGCCCTCGCCGCGTACCTGATCTCCCGGCGCCTCCAGCGGCAGACCCATGACCTGGCCTTCTCCGACATCTCTGCGCTGCTCGCCGAACGCGAGGCCATGCTGCACGGCATCCGCGAGGGGGTCGTGGCCCTGGACCGCAACGGCTCCGTGCGGCTCATGAACGACGAGGCGCAGCGGCTGCTCGGTCTCGGCCCCGAGGCGGCGGGCCGGCCGCTCGACGAGGTCCTCGGCCGTGGCCGTACCGCCGACGTCCTCGCGGGCCGGGTGACCGGCGAGGACCTGGTCACCGTGCGGGGGCACCGGGTGCTGATCGCCAACCGGATGCCGACCGACGACGGCGGCGCCGTGGCGACCCTCCGCGACCGTACCGAGCTGGAGCGGCTCGGGCGCGAGCTGGACTCCACCCGGGGGCTGATCGACGCCCTCCGCGCCCAGGACCACGAGCACGCGAACCGGCTGCACACCCTCCTCGGACTCCTGGAGCTGGAGATGCACGAGGAGGCGGTCGAGTTCGTCACGGAGGTGGTCGGCGTGCACCGGGCCACCGCCGAGCAGGTCATGGAGAAGGTCCACGATCCGCTGCTCGCCGCACTCCTGGTCGGCAAGGCCACGGTCGCCGCGGAGCGGGGCGTCTCGCTGCGGATCGCCCCGGCCTCGCTGCTGCCGGACCGGCTCGTCGACCCGCGTGAACTGGTCACGGTCGTCGGGAACCTGGTCGACAACGCCCTGGACGCCGTGGCGGGCACTCCCGGCGCCCGCATCGACGTCTCCTTCCGCACCGAGGGCCGTACGGTCGTGCTGCGGGTCACGGACAGCGGCCCGGGCGTTCCGGAGGAGAGCCGCGAGCTGATCTTCACGGAGGGCTGGACGACGAAGGTGCTTCCGTCCCACGGAAAGCGGGGGATCGGCCTCCCTCTCGTGCGCCGGCTCGCCGAGCGCCGCGGCGGCACCGCCCGCGTGGCCGGGGGGCCCGACGGGGGCGCCGAGTTCACCGTCGTCGTCCCGGACGCCCTGACCGAACCGGAACCCGACCCCGACCTGCCCTCCGAAGTGTCCGGTGCACCTGAACCGGCCGAGGGGGCGCGATGATCGATGTCCTCGTCGTCGACGACGACGTGCGGGTGGCCCGGATCAACGCCGCGTACGTCGCAAAGGTGCCCGGCTTCCGGGTCGCCGCCACCGCCCACTCGACCGCCGAAGCGCTCGCCGCCCTGGACGAGCACCCGGTGGACCTGATCCTCCTCGACCACTACCTCCCGGACGATAACGGGCTCGCGGCCGTACGGGAGCTCCGCGCGCGCGGCCACCAGTGCGACGTGATCATGGTGACGGCGGCCCGGGACGTGGCCACGGTGCAGGCGGCGATGCGGCACGGCGCCCTCCAGTACCTGGTCAAGCCGTTCAACTTCGCCGGACTGCGCGCCAGACTGGAGGCGTACGCGACGCTCCGCCGCACCCTGGAGAGCGGCGGCGAGGCGGAGCAGGCCGAAGTGGACCGCATCTTCGGGGCTCTGTCCGCCGGCTCGGTCACCCCCGACCTGCCCAAGGGGCACTCCCCCACCACGGCGGAACTGGTCCGCCAGGTCCTGCTCGCCGCCGATGCGCCGCTGTCCGCGCAGGAGATCGCGGAGCGGGCCGGGGTCAGCCGTCAGACGGCGCAGCGCTATCTCAAGCTCCTCGAACGCACCGGTCGCGTGCGTCTCTCGCTCCGGTACGGCGAGACCGGCCGCCCCGAACACCGCTACGTCTGGGTGAGCTCCCCACCGAGCGGCTGAGCCACCCGGGGCAGCGGGGCCGATCGGTTCCGTTCGGTTCCGTCGGGTCGGCCAAGGTCGGCCTGCGGCCCGTCAGACGGCTCCCGCCCCGGTCAGCGCCCGCACCTCGGCCTCGGCGTGCCGCGCCTCGTCGGGCGGCTCGGTGGAGGTGACCGTCCCGATCCAGCCCGCGAGGAATCCGAGCGGGATGGAGACCACCCCTGGGTTCTGCAGCGGGAAGAGGTGGAAGTCGACGCCGGGGAACAGCGCTTCGGGACTGCCGGAGACGACCGGCGAGACCAGCACGAGCAGCACCGCGGGGACCAGTCCGCCGTACACCGACCAGACCGCGCCCCGGGTGGTGAACTTCCGCCAGAACAGCGAGTAGAGCAGCACCGGCAGGTTGGCAGAGGCCGCGACCGCGAAGGCGAGGCCGACGAGGAACGCCACATTGAGATCGCGGGCGAGCAGCCCCAGGCCGATCGCGGCCGCGCCGATCACCGCCGCGGCGATCCGGGCCACGGTCACCTCGCTGTACTGCTTCGCGTGCCGCCGCCGCAGCGAGCTGTACAGGTCGTGGGCGACGGAGGCCGAGGAGGCGAGAGTGATCCCGGCGACGACGGCGAGGATGGTCGCGAACGCGACGGCGGCGACGATCGCGAAGAGCACGGTGCCGCCGGTGGAACCCGCTCCCCCGCCGAGGTCGAGGGCGAGCAGCGGTACGGCGGTGTTCCCGGACGCGTTGGAGGAGCGGACCTGGTCGGAGCCGATCAGGGCCGCCGCGCCGAAGCCGAGCACGATGGTCATCAGGTAGAAGCTCCCGATGAGCCCGATGGCCCAGACGACGGAGCGACGGGCGGCCCTGGCGGTCGGCACGGTGTAGAAGCGCGACAGGATGTGGGGTAGTCCCGCGGTACCCAGGACCAGGGCGAGGCCGAGGCTGATGAAGTCGAGGCGGGCCGTCCAGTCCCCGCCGTAGCGGAGTCCCGGGGCGAGGAATCCCAGCCCGTGGCCGCTGCGTTCGGCCGCGGTGGAGAGCAGGTTGTTCACATCGCCGTGGAACCGGAGCAGGACGAGGACGGTGAGCGCGATCGTGCCTGCCATGAGCAGGACGGCCTTGACGATCTGGATCCAGGTGGTGGCCCGCATGCCGCCGAGCGACACGTAGATCACCATCAGCGCGCCCACACCGATCACCGTCCACGAGCGGGCCGCCTCGCTGGTGCCGCCGAGCAGCAGGGCGACGAGGCTTCCGGCACCCACCATCTGGGCGACGAGGTACAGCACGGAGACGGCCACCGAGGACGTTCCCGCGGCGATCCGCACGGGACGCTCGGCCATCCGCGCGGCGAGCACGTCGGCCAGCGTGAACCTGCCGCAGTTGCGGACCAGTTCGGCCACGAGCAGCAGCACGACCAGCCAGGCGACGAGGAATCCGACGGAGTACAGCATGCCGTCGTAGCCGTAGAGCGCGATCAGCCCGGAGATCCCGAGGAAGGAGGCCGCGGACATGTAGTCACCGGCGATGGCGAATCCGTTCTCCAGAGGAGAGAACAGCCTGCCGCCGGCGTAGAACTCCTCCGCCGACCCGTGCCGGTTGCGGCTCACCCAGGTGGTGATCCCCAGGGTGACGGCGATGAAGGCGCTGAACAGCAGGAGCGCCAGGGTCTGGTGGTCTCCCGTCACGGCTGCACCGCGCCTCGGGTCATCTCCTGTGTGTCCCAGCGCAGGTCCAGCGCGGCCCGGTCCCTGCGCAACCGCGCATGACGCGCGTAGGCCCAGGTCAGCAGGAAGGTGGTGAGGAACTGCCCGAGCCCCGCGACCATCGCCACGTTCACCACTCCGGCGACCGGCCGGGCCATGAGCCCCGGTGCGGCGGTCGCCGCCACGACATAGGCGAGGTACCAGAGGAGGAACGCGAGGGCGGCCGGGAAGACGAACCGGCGGTAGCGGCTGCGTACTTCCTGGAAGGCGGGGCTCCGCTGCACTTCCAGGTAGATCTCCGCCGTACTGTGGACCGCGGTGGGCGCGGCGGGCCGCTGCCGCGGCACCGCGTCAGGGCGGCCGTCGCCGGGCCCCCCGGTCTCGGCCCGCTCGTCGCGGCCGGAGGCCGTCGCGTCGTACCCGGGGTCGCCGACCGGCATCGCCGAAGCGTCGAGCCCCTCCTGCTTGTCCACCTGCTCCACCGGCCAACTCTCCTTGTCAGCGAACCGTTTCGGCCGCGTGCCCAAGGATGGACAGAGCGGGAAGATCCCGGACTCTTCTCCTCCTTCTGTTCACCCCATCAGGTGACTCTCCTCCCAGGTGCCCTGACCAACCCGTGCTGATATGCGTACCGCACGGCCTGCGCCCGGTCGCGCACCCCCGTCTTGGCGAAGAGGTTGTTGATGTGGGTCTTCACCGTCGCCGTGGAGATCCGCAACCGCCCGGCGATCTCCTGGTTGGAGAGCCCGTCGGCCACGAGCACGAGCACCTCCGTCTCCCGCTCGGTGAGCCCCTCGGCCCCCGGAACAACAGGCCCACCGAAGACCTCGGCCCCTTCAGCCGACTCGCTCCGCTCTGTCCCGCCGGTCCGCTCTGCCCCGCCGGTCCGGTCGGTCCGGTCGGTCCCGCCGGCCCGGTCGGTCCGGTCGGTCCCGCCGGCCCGGTCGGTCCGGTCGGTCCCGCCGTTCCGGCCCAACAGCTGCTCCAGCAGCCGCCGTTGCACCGAGGGCGAAAGGCCCGCTCGCCCGTCGGTCACATCCCGCAAGGCCCGTACGATCTCCTCCCCTCCCGCGTCCTTGGTCAGGTACCCCCGCGCCCCCGCCCGGAGCGCCGGGAACAGCGAGTCGTCGTCGGCGTACGTGGTAAGCACGACGACCTCCGTCCCGGGGTGCCGATCGCGGATCCGGCGGGTGGCCTCGACCCCGTCACACCGGGGCATCCGCAGATCCATCAGGACCACGTCGGGCGCGAGTTCACCGGTCACCGCCACCGCTTCCTCCCCATCCCGCGCCGCCCCGACGACCTCGACCCCGGGGAGCAGCCCGAGCAGCATCACGATCCCCTCACGCACCACGGCCTGGTCGTCAGCGACGACCACCCGAACGACCCGGGTCGCCTCGCCCTCACTCATGCCGGCACCCGCAGCCGCACGGCGAACCCCGGGCCCTCAGGTCCGGCGTCCAGGCTGCCGCCGAGCAGTTCGGCCCGCTCCCTCATGCCGAGCAGCCCGTACCCGGAGCCGGAGGAGCCGAGCCCGTGTCCCACCGGGGCTCCTTCGGCTGTCGGTGGCGGCCCGGAGTCGCGTATCTCCAGGGAGATGCCTTCGGCCTCGTAGGCGAACCGGATCACGGTCCGGGCGCCGGGAGCGTGTTTGCGTACGTTCGTCAGGGCCTCCTGTGCGACCCGCCGCACCGCCTGGGACGCCTCGACAGGCAGGTGGCGACGTTCGCCGCTGACGTCGACCTCGGCACGGTCCTCCCGTGCCAGCTCCCGCAGATAGTCCTCGACGGGCACCATGTCGCCGCGCAGCGCCGACAACGCGTGCCGGGTCTCCGCGAGTCCCTCCCTGGCCATGGCACGGGCCGAGGTCACGAGCTTGAGTATCTCCGCCCGGTCCGCGCCCGCCTCGATCTGGAGCCGGGCGACCTCCAGGTGCACCATCTGTGCGGAGAGGCTGTGGGCGAGCACGTCATGTATCTCGCGGGCGATCCTGGCCCGCTCGGCGAGCGCGGCCGACGCGGCCTCGGCCTCCCTGGCGAGCCGCTCCTGGGCGAGCAGTTGGAACCCCGCCCCGCGCGCCTGGGCGTCCAGTCTGAGCGAGTAGCCCGCGAGCAGCACGGCCCCTGTCGTGAGGGCGGCTCCCAGGATCCCGCTCTCGTCGGCCTGCGCGAACCCGGGCACCAGTACTGCCACGGTGGCCACGCCGGCGGGCAGCGGCAGCCGCTCCATCGCCATGATCGAGACGACTATCCACATCACGGTCGCCGGCGTAGGGGCGCCCGCCACGTGGGCCCCGAGCCCGCAGAGCGCCATCACCCCGAGGAGCCCCAGTGACGCCACCGGCCGGTGGTCGAGGGTCGTGTGGTGATAGCCCAGGGCCGCCGCCACGCAGAGCCCGAACCCGAGCGGTGGCAGAGGTGCGTACCAGCCGTCGAACACCCCCGAGGTGTAGCAGCCGGCCACCACCCACACGCTCAGGGCCGCGATGGTGCTGTAGTCGATGACGACCCGGCCCCGGGGCACGCCCACGCGTGTGAGCGCCTCCCGCGCCGGCCAGGACCTCCAGGAACTCTCCTGGCTCGTGTCGCCCCTGGTACGTGTTCGGCCGCGCTTCCCGTCCATGACCATCCCCCTCCGTTATGACGATGCTACGGAGAGTCGGCGGCCCTGTGATCGGCCCGTGGGTGGAGCTTCCGGCTCCACCCACGGGTGGAGCGACTCAGGCGTCGATGCGCGAACGGTCGAGGGTCGCCGCCGAGCCGGTGATGAACTCCTTGCGGGGAGCCACGTCATTGCCCATGAGGAGGTCGAAGACCTGCTCCGCCGCGTCCAGGTCGCCGATGTTGATCCGGCGCAGAGTGCGGTGGCGCGGGTCCATCGTGGTCTCCGCGAGCTGGTCGGCGTCCATCTCGCCCAGGCCCTTGTAGCGCTGGATGGCGTCCTTGTAGCGGATCCCCTTGCGCTGGTACTCCAGCAGGGTCTGCCGCAGCTCGTTGTCCGAGTACGTGTAGACGTACTTGTCCTGGCCCTTCTTGGGCTGGACGAGTTCGATCCGGTGCAGCGGCGGCACGGCCGCGAAGACCCGCCCGGCCTCCACCATGGGCCGCATGTAGCGCTGGAAGAGCGTCAGGAGCAGGCAGCGGATGTGCGCGCCGTCGACGTCGGCGTCGACGAGGAGGACGATCTTCCCGTAGCGGGCCGCGTCGATGTCGAAGGTGCGGCCCGAGCCCGCTCCTATGACCTGGATGATCGCCCCGCACTCGGCGTTCTTCAGCATGTCCGACACGGACGACTTCTGGACGTTGAGGATCTTGCCGCGGATGGGCAGCAGGGCCTGGAACTCGCTGTTGCGGGCGAGCTTGGCCGTACCGAGGGCCGAGTCGCCCTCGACGATGAAGAGTTCGCTGCGCTCCACGTCGTCGCTGCGGCAGTCGGCCAGCTTGGCCGGCAGCGAGGAGGACTCGAGCGCGGTCTTCCGGCGCTGCGCCTCCTTGTGCTGCCGCGCGGCGATCCGGGTGCGGGCCGCGGCGACGGCCTTCTCCAGTACGGCGCGCGCCTGCGCCTTGTCGTCCCGCTTGGTGGAGGTGAGGAAGGCCTTGAGCTCCTTGGCGACCACGTTCGCGACGATCCGGCGCGCGGCGGAGGTTCCGAGGACCTCCTTGGTCTGCCCCTCGAACTGCGGCTCGGCGAGGCGGACCGTCACGACGGCCGTGAGCCCTTCCAGGGCGTCGTCCTTGACGATGTCGTCCTCGGCGACGCGCAGCATCTTCGCCGAGCGCAGCACCTCGTTGACCGTC
Source organism: Streptomyces sp. NPDC002773 (assembly GCF_040295605.1). Lineage (NCBI taxonomy): Bacteria > Bacillati > Actinomycetota > Actinomycetes > Kitasatosporales > Streptomycetaceae > Streptomyces > Streptomyces sp. NPDC002773. The sequence continues at coordinate 96,856 of NZ_JBEOVO010000012.1, forward strand.
TTGGTGACGGCCTGCTCGAAGCCCGAGACGTGGGTGCCGCCCTTCGGCGTGGCGATGATGTTGACGAAGGACTTGACCAGGGAGTCGTAGCCGGTGCCCCAGCGCAGGGCGATGTCGACGGCGAGCTCGCGGGTGACCTCGGTCGGGGTCATGTGGCCGCGCTCGTCGAGGACGGGGACGGTCTCCTTGAAGGTGCCCTGGCCGGTGAGGCGCTGGATGTCGCAGACGGCCTTGTCCTGCGCGAGGTACTCGCAGAACTCGCTGATGCCGCCGTCGAAGCGGAACGTCTCCTCACTCTTGCCGATGCCCGCCAGGTCGCGCTCGTCGCGCACGACGATGGTGAGGCCGGGCACGAGGAAGGCGGTCTGGCGGGCACGCTGGTGCAGCGTCTCCAGGGAGAGCTTGGCGTCCTTGAGGAAGATCTGCCGGTCCGCCCAGTAGCGGACGCGGGTGCCGGTGCGGGTCTTGGGGACGCGCTTGCCCTTGAGGAGGCCGTTGGCCGGATCGAAGGGGCTGTCGGGGCCCTGCTCCGTGAAGATGCCCGGGACACCGCGGCGGAAGCTGATCGAGTGCGTGGCGCTGTTCCGGTCGACCTCGACGTCGAGGCGGGCCGACAGGGCGTTGACGACGGAGGCACCGACGCCATGGAGACCGCCGGACGCCGCGTACGAGCCGCCGCCGAACTTTCCGCCGGCGTGCAGCTTCGTCATGACGACCTCGACTCCGGAGAGTCCGGTCTTCGGCTCGACGTCGACCGGGATGCCCCGGCCGTTGTCCCGGACCTCCACGGATCCGTCGTCGTGGAGGATGACTTCGATGTGGTCGCAGTAGCCACCGAGGGCCTCGTCGACCGAGTTGTCGATGATTTCCCAGATGCAGTGCATCAGGCCGCGGCTGTCGGTGGACCCGATGTACATACCGGGGCGCTTGCGGACCGCTTCGAGCCCTTCGAGTACGAGCAGGTGCCGCGCGGTGTAGTTGGAACCGTCACGGTCTGCGGTCAGCAGCGCACTGGACGGCACGGACGTTTCGGCGGTCACGCGGTTCGCTCCTCGCTGAATTTGAAATCTGGCCCGATGGGGTAAGGCCCGGCGTCGGTCACCGGTCAGAGGGTACCGATGCCTGGTAGAGCCGTTGTAACGCCACCCTCCCGGTTTCCTCATGCTAGTCCAGAGTCGTATGGATGTTCGATCCCTCGATGGGGTGACGCGCACATCACGTTCCCTTCCAGGCATGAACCATTTAGGCTCCGGGCACGTCCTCATCAACAACCGGCAACCGCGCCGGGAGGACTGACCTACACAAGCAACGCGAAATCCGTAGAGCGAAGCAATACGGCTCATTCGCCGCCAACCGGCAGCAGACAGCCACCTTGGAAGAAGTTTCAAGAAAAAGCCACGAGCGGGAACGTTTTCGGCCTGGTTGGATGTTGACCCTGGTACGACAGCTCGTCGAGCTAGAGAAGAGGCGACGTGACTACTGTTCTGACCCCCGCGAGCCCCCTGACGGCCGCTGACCGCTGCGACCGCTGCGGCGCCCAGGCATACCTGCGTGTCGTCCTGACCAGCGGAGGTGACTTGCTCTTCTGCGCCCACCACGGACGCAAGTTCGAGCCGGAACTCAAGAAGATCGCCGTTGAGATACAGGATGAGACGGACCGGCTGACGGACGTGCCGGCCCGCACTGTGGGCGACGAGCACTGACGCTTCGCAACCACGACGAGCCCAGATCCGGTCTGACCGGACGGCGGGCGGTCACCCCCGCGTTCCAAGGGGGGGGTGACCGCCCGTTCTCGTATCTCAGCGAGTGTCAGATGCGCGTCGGCAGCACCGCCGAGACGCGTGTGTAGACACCCGGGTTCTCCGCCTGCCCGCAGCCGCTGCCCCAGGACACCAGGCCGATGAGAAGGCCCTTGGCCACGAGCGGGCCTCCGCTGTCCCCCTGGCACGCGTCCCTGCCGCCCTGCGGGTCCCCCGCGCACAGCATCGTGTCGCCCCGGTACGGGACACCGGGAACGCCCGGGTACGCACCCTCGCACGTCTTGTCCGGCAACACCTGCACGGGCGCCGTCCGTAGCGTGGAAGCGTAGGACCCGCTGCCGGTCGTGTCGCCCCAGCCGTAGACCTCCGCCTCCGTGCCGGGTGTGTGCACCGCGTCGTCGGCGCGCGCGACACCGATCACGTACGACTGCGGGAGCGCGCTCACCAGCGTCAGCACCGCGAGGTCGCCCGAGTTGGTCGTGGGGTCGTAGTCGGGGTTGACCCAGGTGTCCGAGATCCGTACCTCCTGCCCGCCCTGCCCCCGCAGCGCGGCGCGGCCCGCGATGACCGCGAAGTCCCGCACTTCCCACGGCTCGCCGCCGAGCACCTCCCGCCCCAGACAGTGGGCGGCCGTGAGCACCTTGGTCGGCGCGACCACCACGCCCCCGCAGAACTGCCCCGCACGCGTACCCCCGAACCGGTCACGGCTGGACAGCGCCACGACCCAGGGCGCGTCCCTGATCTGGGCGGGGCGCCCACCCACCACGACACTGTCGGCGGCCACGGGGGCGCCGGTGGCGACCTGCCCCGCCGTTGCGGCGACCAGGCCCAGAGCACCCGCCAATGCCCGGGTGAGAGAACCACGCATGAAGTCTCCTGACTCTCCGGTGATGTCGGTTCACCCAGCGTCCAGCACACGCGCGCGCCATGCACCCCCGCACAGCCGGAGGGCCCGGCTCCCTCTGGGGGAACCGGGCCCTTCCGTCTACCGCTCCGTGCCTCGTGTCCGTGGCGTGTACGGCTCAGTCGAGGTAGTCGCGCAGCACCTGCGAACGCGACGGGTGACGCAGCTTCGACATCGTCTTCGACTCGATCTGACGGATCCGCTCGCGGGTCACGCCGTAGACCTTGCCGATCTCGTCCAGCGTCTTCGGCTGACCGTCGGTGAGACCGAAGCGCATCGAGACGACGCCCGCCTCACGCTCGGAGAGCGTGTCGAGGACGGAGTGCAGCTGCTCCTGGAGGAGCGTGAAGCTCACCGCGTCGGCCGGGACGACCGCCTCGGAGTCCTCGATCAGGTCGCCGAACTCGCTGTCGCCGTCCTCACCCAGCGGGGTGTGGAGGGAGATCGGCTCACGACCGTACTTCTGGACCTCGATGACCTTCTCAGGGGTCATGTCGAGCTCCTTGGCCAGCTCCTCCGGGGTGGGCTCACGGCCCAGGTCCTGGAGCATCTGACGCTGCACGCGCGCGAGCTTGTTGATGACCTCGACCATGTGCACCGGGATACGGATGGTGCGGGCCTGGTCGGCCATGGCGCGGGTGATCGCCTGACGGATCCACCAGGTGGCGTACGTGGAGAACTTGTAGCCCTTGGTGTAGTCGAACTTCTCGACCGCGCGGATCAGACCGAGGTTGCCCTCCTGGATCAGGTCCAGGAAGAGCATGCCGCGGCCGGTGTAGCGCTTGGCCAGGGAGACCACCAGACGGAGGTTGGCCTCCAGGAGGTGGTTCTTGGCCCGACGGCCGTCCTCGGCGATGATCTCCAGCTCGCGCTTGAGCTTCGGCGCGAGCTTGTCCGAGTTCGCCAGCTTGTCCTCGGCGAACAGGCCGGCCTCGATGCGCTTGGCGAGCTCGACCTCCTGCTCGGCGTTGAGCAGCGGGACCTTGCCGATCTGCTTCAGGTAGTCCTTGACCGGGTCGGCGGTGGCACCGGCGACGGCGACCTGCTGCGCCGGAGCGTCGTCCTCGTCGTCGTCGGACAGGACGAAGCCCTTGCTCTCGCCCTCGGTCTCCTCTTCCTCGCCCTTGCCGGGCGCGACGTCCTCGAGCAGCTCTTCGCCCTCGACGACCTCGTCGGCGTCCTTCTTGGACGTGGTCTTCTTCGCCGCCGTCTTCTTGGCGACGGTCTTCTTCGCCACCGCCTTCTTGGCGACGGTCTTCTTGGCTGCCGCCTTCTTGGCGACGGATCCGGCCTCGTCGGCCGGGTCGGCGCCCTCTGCCGCAGAGGCCGAGGCGGCCGCGACGCTGGTCTTCGTCACGGTCGTCCTGGCAGTGACGGTCTTGGTGGCGGTGCGCTTGGCCGGGCTCTTCGCTGCGACGCTCTTGCGGGCGCGCTTCGGCGACTCCGCTGCACTGACCATCAGCGTCACACCCTCTTCCTCGAGGATCTGATTGAGGCTGCGCAGAACATTCTTCCACTGGGTTGGCGGAATCTGGTCAGCCTCGAAGGCCCGACGCACGTCATCGCCGGCAATCTGCCCATCAGCCTTTCCCCGCTCGATGAGCGCCATCACAGACTCGGACTCGGCGATCTCCGGCGGGAGCGTACGGGATGTGCTGGCCGACACGAACAACCTCTCGGAACGATGGAAACGGCTTCCGGCCCCGCCCTGGATCGGGCTGGAGCCGACGACCGTCGACGGGGAATGTGCCGACGGCGCGGGCTGGACCGGGGAACTGCACAGCGCCTCCATCGGCTGCTGTATTCCTTCCTCGGCTGTCACCTCTTAGGTCATCGCACGGCTCGGAGGAGTGTTACGCCCAATCTTCGTGGCCCGAGTCACACCTCATGCACGACAAAACGACACAAAGGGGTAGATCAGCGTACATCCGTCCCGCCGGAACCCTGGCGCCACCCGGGGAATCCCTGCCGGATCCCCCGGGTGGCGCTCGGACCCGGCGGCACGCGATGCCGGCACCTGCGCGCTCCCGACCATGACCCGCGGGTCAGTGTTCGCGGGGGGCGGGGACGACGCGCTCCACCTCGGGGTGGACCACGAGCAGCTGCCGCATGGCCGACTCGGCGCCGAGCGCGTCCCCCTCCGCGAGCGCGTCCACGATCCGGGCGTGGTGCCCGAGGCAGGCCTCGCTCGGCCGGTCGCAGCCCGTGACGGGGCCGCCGGAGACCTGGAGCGCGGCACCGACGATGCCGGAGAGGTGCTCCAGCATCCGATTCCCGGCGAGCTGGATGAGCAGCGAGTGGAACTCGGTGTCGGCCCGGGAGAAGGTGATGCCGTCCCCCTGGGCGAAGGCGTGGCCCATGATCTCGACCATGTCGGCGAGGCGCTGCTGAACGTCTTCCCGACCGTGTCCGGCGGCGAGACGAGCGGCCAGGGGCTCGATCGTCCAGCGGAGCTCGTTCAGCTCACGCCGCTGGTCGTCGCGCTGCGGGCCGAACGCGCGCCACTCGATGATGTCGGGGTCCAGGAGGTTCCAGTCACTGACGGGCCTGACCCGCGTGCCGACGTTGGGGCGGGCGCTGACGAGCCCCTTGGCCTCGAGGACGCGCAGCGACTCGCGTACCACCGTGCGCGAGACCTCGAACCGCTGACCGATCTCTTCGGGGACGAGCGGACGGTCGGCCCCGAGGTCGCCGGAGACGATCATCTGGCCGAGCTGCTGGACGAGCTGCCCGTGCAGCCCGCGGCCCCGGTTGCCGGCGCTCCTGCGGCCGACGCGGCCCAGGTCGGTGTCCACGCCCTCCCACGAGGGCGGGCCCGTGCGGCCGGCGGCGGGCGCCTCCGCGTAGGGGTAGCGGTCGAGATCGCCCGGGGCGCCGAGGCCGGAGTCGACGGAGCGGGCGGCGGTCATCATGGTGTGCGCAAGGGTACTCACGCATCCTTTGTCGGCGTTGCCTCCGTGACCCTTGAGGTCTTTGGTGAAAAGCACACGAAAGGGTGATCGGCACCCCCTACACAATTGACGATTTATCGGACATACGCGGCGGATTCCAAGGGAGTTGACCGCAAACCGGAACCTTTCGGTCCGTAAGTGATCACCAACGGGCCTTACGGCGAAGCCCAGTGAGCACATAAGCGCAGAGCAACCCGGTCAACGTCAGCGCGAGGGCCACCCCCGCGGGCTGCCCGACCACGCGCAACCCCCCGGTCAGCCAGCGGTCCGCCGCCGGAGACCACTGCGGACCGAGGAACTCGCGCAACCGGGCCGGGAATCCGGCGGCCGACCGCACCGACGGCCCTGTCAGCACCTTCTGCAACAGGGGGACGAAGGCGACCGGTACCGCGAGGACCGCCGCCACACCGGCCGCCGCGGCCCGGAACACCCCCGCGCCGAGCACTCCGGCCCAGGCGCAGCCGACGAGCAGCCCGAGCCAACTCGCGCAGAGCGTGGGCCAGTTCTTCGGTACGGTGATCAACTCGGCGCCGTAGACGAACCTCAGGGCCTCCAGGTCGGCCGCAACGACGACCACCCCCAGCGCGAGGGCGACGGCCGCCGCCACGGCGAGCTTGGCAAGGAGCAGACCGGGCCTGCGGGGCACAGCGCCACGGCCGGAGGTGAGCGCGGGGTAGCGGTACTCCTCGCCGAACGAGAAGGCCCCGAGGAGTCCGGCCCCGAGGGCCGCAGGCGGCAGCGGGGAGATCGCGGGCCAGCCGGCCAGAACGGCGGGCAGCGCGACACGGCCGCCCCGCCCGAGGAGCAGGGCGAGCACTACGGAAGCGAGCAGGACGGCCGCCACGACGAGCGACGTGGACGGCACCCCCAGCAGCCGACGGATCTCGTACCGCAGGGGGCGCAGGGGCGAGCGGGCCGGCCTACGGGCACCACCCGTCGGGGCGGCGCCACTCGCCGCCCCGAAGGGCGGCCGGGCGGTATCGGAGGCCTCCGCGTCGGACGCCCCCGACCCGCGGCCCCGCAGGGCAAGGCCGTTGCCTTCGGGGCTGCCCTCCGCGGTACGGGGGGCCGGCCCGGCGTCGCCGGTCTCGGCGGCGAGCCGGTGGACGGGCACGCCGTGGCGGAAGGCCGTGTCCCCGACGGCCGCGCAGTCGCTCCCGTAGACGGACAGACGGCTGCCGCCCTCGGCCACCACCTCGACCGGGCGGCGCGCCGCTCTGGCCTCCTGGGTCACGGCCGCGGCGAGCCTCGCGGCCTGCGGGGTGCGGACGGCGACCCGGGGGCGCAGCCGGGTGCGGGCGAACTCGGCGGCGTCCTGGTCGGCGACGAGCCGGCCGCGGTCGAGGGTGACGACCCGATCGGCGTTGCGGGCCGCGTCCTTCGGGTCCTCCGTGGTGTAGAGCACGGTTCCCCCGTCGGCCGCGTGCGCCCGCAGCAGCTCGTACAGCCATGCGCTCTCGGGTACGGAGAGGCGGGCGCCCGGCTCGTCGAGCAGCAGGGTGTGGGGAGCCCCCAACAGGGCGCAGGCGAGGCCGAGTCGGCGCTCCGCACCGATCGGGAGGGTGCCGAGCCGTCGGCGCTCCAGTCCGGTGAGCCCCACGGTCCGCGTCAGGGCTTCGGCCCGGGAGGCGGGGGCCCCTGTGGCGGCGCAGAGCATGCGCAGTTGGCCCCGGAGCGTGCGGGAGGGGTGCCCGGGGACGTCACCGAGGAGGACACCGACCTCACGCGGGGGGTGGGCGATGCGGCGCAGTGGGCGGCCGCGGAAATAGGTGATCCCACGGCCCGGCTCGAGTTCGAGCATGAGCCGGAGTGCGGTGGTCTTGCCGGAGCCGGAGGAACCGAGGAGAGCGGTCACGGCGCCCGGCGGGGCCTCGAAGGTCAGATCGTCCACGGCGGGCGGGCGATCACGGCGGGGCATGCTGGTCAGTCCGATTGCCTGGAGCATCGCTTCTCTCGCGGTAGGTGACACCGCTCCGCGGCAGGGCGGCGCTACCGCAGCAAGATAACGCTACATTTCGGACTTTCAGTGCAGGGTTGGCGCCGTGGAGCGCCGGATGTACCGGGCTGTCAGACCTCGGGACGCAGCATCGGCGGATTGAGGAGAGTGGCCCCACCAGCCCTGAAGAGCTGGGCCGGGCGCCCGCCCTGACGGGTCGTGGTGCCGCCCGCCGGAACCAGGAAGCCGGGCGTGCCGGTCACCTTCCGGTGGAAGTTGCGCGGGTCCAGGGACACGCCCCAGACGGCCTCGTACACCCGCCGCAGCTCTCCGACCGTGAACTCCGGCGGGCAGAAGGCCGTGGCCAGGGAGGAGTACTCGATCTTGGAGCGGGCGCGCTCCACCCCGTCGGCGAGGATCCGGGCGTGATCGAAGGCGAGCGCCTCCGGGCCCCCGCCCTTCTCCTCGTCCCCAGCATCCCCGGCGTCTCCGGCGTCCTCGGCGTCTCCGGCCGCATCCGTGCTCCCCACCGACCCGGCGATCACATCCTCGCCGAGCAGTTCCTCGACGGGGGCCCAACGGGCGCTGTTCGCGTCGCCCCCGGCCCTCGGCGCGGGAAGGTCCGGAGCCAGTGCCAGGTGCGCGACGCTGACCACGCGCATGCGCGGGTCGCGGTCGGGCGCTCCGTAGGTCGCGAGCTGCTCCAGGTGCGCGCCGTTACTCGGCACCGGGGGCGGGGCCGCGGGGTCGTGGGCGCAGAGACCGGTCTCCTCGACCAGCTCGCGCGCCGCCGCGGCACCGAGGTCCTCCTCCGCGCGCACGAAGCCGCCGGGCAGCGCCCAACGCCCCTGGTACGGCGCTTCTCCCCGCCGTACGACCAAGGTGCACAACGCGTGACGGCGCACGGTGAGCACGACCAGATCGACGGTGACGGCGAAAGGCGGAAAGGCCGACGGGTCGTAGGGAGGCATGCGGCGATCATAGTCGTCTTCCTGACGATAAACACGCCCCTCGGGAGCATCGGCGACGACTCCCTCGCCGTGCCGCGAACCTTCCCTCGTGTCTGTGTCCGGCATCCCGTCACACCCCCAGTTGAAGGCCTTCTGCGGCCTCCTCGACCATACCGAGACCGAGCCTGCCGACCCGCACGGCGAACGGCTCCCCGGCGACCACGAGCCCGGAGAACCGGATCGCACCCAGCGGGGCCGACCTCAGGGGGTGCGTCGACACGGAACGGCCCGGGGCGTCGGGCCGGATTCCGGCGAGGGCCAGCAGGGCGTGCACGGCTCCGGCGGCCGCGACGCCCGCCGGCCGGCACGCGGCCGGGTGCGGCACCGGGCGCCCGCCCGCCGTGCGCTGTTCCCCGGCGTACATCTCGGGCAGCCGATGGGCGAAGGCCTCCGACGCGTCCATCAGCCCGCGCAACAGAGCGGTGGCCTCCTTCTCGTGACCGACGGCGGCAAGCCCGGCCACGGCGACCGCCGTCTCGTGCACCCGCACCGCGCCCGCCCGGTGACCGAACGGGTTGTATCCCGCCTCTTTGACGCCCAGGCCGCGCAGCCCCCAGCCGGAGTCCAGGGCCGGGGTGCCCACCAGCCTCGCCACCTGCTCGGTCTCCGTCCTGTCCAGCAGGCCCCGCGCGTAGCGGCCGCCGCCGAGCAGCCCCGTGTCGAGCAGGTGAGCGGCCCAGCCCCCCAGGTGGGGCAGGCTCCGTCCGTCAGGCGTGCGTCCCACGGCGGGGCGGCCTCCGGCCCGGTCGTCGAGCCAGAATTCCCGCCGGAAGCGCTCACGCAGCGTCCGTGCCGTTTCCCGCAGGGCGTCTCCCCCGGGCCTCCCGCAGTCGTCGAGCAGGTCCGCTCCGAGCAGGGCCGCACGGTGGGCGTGCGCCTGCGTCTCGGTCCGCCAGGGTCCGGCGGGCCCCGGGTCCGGCACGAGGCCGTTTCCTCCGGCGGCCCGGCGCAGCCAGCCGAGGCAGCGCTCCGCCACCGGAAGCAGCTCCTCCAGGTCTGCCGCCGGGAGCCCCCAGCGGCGGGCCTCGGCGAGAACGACCGGGAAGGCCAGGGTGGCCTCGATGCCCGTACAACGGGGCGGCAGGTGCGGCCCCGCGTCCCTGAGCGGGCCGCGGAGGCGTCCGGACTCGGCTCCCGCACCGGAGAGTTGGGTACGCCCGAGGGCACGCAGGGTGGTGGCGGCGAGCCGGGTGCCGAGAGGAAGGGCCATGCGGGCCGCCCAGAGCGCCTCGGCGGTGACCGGTCCGCAGCGCCAGGGGACGCCGGCCGCGAGATGTACGTCCGCCGGGTGCGCCGGGTCCCGCTGGAGCAGGGCGCGCAGGTCCTCGACGGCCGCACGCAGCAGTTCCCCCGGGCGCGGATCGTCGCCCTCGGCCTGGGCATCGGCGAGCACATGGCCGCCGGGCCGGCCGGCGCCCGCACCCGGGGAGGCCGAGGGACGGGCGGGCGAGTCGTCCCGTACGCGCAGCTGGAGCGTGAACGCGCCCCCGGGAGCCAGCTCCGCCTCCCAGCGCAGCACTCCGGCCGCCGCCAGCGAGTCCGTGGGGGGCGGGTCCGCGCTGACGGCGACGGACCTGCCGTCACCGGTCCAGCGCAGGCCCGTGCCGTGGACGCTCGCGGCGAGCTCGGGTCCGCAGCGGCCCGACGCCACCGCCCCCAGGTCCGCGAGATCCGTCCCCAGAGCGATTTCCACGGGGAGGCGGAGGGGGCGGGGGGCAGCGCTGCGCAGGGTGATCCGCTCGGTACCGTCGGCGCTCCTCGTGCGTTCGACGGTGAGACCGGGATCGGGCCCCGTGTCGCCCGGTACTCGGACGACGCCGAGGAACGCCGCCCGGTCGGCGGCCGCCATGCGCCCCTGGAGGGCGACGGGCTCCCGCCCCGCCACGCGTAGGACGCAGCGGGAGAGGAGCCGGCGACCCGCCGCGTACACGCCCTCGGGTCCCTCGCCGGTGAGCTGGCCGTGCTCCGCGCAGACGGCGAGGGCGGGCAGGGCCACGCAGAGGAGCGAACCGTGCACCGAAGGAAGCTCCGCGGGTCGCGCCCCGCGCGGAGGAGACGCACCGGTGCCGGTCGGGCGCCCGGGTGGGTGACCGGTCGGTGGTCCGGGTGGGCGGCCGGGGGCCGGGGCGGGGCTGAGGGCCATGGCGGGTACGGGGTGCTCTCTCTGCGAACCGGGCGGCCGGCGGAAGGTCGGCGGGACGGCTCGGACGACTCCGCCAGAGAGCTGAACGCGCTTGTGGGCGGCCGGGACACGGTCGTCATCGGCCACTCCTGGAGCCGCGCTGTCCGCCGCGCCTCGGGGCACCGCTCCCCGGCTTCCCCGCGGCGGGCCCGCTGGGCCTGACCCCGGCCGTCGAGCGGCGTTCCACTCCGCAGGTCTGGCGCCCGGGCTTCCGGAGGGTCTGCCGGGTGCCCGGCGGGCGGGTGGTGCGCATCCGGACCCTGCGGGAGGCGGCGGGGGCGGGCGGTGCGGGAGCGGCCCGGGCGTCCCGCTCGCTCCTCAGGCAGGAGCGGAGCGACTCGGGGTCGAGTCCTTCGTTGCACGCCTGGTGCAGCAGTCGGGCGAACACGTAGTCGGGGTCGGCGTCGAGTGCGAGCCCCAGGGCGACTCGGGCGGTCGGCTCGTCGCCGGTGGACCAGGCCACCCAGCCGGCAAGGGTGAGGGGCGCGGCGGCGTGCTCCTGGTAAGGGCTCACGCAGCGTCGGGAGAGGACGCGCCAGAGCCGCAGGGCCGCTGTGCCCTCCCAGCCCTCCATCCATTCGGCGGCGCGGTCCCGGGTGACCCGGTCCTGGAGGCCGATGATCAGCGCGGCCGCTTCGTCCGTCCCGACCAGGGCGTCATCGGCCGCATCGCCCTCGGCCGTTTCGGCGCCGGCCCCACCCCTGCTCGTCCGGCCCGTCCGGTCCGTCCGGCACGGCGGGCTGATCGGGCTCTTCTGGCCGGGGCGCTTCGGGTTGACGAACCGGCGGAGGACGTCGCGTGCGAGCCGCAGCGTCGTCTCACGCACCTCCTCCCGCCCCTTGCCCTCGGCGCCTTCGAGGATCCGGGGGACGATCGCGGCGGCGGTCGCGTCGAGCACCGTGCGCTGCTCTTCCTCCCCGGGGCCGCCGGACGGCTTGAACCGGCCTTCCATGTCCCGAAGCGAGCCCCGGACCTGGACTCCGGCGTACGCCGCGGTCGCCGCCATCACCGAGGTGCCGCTGAGCGCCAGCGGGGTGCCGTCGGGCGGGCAGCAGCGCGCGTCGGGGCAGCAGTAGGAGAAGTACAGGCCGTCGGAGATGCAGAGGGCTTCGTAGACGGGGATGTCGAGGGCGCCGCAGGCGGTCCGCAGGTGCTGGGAGAAGGGGCGCAGCCGCTCCATGACCCTTCGGCCCGTCTCGCCGGCCAGGGGGTCCTGGCAGAGGAAGACGACGATGCCGTCCGGTCGGGTACCGCCCCTGGCTCCCCCGTCGACAAGGCATTCGGCGAGGTGGTCGGCGGTCGACTCCCATTCACGGGGCGAGCGCGGGATGCCGAGCCTGACCCGGCCGCCGAAGCGGCCGCGCTCGCCGTGGAGGGCGACCAGGACGACGGAGTCGGTGGGGTGGAAGCCCAGCATGAACGGCAGGGCGTCGGCCAGTTCAGCCGGGCCTCGCAGGGTGATCTGGGTACGGGAGGGTCCGCTGGATTCATGGTGATTCGCGTTCATGGTCAGGACGGTCTCGTGATCTCCCGAAATCCGAAACCCCTGTGGATAACTCCTGGAACGGGGCATCCGCCACCCTTCGAGTTGTCCACAGATTCGGCGGCTCATTCGCGCGATGTCCGAGGCATCGGGTTGCATGGAGGCATGACCCACGCAGATCCCCTGGAAGACCGCGCCGCGCTCCGGACCGCCGCCGACGCCGTGCTCGCCCGCCTCGTATCGGACCCGACCGGCAAAGCGAGACTGCGCGAGGACCAGTGGCGGGCCATCGAGGCCCTGGTCGCCGACCGGCGGCGGGCCCTGGTCGTGCAGCGGACCGGCTGGGGGAAGTCGGCGGTGTACTTCGTGGCGACCTCGCTGCTCCGTGAGCGCGGAAGCGGCCCGACCGTGATCGTCTCCCCGCTGCTCGCACTGATGCGCAACCAGGTGGAGGCGGCGGCTCGGGCGGGCATCCGCGCCCGGACGATCAACTCGTCGAACACGGAGGAGTGGGACACGGTCCAGGAGGAGGTGTCCGCAGGGGAGGTGGACGTGCTCCTCGTGAGCCCCGAGCGACTCAACAATCCCGACTTCCGTGACCAGGTCCTTCCCCGGCTCGCGGCCGCCACCGGGCTGCTCGTGGTCGACGAGGCGCACTGCATCTCGGACTGGGGGCACGACTTCCGGCCTGACTACCGCAGGTTGCGCACGATGCTGGCCGACCTGCCGTCCGGGGTGCCGGTGCTCGCCACCACGGCGACGGCGAACGCCCGGGTGACGGCGGACGTGGCCGAGCAGCTCGGTACGGGCGCCGGCACGGACGCCCTCGTGCTGCGCGGGCCACTGGACCGGGAGAGCCTGAGTCTGGGCGTGGTCAGACTGCCCGACGCGGCCCACCGGCTGGCCTGGCTGGCCGATCACCTCGGCGAGCTGCCCGGCTCCGGGATCATCTACACGCTGACGGTCGCCGCGGCCGACGAGGTGACGGCCTATCTGCGCCAGTGCGGGCACACGGTCTTGTCGTACACGGGCCGGACGGAGAACGCCGACCGGCAGCAGGCGGAGGACGATCTGCAGGCCAACCGGGTCAAGGCGTTGGTGGCGACATCGGCGCTCGGCATGGGCTTCGACAAGCCGGACCTGGGTTTCGTGGTGCATCTGGGGTCGCCTTCCTCCCCGATCGCCTACTACCAGCAGGTCGGCAGGGCCGGGCGAGGGGTGGAGCACGCGGAGGTGCTGCTGCTGCCCGGGCAGGAGGACGAGGCGATCTGGCGCTACTTCGCATCGGTCGCCTTCCCGCCCGAGGAGCAGGTGCGCCGGACGATCGACGTGCTCGCGCAGGCGGGCCGGCCGCTGTCCCTGCCCGCTCTGGAGCCGTTGGTGGAACTGCGCAGGACACGGCTCGAGACGATGCTCAAGGTCCTCGACGTGGACGGCGCGGTGCGGCGGGTGAAGGGCGGTTGGGAGAGCACCGGCCGGCCGTGGGTGTACGACACCGAGCGGTATGCCTGGGTGGCGCGGCAGCGGGCGACCGAGCAGCAGGCGATGCGCGACTACGCGGCGGCGACGGGATGCCGGATGGAGTTCCTTCGACGCCAGCTGGACGACGAGGAGGCCGCTCCGTGCGGTCGCTGTGACAACTGTGCGGGGAACCGGTTCGACCCGAAGGTCTCGGACGCGGCTCTGGACGCCGCGAAGGGGGAGTTGGGGCGGCCGGGTGTGGAGGTGGAGCCCCGCAAGATGTGGCCGACGGGGCTCGCCGCAGTCGGGGTCGATCTGAAGGGCCGTATCCCGCCCGGCGAGCAGGCCTTCGGCGGCCGCGCCCTGGGGCGGCTTTCGGACATCGGCTGGGGTAACCGATTGCGTCCGCTGCTGGCCGACGGCGCTTCGGACGGGCCCGTGCCGGATGATGTCGTGCAGGCGGTGGTGCATGTGCTCGCCGACTGGGCCAAGGGGCCCGGTGGTTGGGCCTCCGGCGGGCCCGACGCCCCGGCCCGGCCCGCCGGGGTGGTCACCGTCGCGTCCCACCGCCGGCCGCGCCTGGTGGGGTCGCTCGGGGAGCGCATCGCCGAGATCGGCAGAATGCCCCTGCTCGGTGCGGTGGAGTACGCGCCAGAGGCGGATGGGCTGCGGCTTCCCCGGACCAACAGCGCCCAGCGGGTGGTGGGCTTGCAGCGGAGCCTCACGGTCTCCGCCGAGTTGGGCGAGCGGCTGGCCTCGGCGGGTGGGCCGGTTCTTCTCGTGGACGATCTGTCCGACAGCGGCTGGACGTTGGCGGTCGCGGCGCGGCTGCTGCGGAAGGCCGGAGCGGAAGGGGTGTTTCCGCTGGTGCTCGCCGTCCAGGGGTGAAACAGGAGGGGAAACGGGGAGTGAACAATGGGCAACTGGGCAGGGATATGAGTGGCATACCAACCCATTCCCGTCAGCTGCCTCAATTGCTCGTTGCCGCTCGCGCACGGGCCAGCAAGAATTGGGAAACCGCCTCGCACGGCCCGTCAGCGGCCCGGAAGGACTGTGCCGTGGTGCGCCCTCACCCGACCTTGCCCGCCTCGCGGGCGCGTATCCGAAGGGAGGACCGTGACCCTCGGATTCGCTCCGCCCACAGCCACCTCGCTCAGATCTTCGTCCGAGTCCGCCAGCCGCCTCGCTCGGATACTCGAACCGGCCGAGTGGTCAGCGGCGGGGATTCCGCTGCTGCGCAATCCCCGCGAGGTCGTCAGCGGCTTGCACTCCCGTCACACGCCCACGCCCTCGATGGCCGTCCTGGCGGTTCTGGACCACGAGGAACGGCTCGCCGCCAGCGCGTCGTTCGTCCGGCGCCCCTCCCCGGCGGACGGCTGGGACTTCCGCAACGCGCTCCTCGCGCATCTGCGGCGGGTCATTCCGCACGACCTGCGCAGGCGCACGCCCGTACGGACCGCGGTCCTGCTGTACTGCCGTGACGGCGACGAGCGTTGGACGGAGGAGGACGGAGCCTGGATGTGGGGGCTCCGGGACGCCTGTACCTTGCACGGGCTCCGCTGCGGCGCGTACATCACGCTGACCCGGGCAGGCTGGCAGGTCCTCGGGGAAGGCCGGGGCGGCCGCCGTCCGAGCTCCGACTCGCTCCCGCTGCCACTCGGTGACGGGCCGGCCGAACTCGGCCGGCTCACGCCGAGAACCGCGAGCGGCGCGACCGAGCCCCTGCGCAGGGCGGCCGCGCGCTGATCGCACGGGCGACGTCGACCTCCGCCGGCCCGGTCCGGTCCGGCGGAGGGGTGGTCGGTCAGACGCCGGCGCCCGCTCCGAGGAGCGCCGAGACCCGCTGCGGGTCACCGCAGACGACGAGCAGCACGCTCGCGCGGGCCATCGCCGACGGCAGGGCCTTGGCGGCCGTCGCGTCGTCCCCGCCGTTGACGGCGACGATCACCACAGGACGGGACTTCGCCTGCTCCACCGTGGCGGCGTGCGCGAAGAACACGTCGTCACCGGCGTCCTGCTGGGCCCAGTAGGCGGCCTCGCCGAAGGACAGCTCGTGCGTCGTCCACGGATGCGGGTCGCCGGTGGTGAGGACGAGGACCTCGCCGGGCGCCCGCCCACTCTCCAGGAGCAGGTCCAGGGCCTCTTCGGCGGCGTCGAGCGCGCCGCCGACGGGGGCCGGGACCAGCTGGAGCTGCGGCGTGGATCGCTGGTCGGAACGATTCTCCGGGGTGTGCGCCGGAGACGGCCCGGCGCCGGGGTGCGGGCGCGGCGCCGGGGAAGCGGGCCTGGCCGGCCCGGGAACGGGGCGTCCGGGCCGCGGAGAGGCGGCGGAACGCGGGCCGGGTACGGGGCGGGGGGTCGACGCGGGGCGGCCGGCGGCCGCGGTGGCGCGGGGACCCTGGGCGCTCTCGTGAATCTGAGACTCCTCGGGGATGAGAGGCATGGCTGGATGTCTATCAAACGCCGCTGCGCGAGGCACCGGCGGGTGGGCACACATGTGCACCCCGGCCGTTCGGGAGGCCCCTCGACGGGGTCCCGCGACCGGAAGTTCAGAAGTCGAAGCCGAGTTGGCCCCCGCTCTCCAGCGCGGCCGCCTCGGCGGAGAGGCGGACCTTCTTGAGGTGGCGCCACCTGGGCATCGCGTCCAGGTACGCCCAGGAGAGACGGTGGTGAGGGGTGGGCCCCAGCTCCGCGAGCGCCGCTTTGTGGACCGGCGAAGGGTAGCCCGCGTTGGCGCCGAAGGCGTAGGCCGCGTACTCCTCGGCCCCGGTCTGCAGCTCTGCCATGACGGCGTCCCGGCGGACCTTGGCTATGACGGAGGCGGCGGCCACGGCGATGCAGGACTGGTCGCCCTTGATCACTGTGCGGACCTGCCAGGGGCTCCCGAGGTAGTCGTGCTTGCCGTCGAGGATCACCGCGTCGGGTCGGACCGGGAGGCCTTCGAGGGCCCGGACCGCCGCGAGCCGCAGCGCCGCGGTCATCCCGAGCTCGTCGATCTCCTGCGGAGTGGCGTCGCCCAGCGCGTACGCCGTGACCCACCGCTCCAGTTCCA
Organism: Streptomyces sp. NPDC002773; assembly: GCF_040295605.1. Taxonomy (NCBI): domain Bacteria; kingdom Bacillati; phylum Actinomycetota; class Actinomycetes; order Kitasatosporales; family Streptomycetaceae; genus Streptomyces; species Streptomyces sp. NPDC002773. Next base: position 113,595 of record NZ_JBEOVO010000012.1, read on the forward strand.
CGGCGAGCGCGTTCCGGCGCTTGATGGTGAGCAGTTTGGAGTCGGTGAGACCTTCGGGCGCCCTGCGCAGGCCGGTGATGGCCGCGCACACCGTGACGGGGCCGGCCCAGGCCCCGCGCCCGACCTCGTCGACTCCGGCGACGATCTTGGCGCCGGTGGTGGCTCGGAGCGATCGCTCAACGGTGTGGGTGGGTGGTTCGTACGGCATGGCGCCTGACAGGTTACGCCGCCTGGTGCCGCTCGCGATACCCGGATTCCCCTCGGGCGCCCGAGGAGAATCCGCACGGGCCCCGCGACCGTACGAGCCACGTCCGGGGAACCGTACGAGCCACGCCCGGGAAGCGGCCCCCGCCCGCGTCAGGGACGGAGCAGCGGCACCATGATCCGGTCGACCAGCTCGGCAATCTCATGGTCCGACCATTCGCTCGCGCACACCTTGGATCGGTACATCATCATGGCGGGAATGACGTCGATCACCAAGTCGTCATTCGCGTCGGCCCGCACCTCTCCCCGTGTGATTCCGCGGACCAGGACGGCCCGGAAGAGGCGGGCCGAGGGCTCGACCACCCCTGCGACGATCACGCCGTGGAACTTTTCGGCGGCCTCGGCATCGCATTCGTGAAGCACGGCACGCAGGGCGAATCCGGGCTTGGAGTACATGACGTCCCGCACGCGGCGACACAGCTCGTACAGATCGTCGCGCACGCCCCCGAGATCCGGCGCCTCGCCGAGCGCCGGCAGCCCGGCCCGGAGCGCGTCCGCGACGAGATCTTCCTTCGACGGCCAGCGCCGGTACACCGCGGCTTTGCCCGTCTGCGCGCCTACCGCGACACCCTCCATCGTCAGACCGTTCCAGCCGACACTTCCCAGCTGGTCGAGCGTGGCCTCCAGAATGGCCCGTTCGAGCACGGGGCCGCGGCGTCTCAGCGACGCCCCTTCCGGCCGGGCGGCGGCCGCGGAGCGCGAAGTAACCATCAGGATCTCTCCGTTGAGGCGATGCGTGTCGTCGGCAGCGCTCAGTGAACGGTTGCGTTCACTGAGGGGGACTCACTACCGTGGTGGACAGTGAACGGGTGCGTTCACTAATTCTTCCGTGGGGGATCCATAGTGACAACTTCTCCGGTGGACACACAGACCAAGGACGGACCTGCGCGCGCCGGAGGGCGGCCAGGGATCGCCCTGACCGTCATCGCCGCCTGCCAGCTGATGGTCGTCCTCGACGCCACCATCGTGAACATCGCGCTTCCGCACATCCAGGACGCGCTCTCCTTCTCGACCACCGACCTGTCGTGGGTGCTCAGCGCCTACACCCTGACCTTCGGCGGTCTGCTGCTGCTCGGCGGACGCGCGGGAGACATCCTGGGGCGCCGCCGGGTGTTCATGGCCGGCATCCTGCTCTTCACCTTCGCCTCACTGCTCGGAGGCTTCGCCCAGGAGCCCTGGCACCTCCTCGCCGCCCGGGCCCTGCAGGGAGTGGGCGGCGCCATCGCCTCGCCCACCTCGCTCGCGCTGATCACCACGACGTTCCCCGAAGGGCCGGAACGCAACCGGGCGTTCGGCGTGTTCGCCGCGGTCTCCGCCGGTGGCGGCGCCATCGGTCTGCTCGCCGGCGGCATGCTCACGGAGTGGCTGGACTGGCGCTGGGTCCTCTTCGTCAACGTCCCCATCGGCCTGCTGATCGCCTTCCTGACCCCGCGCTACATCGCGGAGTCCGAGCGCCACCCCGGTCGGTTCGACATCGCGGGCGCCACGACGTCGACACTCGGCATGGCCGCGCTGGTCTACGGGTTCATCCGGGCGTCCGAGAAGGGCTGGGAGGACGCGCTGACCATCGGTTCCTTCGTCTCGGCGGTCATCCTCCTCGTGGCCTTCGCGCTCGTGGAGTCACGCGCCAAGGAGCCGATCACCCCACTCCGGATGTTCGCGGACCGCAACCGCTCGGGCACGTACATCATCATGCTCAGCCTGGCGGCCGCCATGTTCGGCATGTTCTTCTTCATCGTGCTGTGGGTCCAGGGCGTGCTGGGGTACAGCCCGATCCAGTCCGGGCTCGCCTTCCTGCCGGTGACCGTCGCGATCGTCACCGGCGCGGGGCTCGCTCAGCGGCTGCTGCCGGTGCTCGGGCCCAAACCGTTCATGGTGGCCGGTTCGGCGATCACGGGTGCCGGCCTCTTCTGGCTGACGTTCATCAGCTCGGACAGCAGCTACGCGAGCGGCGTCCTCGGCCCCATGGTCCTGTTCGGCTTCGGCATGGGCCTCAACTTCGTGACCCTCACGCTCACGGCCGTCTCCGGTGTGGCCCAGCACGAGGCGGGCGCCGCGTCGGGCCTGCTGAACGCCACCCAGCAGGTGGGCGGCTCGCTCGGCCTGTCGATCCTGGTGACGGTCTTCGGTACGGCCAGCCGGGAGGAGAGCGAGAGGCAGATGCCGGGCTTCCTCAAGGCCGCGACTCCCGAGCAGCAGGCCGAGGCCCTGAAGAATCACGAGCTGCCGGCGCCCTGGGGCCACGAGGTGCTGACCTCCGGCATCTCCACGGCCTTCATGGCGGCGGTCGCGATGGTACTGATCGCGCTGGTCACAGCCGTCCTGATGATCCGGGTCCGCAAAAGCGATCTGGAAGCGCTCAGCGGCCGTGCGGAGGCCGCCGGACCGGTCGCCTGAGCACGCGGATGGCCTCCGGGCCGGTCGCCTACGCAGACCGATGCCCCCTGAGCCCTGGCTGGGGCTCAGGGGGCATCGCGCCGTTTCAGGCGGCCGTGACCGGGACCCACTCGGGAAGGGCCTCGGTCTGCCGCAGCCATTCCGCCGGCGGCGCACCGTTCGCCGCGGCCGCCACCACACCTCCGGCGATGGCGCAGGTCGTGTCGACGTCGCCGCCGACCTGCGCGGTCGTCCAGAACACCCGCTCGAAATCGCCCAGGCCACGGGCGGCCGACCACAGGGCGAACGGAACCGTGTCGTGCGCGCTCGTCCGCCGGCCGCTGCCGAGCACAGCGGCGACCGTGCCCGCGTCGCCGTAGTCGAGCATGTCGCGGGCCCGGCGCAGGCCCGCGCCGACCGCGCTGCGCGGTACGAGGGCGATGACCCCGTCGAGCAGCGCCTCGGGCGTGGGCGGTCCGGCGGGATCGGCGGCCAGCGCGGCAGCGGCGGCGACGGCCATCGCGCCCACCACGGCCTCGCGGTGCTGATGGGTCGTGTACGCGGAGATCTCGGCCTGGTGCGTGGCCTGCTCCGGGTCCTCCGCGTACCAGGCTCCGAGCGGGGCGATCCGCATCGCGGCCCCGTTGCCCCAGGAGCCCTGGCCCTGGAAGAGCGCGGCGGCCAGTTCCCGCCAGTCGCCACCCTCCCGGATCAGCCGGAGCATTCGGTTGACGGCCGGGCCGTAGCCCCGGTCGAAGTCGTGGTGCTGGGCGAAGGACAGGGCCAGGGCGTCTTGGTCGATCCGCTCGTGGCGGGCGAGGACGGCCAGGACGGAGCAGGCCATCTCGGTGTCGTCGGTCCACTGCCAGGGGCCGTCGGGCAGCTCGCGCCGCTTCAGCAGGGGGTAGTGGGCGGGTACGAAGAACTGGGAGCCCAGGGCGTCTCCCACGGACAGCCCGCGCAGGCTGGCCAGGGCGCGGTCGAAGCGCCGGTCGAATGAGGAGTCAGCGGTCATCGGTCTGCCACTCTATCCGGTAGGGCCGTACGGTTCCGGGGTACGCCAGCGTTCGAACGGCCGGTCCAGGCGGTATCTCCCGTCCTCACCGAGCAGGAGAACACGGGTCTCGCCGTTGCCCGGATTGGAGAGCGACTCGAAGTCCGCGACCGTCCAGTGGAACCAGCGCATGCAGAACAGGCGCATGGTCAGTCCATGGGTCACCAGCAGCACGTTGGGCGGATGGTCGGGTGCCTCGAAGCTGCGGTACAGGCTCTCCAGGAACGCCCCGACGCGGTCGTAGACGTCCGCCCCCGACTCCCCCTGCGCGAAACGGTAGAAGAAGTGCCCGTACGCGTCCCGGTAGGCCTTCTGGAGACGTACGTCATCCCGCTCCTGCCAGTTGCCCCAGTCCTGCTCCCGGAGGCGCGGCTCCTCCCGCACCCTGACCTTCTCCGGGGGCAGCCGGAAGGCGCTGAGGGTCTCGTGGGTGCGGCGGTACGGCGAGACGTAGACGCTGACCGCCTCCTCCCCGAAGAGCTCCCGCAGCCACTCCCCCGTCCGCTCCGCCTGCCGCAACCCGGCCGCGGTGAGCCGCAGGGCGTGGTCGGGCTCCCGCTCGTACACCGTGTCATCGGCATTGCCCTCGGACTCTCCGTGCCGTACGAGAACGATGCGCCGCGGTCGTGCCATACCCCGACCCTAGATCGCCGGTCCCGGACGGGCTCAGCCGAGGAGGGGCCCGGAGGCCATCCGGGGTAGGTGACCGGTGAGCGCCCGACCGGTGCCGTCGCCCGGCCGGTGCCGTCACTCGCGCCCGGTGCGGGCGAGGCCGGTGCGGGCGAAGCGGCCTCAGACCGTCCAGGACGGCTCGAGCTTCACCACGTCCCCGGCCAGCGCCGCCACGTCGGCCGCGGTCCCGGCCCGAAGTCCGAGCCGCTCGATGCGCTCCACCCGGTACTTTCCGTGCTCCGCGGCGGACTTCCACATCGAGAGCACCAGGAACTCACTGCCGGGCGCCTCCCCGAACAGACCCCGCAGCATGCCGGGCGATCCGGCCATCGCCGGATTCCACACCTTCTCCTGCATGAGCGCGAAGTGCTCGGCCCGGTCCTCATGGACACGGCAGTGCGCCACGCGCGCGACGTCGGCGTCGGAGAACCGCGGCTCGAACCCCGTCTTCACGTCGAAACGGTGGTCGAACAGCTTGACCTGGCTGTCCTTGAACGTGCCGACCTGCGCGGTCGCCAGACGATCGTGCGAGCGCGCCATGAACGAGTCGTAGAACGCCCGGCTCTCCCAGAACGCGAAGACGTGGGCGACGTCCGGCCGACTCCGGCTCCACCCGCCGCCCTGCCCCCGGAAGCCCGGCTCACCGAGCAGCCCCGCCCATTTCCGCTGCCCCCGCTCGAACCCTCGACGGTCCACCACGGTGCAGCGAATCCACTTGACCAGCACCGCGCCATCGTACGGGCCCGACGACCGCCCCGGCAGGCCCCTTCAGACTCCCGCCGGATGCATTCGCTCCAGACCCGCGCGCTCCTCGTCGTCCAGTTCGATCCCGAATTCGGTCCTCAGGGTCGCGATCAACTCGTCGGCACCCACGATCCGTTCCTCGCCGACGCCGTTCGTCCGCACCGCCGAGAGCGTCTCGCGCACCAGCGCCTTGCGCACCTCCGCGCCCGGCCGCTGGGCCACGACCTGGCCGAGGAAACGCGACTGCGGATGGCTGGAGCTGTAGTGGTTCATGACGATGAAGTCACCGGGGTAGAGGGCCTGCGGGGCGAAGGCGTACAGGTCGGCCCAGCCCCCCGGACGCAGGGAGCGCAGCACATGAACGCCCTCCTCCTCGACCCCGATCGCGAACGTCCAGCCGCTCTGCTCGACCCGCGCCCCGTCGCGCAGGGGCACCGGTTCCAGCGGCCCCTGCCAGCCGAAACCGACGTCGGCCAGCCACTGTTCGCCCTCGATCGTGACGACGAGAAGGGCGTGCGTGACCGGCGGCAGTACCGCGCCCCTCGACCGGTTACGGGCTCCGCGCCCGGCCACCGCGAAGCCGATCCGCTCGAGAACGGCCGCGAACAGGGAGTTCTGCTCGTAGCAGTAGCCTCCCCGGCGCCTCTCGACGAGCTTGCCCTGAAGGCTCTTCAGGTCCAGGGGCACCGGCTTCCCGAGGGCCACGTCGAGGTTCTCGAACGGTATGGCTCCGACGTGGGCCCGGTGCAGATACGTCAACGTCCGGAGATCGGCTACGAGTTCCCCGTCCCGCTCAGGCTCGTATCCGATTCGAGCCAGATATGCGTCGAGATCCAGCTCCTCACCACTCCACAAACCGCTCTCCCCCCTCAACCCTCGGTCCACTGTCGTAGCCCCATGACACCATGAGTAATCGGCTTACGACCACGGGCTTTCGAGCGGGTCGACGGTACGACGCGAGGCGTGCGCGGGGGCGTACGCGGAGAGGGGAAGCACCATGAGCGGACTCAACAAGGGAGTGGGAAAGGTCGAGGTGACGCTCAAGTGGGACCCCGCCCCGACCGGCACTCCGGCCCACGACCTGGACATCGTCGCCGGCGTCTTCGCGGCGGACGATCCGCACGGAGCGCCGGTCCACCTGGTGCACTTCGGCAGTCGCTCGCCCGACGGCACGATCACCCTCCACCGCGACAGCCGTACGGGCCAGGGATTCGGCTACGACGAGGCCATGACCCTGGAGCTGGACAGGCTGGCACCGCGGTACGCGCGCGTGGTGGTGGGCGTCGCCATACAGCAGGCCGGTGGGCGACTGGCCTTCGGCGACATAGCGAACACGGGCGTACGGGTCCGCGAGGGCTACACGGACCTGCTGGTCCATGACTTCGCGGACGTACGGGACGCTCTGTCGGCGACGGTCGTGGAGTTCACCCGCGACGGCGCCGAGGGCTGGACGTACCGCCCGCTCAGCCGCGGCTTCGACGCCGGCCCTCAGGACTTCGCCCAGCTGCTGGGCTCCGCTCGCCCCTGAAACCCCGGACACGGCGTAGGGGACCGGCCCAAGGCCGGTCCCCTACGTGAGTCGCTGGTCAGTCACCCGACCGGTCCGCGCCGGACATCACGTCCGGCGCGGACCCGTCGGATCTCAGCTGCAGCCGCTGGTCGAGCCGCAGCCCTCGCAGATGTAGCAGGAGCCGGCGCGCTGCATCTTGGTGCCGCAGGAGAAGCAGAGCGGGGCGTCGGCGCTGATGCCGAGCTGCATCTCGACGAGCTCCGCCGAGGTGTGGGCCTGCTTCGGGGCCGGGACCTCGACCTTCGGGGCCACGGGCGCGACGGCCTTCAGCTCCGGGGTGCGGGGCGCGGACTGGGCCAGGGCCTCGACGTCGACGTCGTCCTCCTCGGACTGCTCGTACGAGCCGGTGTCCAGGTGGCGCTGACGTTCCTCGGCCGAGTGAATGCCGAGGGCGGAGCGGGTCTCGAAGGGCAGGAAGTCCAGCGCCAGGCGGCGGAAGATGTAGTCGACGATCGACTGCGCCATCCGCACGTCCGGGTCGTCCGTCATGCCGGCCGGCTCGAAGCGCATGTTGGTGAACTTCGAGACGTACGTCTCGAGCGGGACGCCGTACTGCAGACCGACGGAGACGGCGATGGAGAAGGCGTCCATCATGCCGGCGAGCGTCGAACCCTGCTTGGACATCTTGAGGAAGACCTCGCCGAGACCGTCGTCCGGGTAGGAGTTGGCGGTCATGTAGCCCTCGGCGCCACCGACGGTGAAGGAGGTGGTGATCCCCGGGCGGCCCTTGGGGAGGCGCTTGCGGACCGGACGGTACTCGACGACCTTCTCGACGGCCTCGCGGATCGTCGCCTCGGACTTCGCGGTGACCTCGGCCTTCTCGGTCTCCTTCTTCTTCGCGGAGAGCGGCTGGCCGACCTTGCAGTTGTCGCGGTAGATCGCGAGCGCCTTGACGCCCATCTTCCAGGCCTCGTAGTAGACCTCCTCGACGTCCTCGACCGTGGCCGTCTCCGGCAGGTTCACGGTCTTGGAGAGGGCGCCGGAGATCCACGGCTGGATGGCGGCCATCATGCGGACGTGGCCCATCGCGGAGATGGAGCGCTCGCCCATGGCGCAGTCGAAGACCTCGTAGTGCTCGGTCTTCAGACCGGGGGCGTCGATCACATTGCCGTGCTCGGCGATGTGGGCGACGATCGCCTCGATCTGCTCCTCCTGGTAGCCCAGGCGGCGCAGGGCCTGCGGGACGGTGCCGTTGACGATCTGCATCGAGCCGCCGCCGACGAGCTTCTTGAACTTGACCAGGGCGAGGTCAGGCTCGAGGCCGGTGGTGTCGCAGGACATCGCGAGACCGATGGTGCCGGTGGGGGCGATGACCGAGGCCTGCGCGTTGCGGAAGCCGTTCTTGGCGCCGAGGCGGATCACGTCCTGCCAGGCCTCCGTCGCGGCGGCCCAGATCGGCGAGTCGAGGTCGTCCACGCGGACGGCCTTCGTGTTCTCGTCGGCGTGCTGACGCATGACGCGCTGGTGCGGCTCGGCGTTGCGGGCGTAGCCGTCGTACGCGCCGACGACAGCGGCGAGCTCGGCGGAGCGCTTGTACGAGGTGCCGGTCATCAGGGAGGTGATGGCACCGGCGAGGGCGCGGCCGCCGTCGGAGTCGTACGCGTGGCCGGTCGCCATCAGCAGGGCGCCGAGGTTGGCGTAACCGATGCCGAGCTGGCGGTAGGCGCGGGTGTTCTCACCGATCTTCTGGGTGGGGAAGTCGGCGAAGCAGATGGAGATGTCCATCGCGGTGATGACGAGCTCGACAACCTTGGCGAAGCGCTCGACGTCGAAGGACTGGTTGCCCTTGCCGTCGTCCTTGAGGAACTTCATCAGGTTCAGCGAGGCGAGGTTGCAGGACGTGTTGTCCAGGTGCATGTACTCGCTGCACGGGTTCGAGCCGTTGATCCGGCCCGACTCGGGGCAGGTGTGCCAGTGGTTGATCGTGTCGTCGTACTGGATGCCCGGGTCGGCACAGGCCCACGCGGCCTCGGCCATCTTGCGGAAGAGTGCCTTGGCGTCGACCTGCTCGATGACCTCACCGGTCATCCGGGAGGTGAGCCCGAACTTCTCGCCGGCCTCGACGGCCTTCATGAAGGCGTCGTTCACACGGACGGAGTTGTTGGCGTTCTGGTACTGGACGGACGTGATGTCGTCGCCACCCAGGTCCATGTCGAAGCCCGCGTCACGGAGGGCGCGGATCTTCTCCTCCTCCTTGACCTTGGTCTCGATGAAGTCCTCGATGTCGGGGTGGTCGACGTCGAGGATGACCATCTTGGCCGCGCGACGGGTCGCGCCGCCCGACTTGATCGTTCCTGCGGAGGCGTCGGCACCGCGCATGAAGGAGACCGGGCCGGAGGCGTTGCCGCCGGAGGAGAGCAGCTCCTTGGAGGAGCGGATGCGGGAGAGGTTCAGGCCGGCGCCGGAGCCGCCCTTGAAGATCATGCCCTCTTCCTTGTACCAGTCGAGGATGGACTCCATGGAGTCGTCGACGGACAGGATGAAGCAGGCGGAGACCTGCTGGGGCTGCGGGGTGCCGACGTTGAACCAGACCGGCGAGTTGAAGCTGAAGACCTGGTGCAGGAGGGCGTAGGCCAGCTCGTGCTCGAAGATCTCGGCGTCGGCGGGCGAGGCGAAGTAGTCGTACTCCTCGCCTGCCTTCGTGTACGTCTTCACGATCCGGTCGATGAGCTGCTTGAGACCGGTCTCGCGCTGGGGGGTGCCGACCGCCCCGCGGAAGTACTTGCTGGTGACGATGTTGACCGCGTTCACCGACCAGAAGTCGGGGAACTCGACGCCACGCTGCTCGAAGTTGACCGAGCCGTCGCGCCAGTTGGTCATGACGACGTCACGGCGCTCCCAGGCCACCTCGTCGTACGGATGCACGCCGGGGGTGGTGTGGATGCGCTCGATGCGCAGGCCCTTGCTCGTCGCCTTGGTCCCCTTGGAACGAGAACCACGTGCCGGACCGCTCGCCGTCTCTGTCATGCCGCCTCCCATATACGGGCAAAACACACTTTGGCGCCCAGATAGTCCCAGGGCACCGTCTTCTGTACGTCGTTCTGTACTGCTGCCACGAACGTCACAGGGGATCGCTCGGGGCACGTCTGCCAGGCCGCGCGGCGGCCGGCTGCCGGGCACTTCGTCCCGGACCGCCGGTCAGTCGGCGGCGGTGGCGGGAACGGGGACCCCAGGGGTCGCACCGGTCCCGCGGTTCTCAGCGGGAGGCCGCACGCGGAGTTCCGCAATGGCGGCCTCGAAGTCTTCGAGGCTGTCGAAAGCCTTGTAAACGGACGCGAAGCGCAGGTACGCGACCAGGTCGAGCTCCTGCAATGGGCCGAGGATGGCCAGACCCACGTCGTGGGTGGTCAGCTCGGCGCTGCCGGTGGCGCGCACTGCCTCCTCGACCCGCTGGCCGAGCTTGGCGAGGGCGTCCTCGGTGACCGGTCGCCCCTGGCACGCCTTGCGGACGCCGGAGATGACCTTGGTACGACTGAAGGGCTCGGTGACTCCGGAGCGCTTCACCACCATGAGCGAGCACGTCTCCACCGTCGTGAAACGACGGGAGCAGTCGGGGCACTGGCGCCGGCGTCGGATCGACGTCCCGTCGTCGGTGGTGCGACTGTCGACGACTCGGCTGTCGGGGTGCCTGCAGAAGGGGCAGTGCATTGGTTCCGACCCTCCCTCACGGCACGACTGGTGAGCCTCGCGCGGCCCGTCAAGGCCCTGCGAAGCGACCACCAGCATAGGCGATGTGAGCGCCCCCGAAGGACCGGGTACCACTACCCCTGGGTGGTCGGTGCCATACAACCACTAGATCTTGGGTTAGGGGCGCTTCGAGGCCCTCCGCGTGTCGCGGCGCGCCCCCTCCCGGGATTCGCCCCCTTCGGATGCGACACTGAAGGGGAGCACCGGGTGCCCGCGGCCCAGCGGCGAAGGCTACCGTAGCGTCCGATTCGGTCGGCGGCGCGAGTGTGCTCATACACCCGTATGCGAACAGACGTAAGGCAATCTGCGAATTTTCACTCGAACGTGTGTTTGGCGCAACCTTTCGAAAGCCACTACCGTTGTGCCAGCCAGGGAGACCATTCGAGAGGGGCCGACGACGTGACCACCACCGCAGACAGTGCCACCATCACCGCCCAGGACCGCTCCCAGGGCCGACTCGAGCCGGTGCACGCCATGAACGAAGTGAGTATGAACGGCGAGGAGCCCGGGCGACCTGCCCGCGCCCTCCCCGGGCGACCTCCAGGCATCCGCGCCGACAGCTCCGGTCTCACCGACCGGCAGCGCAGGGTCATCGAAGTCATCCGCGATTCGGTCCAGCGTCGCGGCTACCCGCCGTCGATGCGTGAGATCGGGCAGGCGGTCGGCCTCTCCAGCACCTCTTCGGTGGCGCACCAGCTCATGGCGCTGGAGCGCAAGGGTTTCCTCCGCCGCGACCCGCACCGGCCTCGGGCGTACGAGGTTCGAGGCTCCGACCAGCCGAGCACCCAGCCGACGGACACGACGGGCAAGCCCGCCGCGTCGTACGTGCCCCTGGTCGGCCGGATCGCCGCCGGTGGCCCGATCCTGGCCGAGGAGTCCGTCGAGGACGTCTTCCCCCTCCCCCGGCAGCTTGTCGGCGACGGCGAGCTGTTCGTCCTCAAGGTCGTCGGCGACTCGATGATCGAGGCCGCCATCTGTGACGGCGACTGGGTCACCGTGCGCCGCCAGCCCGTCGCGGAGAACGGCGACATCGTCGCCGCCATGCTGGACGGCGAGGCGACGGTCAAGCGCTTCAAGCGCGAGGACGGCCACGTCTGGCTGCTCCCGCACAACGCGGCGTACCAGCCGATCCCCGGCGACGAGGCCACCATCCTCGGCAAGGTCGTGGCGGTCCTGCGGCGGGTGTGACACCACCACGCCGGCTCTGACCGGGCCCCGGGACCCCCTGCGCCGGTCCCGGGGCCCTGCCGTGTCCGTCGGGACGCGGACGCACAGTCCGAGCCCCGGCGGTGGTGACCGTCAGGTACCTGCGGCCTGCGAGGCGGCGTCGATGGCCGCGAGTGACTTCCGTACCTGATTGCGGTCGGTCGTGTACCAGAAGTCCGGCAGCGAAGCCTTCAGATAGCTGCCGTACCTGGCCGTCGCAAGGCGGGGGTCGAGGACCGCCACGACACCCCGGTCGCCCGTCGCCCGCACCAGTCGGCCGGCGCCCTGGGCCATCAGCAGGGCCGCGTGGGTCGCCGCGACCGCCATGAAGCCGTTGCCACCGGCCTCCTCGACGGCCTTCTGACGGGCGCTCATCAGCGGGTCGTCCGGCCGCGGGAACGGGATCTTGTCCATGACGACCAGCTGGCAGCTGGCGCCCGGGACGTCCACGCCCTGCCAGAGCGACAGCGTCCCGAAGAGACATGTCTTCGGGTCGGCGGCGAAGTTCTTGATCAGCTCGCCCAGTGTGTCCTCGCCCTGGAGCAGGATCGGCAGCTCCGGGATCCGGGTCCGCAGCTCCTCCGCTGCCTGCTGCGCCGCGCGCATGGACGAGAACAGACCGAGGGTCCGTCCGCCGGCCGCCTGCATCAGCTCGGTCAGCTCGTCCAGCATGTCGCTGCGGTCCCCGTCGCGGGCGGGGCGGGAGAGGTGCTTCGCGACGTAGAGAATGCCCTGCTTGGGATAGTCGAACGGGGAGCCGACATCGATGCCCTTCCAGACGGGCAGGTCGTCGCCCTTGGTGCCCTCGGGAGAGAGCCCGAGAGAGGCACCGACACCGTTGAAGTCGCCGCCCAGCTTGAGCGTGGCCGAGGCCAGGACCACGGACCGCTCCGTGAACAGCTTCTCCCGCAGCAGCCCCGAGACGGACAGCGGCGCGACCCGCACCGAGGCTCCGAAGCGGTCGTGCCGCTCGTACCAGACGACGTCCCACTCCGAACCCTGCGTGATCCGCTCCGCGACACCGTGGACGCTCTCCACGGAGGCCATGGCCTGCTTGCGTACGGCGTCCTCGTCCTGCACGGACCGGTCGCGGGTGGAACCCAGGGCCGAGATCACCGCGCGGGCCGCGTCCCGCAACGCCATCAGGGCGTACGCGAGGTCTTCCGGGATCTCCTCCAGGCGCCCCGGCAGAGCCAGCTCCATGACCCGCTCGAATCCCTCGGCCGCGGTCTGGAGCTGGTCGGCGGTCTTCTCGTCGACGAGCTTCGCGGACCGGCGCACGGCACGGTTGACCTGGCCGGGAGTGAGCTCGCCCGTGGCCACCCCGGTGACCCGGGAGACCAGCTCGTGCGCCTCGTCGACGATCAGCACCTCATGCTGCGGGAGCACCGGGGCGCCCTCGATCGCATCGATGGCGAGCAGTGCGTGGTTGGTGACGACGACGTCGGCGAGCTTGGCACGCTCACGCGCCGCCTCGGCGAAGCACTCCGCCCCGTACGCGCACTTGCTCGCGCCCAGGCACTCCCGGGAGGAGACCGAGACCTGGGCCCAGGCCTTGTCGGAGACGCCCGGGGTCAGGTCGTCCCGGTCGCCGGTCTCCGTCTCGTCCGACCAGTCCCGGAGCCGCATCAGGTCCTGGCCCAGCTTGCTCGTGGGGGCCGCCGCCTCGAAGGGGTCGAAGAGGCCGTCCTCCTCGTCCTGCGGGACGCCTTCATGGAGCCGGTGCAGACACAGGTAGTTCGACCGGCCCTTGAGCATGGCGAACTGCGGGCGGCGCCGCAGCTGCGGATGCAGCGCGTCGACCGTCCGCGGAAGGTCGCGCTCGACGAGCTGGCGCTGCAGCGCCAGGGTGGCCGTGGCCACCACCACCCGCTCTCCCTGCGCCAGTGCCGGCACCAGGTAGCCGAGGGACTTGCCCGTGCCGGTGCCGGCCTGGACGAGGAGGTGGGAGTTGTCGTCGATGGCCTCGGCCACGGCCTCGGCCATGGTGACCTGGCCGGGCCGCTCCGTGCCGCCGACGGCGGTGACGGCGGCGTGGAGGAGGTCGGGGAGGGATGGCTTCGTCATAGCCCTTCCAGCCTACGGGGCGCCACTGACAGCCACGGCACGCGCGCGCCCTAGGCGAGCGGGTTGGGAACGGTCCCGTGGACGGCCGCGTGGGGTCGCTCGGGGCGGTCCCGGTAGCCGTCCAGGTGCAGACGGTTCCGGTTGAGGCAGAGCCGCCCGATCCGGGGGGTGAGGAGGTCGAAGAGCTCGAACCGTTCCTTCAGCTCGGGGAAGCGCGCCTGGTGGCGGATGATCTCCGCGCGGACGAGGGCCCAGAATTCTTCCTCGGGCACGTCGAGTTGTTCCTCGCAGAGCGGTGCCAGGTAGCGGAAGACTCCGACGAAGAGCCCCGAATGGATGAACTGGACGAGGAAGTCGGGCTCTTCGGTCAGAAGGACGGCGCGGACGTCGTCCGGCAGCGTGTCGTGCTCGGGAAGCGGCTGGGCGCTGATGTTCACGTCGTCGACGAAGTCCTTGATCGCCAGACGTACGGGAACGTCCTCGCCGTCGTAGACGACGATGGCGTTCTCGCCGTGCGGGGAGAAGACCGTGCCGTATCGGTAGAGGAAGTGCAGCAGTGGCGGCAGCAGGGCCGCGAAGAGGTGCTGGAGCCAGACGGCGGGGGCGAGTCCGGAGCGTTCGACGAGTTCCGCGACGAACGCCCGTCCTTCGGGGTCCGTGTGGAGCAGGGAGGCCAGCGTGCGGGCGCGCTCGCCCGGGGGCAGCCGGAGCGGTTCGCGCCAGATCGCGCCGAGGAGTTCCTTGTACTGGTACGGGACTTCCGGCAGCCGGTCGTACAGAGGGTGCTCGACCGTGACGGAGGCGACCTCGCCGAGAAGGACCACTCCGCACTCGTCCCGCAGGAACGGATCGGTGTCGCGCACGCCGTGGACCCAGGCGGTGACGGCCGGCGCGGCGAGGGTCCGTTCGGTGGGCAGGCCGCGCCAGACGAGGGTGTTGAGCACCGACAGCGGAAGTTTGACGGTGTGCCGGTCGGGGCGGCTGGTGTTGAGGAAGGTGCGGACCGACTGCTGGGGAAGCCGCAGGTCGCGGTCGGCTCCGAGCGGGACGACGGTCCCGGCGGCGACGGCGGGGGCGTAGAGGGGAAGCAGGATCTCGTCCCACTGCCAGGGGTGGACGGGCAGCAGGAGGTAGTCGTCGGGTTGGTGGCCGCGGGCGGTCAGCTCGGCGCGGAAGGCGGCGTGGACCTCGGGGTCGAGCTCCTGGGTGTAGAGGCGGTCGGGGGTGTCTAGGCCGGTCACGCCTCGGTAGGCGGCGATGCGGTTGCTGACGGCGATCCAGGGCAGCCGGGTGGCGCGTCGGGCCTCGGGGGCCCAGCGGGCGGCGTCGGTGGCGGAGAAGCCGATGCGCCCCTTGTTGAGGACGAGCCAGGGGTGGCCGGTCTGGTGGCCCTCGAGTTCCGCGTAGGAGAGGTCGGCGAGGCGGGCGGCGGAGAGCGCCGTGTGGTCGAGGCGGGCGTCGGCGGCGAGGGTGGCGGAGAGCTCGCGGATGAGATGTCCGAGAGTGGCGCCGTCGAGCCGGAGGAGTCGGCGGGCGCGGATCAGGAAGTCGAGAGGGTCGGTCATGGGCCGGCCCTCGTGGGTGAGGGAGCCGGGGGCGATGTACCAGCTGCCGTAGGCGCCGCGGCGGGCGCGGAAGGCGAGGGCGGAACCGTCGTCGAGCCGCAGGGCATGGGTGCCGGGTGCGCCGTCGGCCGCGGGCACGGGTTCGACGATCTCCTCGTAGGCGAACTCGGCGAGGGCCTTGGTGAGGAGGCGGGTCGAGGCCCGGGTCCAGGCGGCGGCGTTCAGCTCGGGGGGCGCGAGCAGCTCGGGTGCGGGCGCCGGTCCGTCCGTGGGGGACGGGGAGGGCGCTGTGGGCTGAGCGGAGTCGTGGGGTGCAGGGGACGTCGACACGAGGACTCCTCGGGGTGGGAACCGCTGTGGGCCGAGCGGTGTATAGAAGACAGAGGGTTGTTCACAGAACGTGACGGAGGGCGCGGTCACGCATCATGAGCGCCGCTCGTTTGTCGGGGAGGTCGACTTCCGCCGCATAGCGGAAGCCGCCGCCGAGGAAGGCCGAGACGGAGGGGGTGTTACGGATGTCGGGTTCGGCGACGACGCGTGTGCATCGGGGACGGTGGTCGAGGACGAGATCGGCGACGGCGCGCAGAAGGGTGGTGCCCACGCCGCGGCCCCGGTCGGCGACGCCTCCGATCAGCAGATGGATACCGGTGTCGTGGGGGCGCGCCGGGTAGTGCCGGGCGAGCGGGTCGAGGTCGGCGCGGTAGATCTCGAAGTAGCTCATGGGCGTGGCGTCGAGCACGCCGAGGCAGGGGACGCTGCGGCCGTCGCCTTCGATCTGGGCGCGGAGGTGCTCGGCGGTCACGGTCTCGGGTCCGGCGAGTTCCCAGAAGGCGGAGACGGCGGGGTCGTTCATCCATCGGGTGAGGAGCGGTAGGTCCCTGTCGAGTCGTACGGGGACGAGCCGGAAGGTGCCGACGGGGGTGTCGGCCGGTTTCCAGGAGGCGATGGAGTCCAGCAGGTCGCCGTCGAGGACCTCGGCCTCGAGGTGACCGCCTTCGAGGAGGGCGACGAGGTCGTCGAGCCTCAGGTCGAGGGTGTCGTCGCCGGGCGGGTCTGCCGGTGGGCGGGTGGGTGACACGGTGTCGCTCTCCTCTCGGCGGTGCGGTCGGGGCGGTGGTCCTCGGTGGGCGGGCTCAGGGACGGAGGGGGTTGGTGACGGTGACGTAGACGGACTGGGTGTCGACGGGTCCGACGAGTTCGTCCAGGCCGTGGAGCCGGGTGAGGAGGTTGGCCTTGCTGCGCAGGGTCGCTGCTTCCAGGAGTCGGTGCGGCAGGGGTGAGCCCAGGCTGGTGGCGGAGGTGAGGAAGCTGCGGAGGGCGGCGAGCAGGACGCGTTCGTCGGCGAGGTGCTGGGCGCCGAATGCGCCGATCAGACCGAGGACGTTGTTGATGCCGAGGTAGTAGGCGAAGCGCTCGTCGGTCACCTGGTCGGAGACGAAGGTGTCGCTGTCGGCGCCGATGCCGGGGAGACGGCTCTCCAGCTCTCCCCGGTGGGACTCGCGGAAGTAGTAGCCCTGATTGTCGCGGTAGCGGCCGCCGACGGGCCAGCCGTCGGGGTCGAGGAGTACCAGGGTGTTCTGCTGGTGGGCTTCCAGGGCGATGCCGGCGTGACCGTCGAGCCAGAGGATGGGGCGGACGACGTGGTCGAGGTAGCGGAGGAACCACTCGGCGGAGACGGCCGTGAGGGGGCGGCCGGTGCGGGCGGCGAGCCGGCCGATGACGTCGGCGAGGCGGGAGCGCACCGTGATGGCCCCGGGCCAGGGGCGGGGGGTGGTGAGGGAGGCGATGCAGACGGCGTCGTCGCCGGGCCCGAAGGGGTTGTGGCGGATCATGACGTCGAGTCCGGGGACGGGGGTGCCGTCCGGGGCGTCGACGGCGAGCCAGGCGGGGTCGCGGACGATGTCGAAGCCCGGGTAGGCGGCCTGCCACTCGTCGACGAGGCCGGTGCGGAGCAGTCGGTGGACCTCGACGCCCCGGTGGAGTTCCTTGCGGAGGTTCTCACGGCGGGAGTTGGTGATCCGCAGGCCGAGGGAGAGCTTCAGCATGGCCCGTGCGCCGGGGCGGTGCACGGTACGGACGGAGGAGGTGGGGTGCCAGGGGCTGCCGTGGACACCGAGGTCGTGCAGAAGCCCGGCGTCGAGGAGGGCGTGGATGTCGGGACGGTGCAGCAGTTCGCGTGCCTGCCAGGGGTGCAGGGGCAGCGGTGCGGTGCGGGCGGGGAGCGTCAGCCCTTCGGCGAGGCCGGTGGCGAGTTGCTCCGCGGTGACGGGACGGCCCTGTTCGGTCCAGGCGGAGTCCGAGGCCAGGACGAAGGGGTCGACGGCGAACCAGTGGAGCGGGAAGGAGCCTCGCAGTTCGGGTGAGTAGAGCCGGGCCTCGGCGTCGGAGAGGCCTTCGCGGCTCTTGGGAGTGGGGTGGAGGGGGTGGCCGAGCAACAGGGATTGTTCGGCGGCGAGGAAGAGGTCGGCGTCCGGGTGCGGCTGGGGCCGGTGGCGGCTCTCGGTGAGGAAGTCTGCGGTGCGGCGGGCGGAGTCGGCGACCCTGCCGACGAGTTCGGTGCCCTCGGGGCGGCCGGTCTCCCGGCTGAGCAGGGCCGCCACGGTCACGGCGTCGACGGTCGGAGCCGTGGCCGGGAGTCCTTCGAGGGAGGGGGCGCCGAAGCGGTGCCAGCCGGTGGGCGACCAGTAGCGGACGGGGACGAGAAGGGCGGTGCCGCTGGCGTCGAGGGCGATGCGCAGGGTGGTGGAACCGGGAGCGGGGAGGTTCTTCTCCCGCACCCAGCAGCGGAGGAGGTTCTCGATGGCGGCCGTGTCGGCGGCGCGCTGCGGGTCCGGGTCGTCCAGGGGGTCGGCGCCGGTGACCGGGCGGTGCGGCCGGGAGTCGTGCGGACCGGTGTGCTGGCGCGGGACGGTGGGGTCGGCGCCACCGGACCCGTGGGTGCCGGGGTTGTGGGTGCCTGGCCTGTGGGTGCCGGATGCGTCGGTGCCGGACCCGTCCGTGCCAGACCCGTCCGTGCCAGACCCGTCCGTGTTGGGCGGGGTGCCGGGTTCCTGGGGGGCGTGTGCGTCGGGGGGCAGGGGGGTGTCGCGTGCCTCAGGGGGGAGGGGGGCCTGGGGGGCGAGTTCCTGGACGGTGCGGGGGGCCTCGGTCTCGGGCGCCGGGGAGGGGGGCGTGGCGTTCACGGGGGCTTCCTTGGGGTGGGGCCGGGGGCGGTCCGGGTCAGTGGGACGGCCCGGGGGCGGTCCGGGGGGCCGTGGCCCGGCGGACGGCGGGCAGTTGGGGGGTGTGGGCCCGTTCGGCCGCGGCCAGGGCGTCGGCGAACCGGTCCAGGACGGCGGTGGCCTGCTCGTCGGTGAGGGTGAGCGGAGGCAGGAGCCGGACCACCGCGGAGTGGCGGCCGCCGAGTTCGACGATGAGCCCGCGGACGAGGCACTCCTGCTGGACGGCGAGGGCCAGAGCGGGGGCGGCGGGCGGCACGGAGTCGTCGGGGCCCGCCGCGTCGGGGTCGACGAGTTCGACGCCGATCATCAGGCCCCGGCCACGGACGTCGCCGACGCAGGGGTGGGCGGCGGCGAGGCCCCGTAGCCGGCCGAGGATACGGGCACCGAGGATGCCGGCCCGCTCGGCGAGCTTGTTCTCGCGGACGTACGCGAGGGTGGCCGTCCCCGCGGCCATGGCGAGCTGGTTGCCGCGGAAGGTGCCCGCGTGGGCACCGGGTTCCCAGGCGTCGAGCTCGGATCTGTAGACGATGACGGCGAGAGGCAGGGAGCCGCCGATGGCCTTGGAGAGGACCATCACGTCGGGGACGACGCCGCTGTGTTCGACGGCCCAGAAGGCGCCGGTGCGGCCGACGCCGGTCTGGACCTCGTCGACGACGAGCGGGATGGAGCGGTCGGCGGTGATCCGGCGCATCCGGCGCAGCCAGTCGTCGGGCGCGGGAATGACCCCGCCTTCACCCTGGACGGCCTCGACGATCATTCCGGCGGGGGCGGGGACACCGCTCTTGGGGTCGTCGAGGAGGCTCTCGGTCCAACGGGCGGCCAGTTGGGCGCCGCGGGCGCCGCCGACACCGAAGGGGCAGCGGTACTGCTGGGGGTAGGGCAGCCGGGTGACGCTGACGTCGGTCGCTCCGCCCGAGGCGGCGAGGGCACCGGCCGTCATGCCGTGGTAGGCGCCGGTGAAGGCGAGCAGGCCGCTGCGGCTGGTGGCGGTGCGGACGAGCTTGAGGGCCGCCTCGACGGCGTCCGTGCCCGCGGGGCCGCAGAACTGAACGCGGGCGTTGTCGGCGAGGTCACCCGGGAGGGTGGTGAACAGCTCGGAGGTGAAGGCGTCCTTCACCGGGGTGGCCAGGTCGAGCACGTGCAGCGGGGCGCCCGAGTCGAGGACCTTCTTGATGGCTTCCAGGACGACGGGGTGGTTGTGCCCGAGGGCGAGGGTCCCGGCGCCGGAGAGACAGTCGAGATAGCGGCGGCCGTCGGCGCCCTCGATGGTCAGCCCCCGGGCCCGTACCGGCACGATGGGCAGGGAGCGGGCGTAGGTGCGGGCCGCGGACTCGCGCAGGGACTGCCGGCGCAGGATTGCTTCGTACCCGCCCCTGCCCTGGTCCGGAACTCCGTGGTCCGGAACTCCGTGGTCCGGGGTGCCTCGGACCATCGGGTCGTACGCCCTGGTGCCCGGCGCTCCGGTGCCAGGCTCCCCGAGGCCCGGCGCTCCGGTGCCGCTCGCTCCAGTGCCGGGCGCCCCGGGTGGTGCGTCGGCGGGCCCGTCGGGTGTTCGGGGCTGGGTCCGCGCGGCCGGTGGGGCGGCCGGAGCTGATTCGGTCACGGCCACGGCTCGGTGTCCTCCCGCTGTAACGGTTGCGTTGCACATCGGGGCGTCGTGGAGCCGCCGCAAGGGCCGCCCTCGGCACCACCGTTGTGTCCCCCGTACGTACCAACGACGCGAACTGCCGGGGATCACGGGCCGGAGGCAAGAACTTGGCGTGTCCCGGATCACGGGACGGCAACGGCCGAACGATGACCGGAACCGCCGACCGGCCGCGTACCGTCCCCTCCGGCACCGGCATAGTGGGGGCCGTCGGTCGCTGTCCGTGCGGGCACGGCCGCTGTTCGTCCATGCACAAGTTGACGTAGTCCCAGGGGGATCACGAGATGCGATCGATTCGTCCGCTGCTGACGGTGGCTTCCGCCGTCGCGGCGCTGACGCTCACCGCCACGGCCTGCGGGCCGAGCGAGGAGAACGCGGGAGACAAGCCCAGCGCGCCCGCGACCGCCCAGAACCCGGCCGACAAGATCAAGATTCCGGAGGACCTGAAGAATCGTCTGAAGGAGCACGGGATCGACGTCGACAAGTGGCGCGACGGCGAGTGGAAGAACTGGGACCGCGACAAGTGGCTGCGTGAGGCCAAGGACTTCGTCAACCCGATCATCGAGGACCTCTGGGACCCGGACCGGATGCGGGACGCCGAGCGCCCCGACAAGCCGGTCGAGGAGGAGGACATCTCGGGTGACGAGGGCGTGACCGACCCGACGCCGAACCCGGTGCGGGCGAAGGCCGTGGCGCCGAAGTACCACGCCAACGCCCCCGAGTCCGGGAAGGTCTTCTTCGACGGCCCCGAGGGCTCGATGGTCTGCTCGGCCACGGTCGTGAAGGACCCGGCGCACCCCGGCAAGTCCAACATGGTGTGGACGGCCGGCCACTGCGTGCACAAGGGCAAGAAGGGCGGCTGGTACCGCAACATCGCCTTCGTGCCCTCGTACAACGACGCCGCGCTGTCGACCGCCGACCTCGAGAAGGCGACGCGGGAGCAGATCGCTCCGTACGGCGTGTGGTGGGCAGACTGGGTCAAGACCTCCGACCAGTGGATCGCCGAGGGTGCGTCCACCGGTGGTGCGGGCGCCCCGTACGACTTCGCGGTCATCCAGGTGACTCCGGAGAAGGGCGGCTCGGACAAGTCTCTTGAGGAGACGGTCGGTTCGGCGCTTCCGGTGGACTTCACCGCGCCGGCGGTGCCGAAGATCACGAGC
The DNA here is from genome assembly GCF_040295605.1 of Streptomyces sp. NPDC002773. Taxonomy (NCBI): domain Bacteria; kingdom Bacillati; phylum Actinomycetota; class Actinomycetes; order Kitasatosporales; family Streptomycetaceae; genus Streptomyces; species Streptomyces sp. NPDC002773. The sequence continues at coordinate 134,826 of NZ_JBEOVO010000012.1, forward strand.
CTGGAGGCGACCGGTTACCCGGCGGCGCCGCCGTTCGACGGTCAGAAGATGTTCCAGTGCGCGGACAAGCCGGGCCGGCTGTCGCTGAAGGCGAAGCAGCCGACGATGTACCGCATCGGCTGCACCATGACCGGCGGTTCGTCCGGTGGCGGCTGGGTCGGCCAGGGCAGTGACGGCAAGCCGGCGCTGGTGTCGAACACCTCGATCGGCCCCGCGTCGGCGGGTTGGCTCGCCGGTCCGCGCCTCGGCCCCGAGGCGAAGGCCATCTTCGACGCGGTCAGCAAGAAGTACGCCGGGCAGTAACGCCCGTTCGACTGGAGGCGGGGTCCGCGGACCCCGCCTCCCCCACGTCCGGTCCGTCGGCCCGACCGGCATACTGTGCACCGCAAGTGACGCGTCCATGGCAACGTCAAGGCGATAACACGCCACACGAGAACGTCGCCCGTCCCGGACGCGGAATCATCTCAGGGGGAATTCACCACATGCGTTCCGTACGACTCCTGCCAGCCGCTCTCGGCCTGGTCACCGCGCTCGCGCTGACCGCCACCGCCTGCGGTCCCACCGAGACCCCGGCAGCGGACAAGCCGGCCGCCGGAGCCAGCAGCTCCGCGCCGAGCACCGACGGCGGGGCCGCCGACAGCGGGGGCACCGACCTCCCCAAGGACCTCGCCGACAAGCTCAAGAAGCACGGCGTCGACCCGGACAAGTGGAAGGACGGCGAATGGAAGAACTGGGACACGAAGACCTGGCTCCGTGAGGCCGAGGACTTCGTCAACCCGGTGATCGAGGGGCTCTGGGACCCGGCGCGCATGCAGTCGGCGAAGAGCCCGGACCAGACGATCACCACGCAGGCCGGGGGCAGCGGCAGCGACCCGACGCCCCGCCCTGTCAGGGCGCAGCGCGAGAAGACGCCGTACCACCGCAACGCGGCACCGGTCGGGAAGATCTTCTTCGACTCGCCGCAGGGCCACATGGTCTGCTCCGGCACGATCGTGAAGGACCCGCGCCGGCCCGGGAAGTCCAACCTGGTCTGGACGGCCGGCCACTGCGTCCACGCGGGCAAGAAGGGCGGCTGGTACCGCAACATCACCTTCGTCCCGGCCTTCAACGACCTGGGCAAGTCCCCCGCCGCGCTCAACAACGCGAAGCCGCACGAGGTGTACCCGTACGGCCAGTACTGGGCCGACTGGGCCGTGACCTCGGGTGAGTGGATCAAGTCCGGCGGGTCCAACCAGGCCTGGCCCTACGACTACGCCGTGCTGCACGTGAAGCCGCAGCGGGGCGCCAAGTCCCTGGAGGAGACCGTCGGCGCCGCTCTGCCGGTCGACTTCTCCGCTCCGGCCCCCGCGAGTGCGGGAACGGTGGGCGCCTGGGGCTACCCGGCGGCGCCGCCGTTCAACGGCATGATCATGCACAAGTGCCTCGACCGGGCGAGCCGGTACACCACCTTCCCGGCCACGCCGGCGATGTACCGGATCGGTTGCACGATGACCGCTGGTTCCTCGGGCGGCGGCTGGTTCCGCGTCATGTCGAACGGCAAGACGGCGCTCGTGTCGAACACGTCGATCGGCCCGGCCGGCGGCAACGGCTGGCTCGCCGGACCGCAGTTGGGTCGGGGCGCCAAGGCGGCCCACGAGATGGTCAGCAAGAAGTTCGCCCGCTGACCCTGGGCGAGAGCCCTGCGGCAAGCCGTACACAACATGACTGAGGGCGCTGCCCCCCTTTCCCTTACGGGAGGGGGCAGCGCCCTCAGTCGTTCAGCCGTGGGTCAGTGCGCGGCGGGAACGTACGGCGCGAGCATCGCCGCCAGCTCCTCGTGCACCCGGGCCTTGAGCAGGGTGCCCTCCGGGGTGTGCTCCTCGGACTCGACCTCGCCCTCGGCGTGCACCCGCGAGACGAGCCCGCCCTGCGTGTACGGCACGAGGGCTTCGAGCTCGACCTGCGGGCGGGGAAGCTCGGAGTCGATGAGCGCGAGCAGCTCCTCGATGCCCTGGCCCGATCGGGCCGAGACCACGATGGAGTGCTTCTCCATCCGCAGCAGACGCTGGAGCACCAGCGGGTCCGCCGCGTCCGCCTTGTTGACGACGACGATCTCCGGTACGTTCACCGCGCCGACGTCCCGGAAGACCTCGCGCACGGCGGCCAGCTGCTCCTCCGGGGCGGGGTGCGAGCCGTCCACCACGTGCAGGATGAGGTCGGACTCGCCGACCTCCTCCATGGTGGAACGGAACGCCTCGACCAGGTGGTGCGGCAGGTGCCGGACGAAGCCGACGGTGTCGGCCAGGGTGTAGACCCGGCCGGTGGGCGTCTCGGCCCGGCGTACGGTCGGGTCGAGCGTGGCGAACAGCGAGTTCTCCACGAGCACGCCCGCGCCGGTGAGGCGGTTGAGCAGGGACGACTTGCCGGCGTTGGTGTAGCCGGCGATGGCGACCGACGGCACCTTGTTACGGCGGCGCTCCTGCCGCTTGATGTCGCGGCCGGTCTTCATCTCCGCGATCTCCCGGCGCATCTTCGCCATCTTCTCGCGGATGCGGCGCCGGTCGGTCTCGATCTTGGTCTCACCGGGACCGCGCGTGGCCATGCCGCCACCGCCGCCGCCACCCATCTGCCGGGAGAGCGACTGACCCCAGCCGCGCAGGCGCGGCAGCATGTACTGCATCTGCGCGAGCGCGACCTGCGCCTTGCCCTCTCGGGACTTGGCGTGCTGGGCGAAGATGTCGAGGATCAGGGCGGTCCGGTCGACCACCTTGACCTTGACGACGTCTTCGAGGGCGATGAGCTGGCCGGGGCTGAGCTCGCCGTCGCAGACGACGGTGTCGGCGCCGGTCTCGACCACGATGTCGCGCAGCTCGCGCGCCTTGCCGGATCCGATGAAGGTCGCCGGGTCCGGCTTGTCACGGCGCTGGATCACGCCGTCGAGCACGAGGGCGCCCGCCGTCTCGGCGAGGGCCGCGAGTTCCGCGAGGGAGTTCTCCGCGTCCTGGACGGTCCCCGAGGTCCACACACCGACCAGCACGACGCGCTCGAGGCGCAGCTGGCGGTACTCGACCTCGGTGACGTCCTCGAGCTCGGTGGAGAGTCCGACGACACGGCGGAGTGCCGCGCGCTCGGAGCGGTCGAACTGGTCGCCGTCCCGCTCTCCGTCGATCTCGTGGCTCCAGGCGACGTCCTCTTCCATCAGGGCATCGGCCCGAAGGCTCTCGGTTCGGCTCGTCTCCGCGAAGCTCTGCTCGTCCTGGGAAGGGGAAGAAGAGGAGGTCATTTGATCCTTACGTCGATTGCTTCACATCGATTGCTTCGATGAAGCGATGAGTCTTATGCCGTGGCAACGCGTGAGGCCGCCGGAAGATTCCCGGGACCGTCGGCCGCGTCACCGACCGGACGATGACGAGGACGATGGTGACACGGCCCCGCCGGGCCCGTCATCCGGGTTTCGGGGCGGTCGTCGCGGCCCCGGCCGGGCGGCTGCGCCAGTCCGGGTGCCCGGGCATCGCCGGGGTCTTCGCCTCGTACAGCCAGCCGCGGAGGAAGGCGGTGAGGTCCCGTCCCGCGACCTCGGAGGCCAGGGCGATGAAGTCGGCGGTCGTGGCGGTGCCGTCGCGGTGGTCGGCGACCCAGCGGCGCTCGACGGTGCGGAAGGCCTCGGTGCCGATCTCCTGGCGGAGCGCGTAGAGGATCAGGGCGCTGCCGTCGTACACGACGGGCCGGAAGAGGCTGATCTTGTGCGTGGGCGAGGGGGGCTTGGGGGCCGCCGGGGGGCCGCCGTCGGCGCGCCACCCGTCCGAGGCCGCGTAGGCGGCCTTCATCCGCGTCTCCAGGGACTTGCCGGCGGTCTCCTCGGCGTACAGCGCCTCGTACCAGCTCGCATGCCCTTCGTTGAGCCACAGGTCGGACCAGGTCCGGGGCGAGACACTGTTGCCGAACCACTGGTGGGCCAGCTCGTGCACCATGATCGAGTCGACGTACCACTCCGGGTAGGCGGGCTCGGTGAAGAGGCCGCGTTCGAACAGCGAGAGCGTCTGGGTCTCCAGCTCGAAACCCGTCTCGGCGTCCGCGACGAGCACCCCGTAGGTCTCGAAGGGGTACGGGCCGACCTGCCGCTCCATCCACTCCAGGTGCCCCGGGGTCCGGCGCAGCCAGGGTTCCATGAGCGTCCGGTCGGCGGTGCGCACCACGTCCCGTACGGGCAGGCCGTGGGGTCCGGTCCGGTGCACGACCGTGGAGCGGCCGATGGAGACCTGCGCGAGCTCGGTGGCCATGGGATGGCGGGTGCGGTACGTCCAGGTGGTGGTGGCGCCCCGGGTGACACGGCCGGTGGGGAGGCCGTTGGCGACGGCGGTGAGCTCGCTGGGGGCCGTGATCCGGAAGGTGAAGTACGCCTTGTCCGCCGGGTGGTCGTTCGACGGGAAGACCCGGTGGGCGGCGTCGGCCTGGTTGGCCATGGCGAGACCGTCGCCGGTGCGGACCCAGCCGCCGGTGTCGGCGGGGCCGCTGGGGTCGCTGGTGTGGGTGACGGTGATCTCGATCTGCTCGCCCGCGTCGATCGGCTCGGCGGGGGTGACGACCAGGTCCTCACCGCTGCTGGTGTACGCGGCGGGCTGGTCGTCGACGGTGACGGCGGAGACCGTGCCGTGGGTGAAGTCGAGGTTGAGCCGTTCCAGGTCGTCGGTGGCGCGGGCGTCGATCCGGGTCACGGCGGGCAGCGGTTCGGTGTTGGCGCCCGGGTAGGTGAGAGCGATGTCGTACGCGAGGACGTCGTAGCCGGGATTGCCGAGGTGCGGGAAGAGCGGGTCCCCGATGCCGAGGGGCGCCGGGGCGGGCAGGGCGGCGGCGACGAGCCCCGCGGAGGCGGCGACCAGGACGGCGGAGCGGAGCCACCGCGGGCGGCGCGGGTTTGTACGGACGAGCGGCATGGGCCAGGCCTTTCCGGAGGACTGGCCCTACGGCTACCAGGGCTGCGCTCGCTCCCCGGTGCGGCGCGCACGCCTGCCACCCGAAGGGGGTCATGTGGGGGGCGGGGGGCGGGGCGGGTGGGGCCCCAGCGCGGGTGCGGACCGGGGGATGGGGGGGCGGGCCGGGCCGGGTGCGGGTCGGGTGCGGGGCCGGGACGGGCGCGGGGCGCAGGCAGGGGGCGGCGGTCAGGTCCGGCGTCGTTGCGGGGACGGGCGGTGGCGGGCGCGGGTCACGTCGTACACCCCTGGTACGTCCCGCATCGCCCGCATCAGGGCGGCGAGCCGGGCCACGTCGGGCAGGTGGAGGGTGTACGTGTGGCGGACCCGCTGCTCGCTGGGCGGCTCGACGGTCGCGGAGACGACGGCGGCCCCGGCGACGGCGATCGCCTCCGTGAGGTCGGCGAGGAGACCGGGGCGGCCGAAGGACTCCGCGACCAGGGTGACCCTGCCCTGGGCCGTGTCGCCCCAGCGGACGGTGACGGGGTCGCGGCCCAGCCTGCGCATGGTGTCGACGGCCGCGCAGCCCGCGCGGTGGACGGTGACCGACCCGCCGCGTACCCGGAAGCCGGTGATCTCGTCCGGCGGTACGGGGGTGCAGCAGCCCGCGGGGCGGACGGCCGCGCGCGGCTCCCCCTCCAGGTCGGCGTGGAGCTGCGCGCCTTCGCGGCGCTCGGCGGTGAGGTTGGCCGGCGGGCGGGGGCCGGTGGCGGGGGCGGGGGGCGCGGTGTTCTCCGGGTGCGCTTGGAGCCAGCGGGTGATCGCGATCCGCGCGGCGGGGGTACGGGCGTGGTCCAGCCACTCCGGGGAGGGCCCGGACACGGTGTCCTGGGCGAGCAGCAACTGCACGGTGTCGCCGTCTCCGAGGACTGTGCTCAGCGGTGCGAGGCGCCCATTGACTCGGGCGCCGAGGCAGGCGTGGGCGGCCTCGCCGTGCTGCGCGTAGGCGGCGTCCACGCAGCTGGCTCCGGCAGGCAGGCTGATCGTTCCGGGGGCGCTGCCGTCGGCGCGGAAGACGGTGATCTCGTCATCCTCTGCGAGGTCGGCGCGGAGCGAGGTCCAGAACGTGTCGGGGTCGGGAGCCGCCTGCTGCCAGTCGAGAAGCCGGGAGAGCCAGCCGGGGCGGGTGGGGTCGACACGCTCACCGTCCTCGACCGGGCGGTCGGGGGCGTCGCACCGCTGCGCGGTGGAGTGCGGCGGAGGGATGGAGGCGGGCTGGGGGGTGAGGTCGGGCTGGGGGGTGGCGCCGGGGTGGTCGGAAATGCCGAGGCGGTCGGCGGTGCCGGGGTGCTCTGCGGTGCCGGGACGGTCGGTGGGGGTGGGACGGTCGGTGGGGGTGGGCTGATTCGTCGCGCCGGGCTTTTCGGTCGTCGCGGCCTGGCGGGCGGCGCCCGGCCGTTCGGCGGTGCCGGGACCGCCGGCAGGGGCGGGGTGCCGCGTCGCGCTGGACTGGTCGGAGGTCCCGGCCGAGTCGGCGGCGCCCGATCGGTCGGCCAGGCCGGAGCCGTCGGCCGTGCCTGCCTGACGCACAGCGCCGGACTGACCCACCGCGCCGGGATCATCGGACGTCCCCGCCAGGCCAGCGGCGCCGGGCCGGTCGGCCATGCGAGGACCGTCAGCCGCCGTGCCGGGCTGGCGCGCCGCGCCCGGCCGGTCGGCCATGCCGAGACCATCGGCAGGGGTGGGCTGGTACATCCCGCCGGGCTCATCGGACGTCCCGGTCTGGCGGGTGTTACCAGGCAGGTCGGCGGCGCCTGGACCGTCGGCAACGGCGGGTTGGCTCGTCACGCCGGGCTTTTCGGCCGTCCCGGCCTGGCGGGCGGCGCCGGTGGCCTGCCGGGCGGGGGTTCCGGGGGCGCGGGGCGGGGCAGAGACGTTTGTCGGGCCGGGGCGGTCGAACGTTCCGGGCCGAACCGTCCTGCCGTGTCCGTCTGTCGTGCCGGGGCCGTCGGCCGTGGAGGGCCGGCGCATGGGGTCGGGCTCGGCGGTGGTTCCGGGGGCGGTCGTGCCGCTCGGGCGGGCCGGCCTTCCCCGCTCGGCGTCGGAGCCCTGGGCGCTCGGCCGGGGCGCGGTGCCCCCGTCCGCCGGGCCCGACGGCTGCCCGGTGGCCTCCTGGCCGACGTGCGGGTTGCCCAGGGCGACGACTCCCGCCTCCGCGACCTTGTGCATCCGGTGGGTCCGGATGAGGACCTCGGCCACGGCGCCGTCCGGGGCGGCGATCGCGGTGTGCAGGGACTGGTACAGGTTGAACTTGGGGGCCGCGATGAAGTCCTTGAACTCGGAGATCACCGGGGTGAAGCACGTGTGGAGCTCGCCGAGGACCGCGTAACAGTCCGCGTCCTCCGCGACCAGGACGAGAAGCCGTCCGAAGTCGCAGCCGCGCAGCTCGCCGCGCTTGAGGCGGACCCGGTGGACGGAGACGAAGTGCCGGGGGCGGACGACGACTTCGGCGCCGATCCCCGCCTCGCGCAGCACCGCGGACACCTGTTCCGCGACCGCGCCCAGCGCGTCACCGGCGTGCGGGTTGCCCGCGATGAGCGCGCGGGTGGTCTCGTACTCCTCGGGGTGGAGGATGGCGAAGACGAGATCCTCCAGCTCGGTCTTGAGGGCCTGGACGCCGAGCCGCTCGGCGAGCGGAATGAGGACGTCGCGGGTGACCTTGGCGATCCTGGCCTGTTTCTCGGCCCGCATCACCCCAAGGGTGCGCATGTTGTGGAGCCGGTCGGCCAGCTTGATCGACATCACCCGGACGTCGTTGCCGGTGGCGACCAGCATCTTGCGGAAGGTCTCGGGTTCGGCGGCGGCGCCGTAGTCGATCTTCTCCACCTTGGTGACGCCGTCGACGAGGTAGGCGACCTCGTCGCCGAACTCCCTGCGCACCTGATCGAGTGTCACCTCGGTGTCCTCGACCGTGTCGTGGAGGAGGGAGGCGGTCAAGGTGGTCGTCTCCGCGCCGAGTTCGGCGAGGATCAGGGTCACCGCGAGCGGATGGGTGATGTACGGCTCGCCGCTCTTGCGAAACTGGCCCCGGTGCGAGGACTCGGCGAGGACGTACGCCCGACGGAGCACCGTGAGGTCGGCATCGGGGTGCTGGGCGCGGTGCGCCTCGGCGACATGGCTGATGGCGTCGGGCAGCCGGTCACGGGGCGCCGGTCCCGCGGTGGCGCCGAGCAGGGCGGCGCGGCCGAGCCGGCGGAGGTCGATCCTGGCGCGTCCGCGTCTGCGGACGGTCGCATCGGTGACGGCGGCTTCCGCCGCGCTCACAGGGTTGGTGGCCTCTGCGCTCATGGGGCACCTCCGGCAACGTCGACCGGCGGTGGGCGGGCCAGGCGTGCCCTGGGGGCCGGTGCTTGATGCTACCGACCCCACCACGTGGCGCAGTCGCCCTCTCGCTCAGCGTGAAACGGATCACCCATTCGAGCGACAAATCAGTCGTTGACTGTTTCGATTTCGTCGCTTCCTTCGAATCCGGCGATCTCGTCGAACCCGGCGATCTCTCGCCTCAGCCGAGCCAGGCAGGGTCGACGGTGCCCTCGGCGACGATCACGGCGGGGCCCGTCATGTCGATCCGGCCGTCGGGGTGCTCGGTGATCACCAAGGTCCCGCCGAGCACGTCGACGGTGTACGTCACGGGGGTGCCGCTCTCGGCCGGGTCGGCGCCGTCCCGGCGGGCGGTGGCGACGGCCACGGCGCACGCACCCGTGCCGCAGGAGCGCGTCTCGGCCGCGCCGCGCTCGTGGACCCGCATGGCCACGTGGCGGGGACCGCGGTCCGCGACGAACTCGATGTTCACCCCGTCCGGGTAGACCGCGGCGGGCTCGTACGGCGGCTCCGTGAACAGGGTGCCGGCGTGGTCGAGGTCCTCGACGAAGGCGACCGCGTGCGGATTGCCCATGTTCACGTTCCGCGCGGGCCAGCTGCGGCCGTCGACGGTGACGGTGACGCCGGCCTCGGGCAGGGCCGCGCGGCCCATGGCGACGGTGACGGAGCCGTCCTTGTCCAGGTGGACGCGCTTGATCCCGCCTCGGGTGGCGACGGCCACCTCGCCCGTGCTGACGTGCCCGGCGTGCTCCAGGTAGCGGGCGAAGACCCGGACCCCGTTCCCGCACATCTCGGCGACCGACCCGTCGGCGTTCCGGTAGTCCATGAACCACTCGGCCTCTTCGGCCATCTGCCGCGCCTCGGGGTGGGCGGCGCTGCGCACGACGTGCAGCAGCCCGTCGCCGCCGATGCCGGCCCGCCGGTCGCAGAGCCGCGCGACGACCGCCGGGGGCAGGTCGACGGCGTTCTCCGCGTCGGGGACGATCACGAAGTCGTTCTCGGTGCCGTGGCCCTTGAGGAAGGGGAGCGGCGAGGTCTGCGTGCTGGTCACGAGATCAACTGTACGGGGTGGCTCCGACAGGCGGCCCGGCCGTCCACAGGGCTGCCGGCCGCGCACAGGGTGCCGGTCGTGCACAGGGTGCCGGTCGTGCAGGGAGCGGCCCGTGTCCCTTGCCCGTCGTCCGCTCGGTCCCGCGCTCAGCGCAGGCGGGCGACGCGCCAGACCGCGAGGGCGACCAGAGCCGCGATCGTCGACACGTACAGGGCGAGGTACCGCCAGTTCGGGCGCTCGCCCGAACCGCGCTGCGGGAGTCCCGGCCAGGTGTAGCCGACCTTGCGGGCGGCCATCATGCCCCAGCCCGCCGCGCACGAGCTGATCAGCAGCCCGAGCATGGCGAGGACGGCGCCGCCGTCCCCCGAACCGAAGGCGAGCGGGAAGGCGAACATCAGCGAGCCGACGGCGGCCAGACCCACGATCGGGGCGAGCTGCCAGATCCGCAGCCTGCGCTGCGGACGGAGCTCGACCTCGACCTCGTCGGCGTCCACCTCGACGGCGGTGCCCGCCATGTCGTCCGGGCCGTCCGGGGTCAGCCCCGGGGCGCCGACGGGGAGGCCGATCGGAAGGCTGACGGGAAGGTCGGCCGGGAGGTCGCCGTCCACCGGACGACGACCCGGCGTGCCACCCGGCACGTCACCCGTCGGGGCACCCGGCGGTTCACCCATGGGGGCACCCAACGGGTCCCCGAGAGCCGCTTCGTGCTGTTCTCTGTCGCGAGGGCCGGCCTCCATCGCCACGCGCCCTCCCCACTCGGAACTCCACTTGGTCGATCGATGCTCGATGATGGCACGCTCCTGACCGCCGGAATGCCGGGCAGGGCGTCCCGATGCCATCACGTGATCAGGCTGTAACCGCTCGTTCGACCAACGACAGCGCCTCTCCCGGGAGTTCCCCCCGGTGATCGAGGGCCCCGCTGAGCCAGTGGACACGCGGGTCGCGGCGGAACCACGAGTCCTGCCGGCGGGCGAAGCGCTTCGTCGCGCGCACGGTCTCCGCGCGCGCCTCGTCCTCGGTGCACTCCCCCGCGAGCGCCGCGAGTACCTGCTGGTAACCGAGGGCGCGGGCCGCCGTGCGCCCCTCGCGCAACCCCCTCGCCTCCAGCGCGCGCACCTCGTCGACGAGTCCGGCCTCCCACATCCGGTCCACGCGCGTGGCGATCCGCTCGTCCAGCTCGGGACGGGCCACGTCGACCCCGATCTGCACGGTGTCGTAGACCGAGTCGTGCCCCGGCAGGTTGGCGGTGAAGGGCTTGCCGGTGATCTCGATCACCTCAAGGGCGCGGACGATACGGCGTCCGTTGCTCGGCAGGATCGCGTGCGCCGCCTCGGGGTCGGCGTCGGCGAGCCGGGCGTGCAGGACGCCGGAGCCGCGCTCGTCGAGCTCGGCCTCGAGCCGGGCCCGGACGGCGGGGTCGGTGCCGGGGAACTCCAGAGCGTCCACGGCCCCGCGTACGTACAGACCGGAACCTCCGACGAGGACGGGGGTGCGGCCGGCCGCGAGCAGCCGGTCGATCTCGGCGCGGGCGAGCCGCTGGTACTCGGCGACGCTGGCGGCCTCGGTCACGTCCCAGATGTCGAGGAGGTGGTGCGGGACGCCGCCGCGCTCCTCGGGCGTCAGTTTGGCGGTCCCGATGTCCATCCCCCGGTAGAGCTGCATCGAGTCTGCGTTGACGACCTCGCCCCCGAGCTGCTGGGCCAGGAATACACCCAGATCGGACTTTCCGGCCGCTGTGGGGCCGACGACGGCGATGACCCGCGGGGCGGGAGCTGCGCTTTTCACCGCCCCAGTCTCGCAAACCTCCGGGCCCGTCCCCGAATGAGCTACGTGACGGGCCTCTTCCGACTTCGTTGCCTGTTGCGAGGTTCCCGCCGCCGATCGCCACGGAACCCCTCCCATCCGAGTACGCTATGGAGTGAATATGGGCGTTTTTGCAGTGTTTCGCCGTAAGAAGAAGGATGTGGCAGCGGTCTCTCCGGAGTCGGAGGAAGCCGGGGCCGTCGCTCCGGCGGAGGACGGCGACGCGGAGTCCGGGACGGACGCGTTGGAGGCTGCGGCCGGGACCAAGACCGAGACCGAGTCCGGAACGGTGGAGTCGGACGGCGCGGTCGAGGTCGTGGACGCGGCCGAGCGTGGGGACGGCGCGGAGGACGCGGACGGTGTCGACGCGGAGGAGGCGGTGGCCGGAGCGGTCGCCGCGGAGGCCGTGGAGATCCCGAAGCAGCAATCGGCCGAGGCCGCCGCGGACAACGAGGCGGGCGAAGGCGCTCGTCGCTAGGCCCCCGGGGTCCTGGGGGCAGGACACGCAACACGGGCCCCTTGGGGGTCCGCGGAGGGAAGGTGCCCCATGGGTCTCCTGGATTCGCTGAAGGCCAAGCTCAGCCCGGCCAAGGACAAGGTCGCCGACCTCGCGCAGCAGCACGGGGAGAAGATCGACCACGGCCTGGACAAGGCGGCGAAACTGGTCGACGAGAAGACCAAGGGCAAGTACAGCGACAAGATCCAGTCCGGCACGGGCAAGGCCAAGGAAGCGCTGGACCGGATCGGTCACAAGGACGACGGCACGCCGGGGAGCGGCGGTCCCGGAACCGGCGGTGTGCCTGGGACCGACGGTCCTGGGAGCGGCGGTAGGCCCGGGAGCGGCGGTACGCCCGGGACCGGTGGCACGCCTGGGACCGGTGGTACGTACGGAACCGGTGGTACGCCCGGGACCGGTGGCACGACACCGCCGCCGACCGTCTGACGACCGGCGGCCCGCGTCACCCGACAGTCCCTCCGCACGGCGGACGGCCGCGGAGCATCTCGCTCCGCGGCCGTCCGCCGTTCGGCGTTCGGTGCTCACCGACCGCCGTTCCCGCAGCTGTCAGGCGTTGCCGCCGCGGTTCAGGACCAGGCCGCTACGAAGTACCCCACGCCGTACGGGGCGTCCTCGAAGAGCAGTCGGCCGTCGAGCCCTGCCCCCTCCGCGGCGCCCGCGAGGACCTGCCAGGGGGCGCGGCCGGCCGCCTTCAGCTCGTACGCGAGTTCCGGGTCCAGGGCGAGCAGCGCGGCCACGTCGGCCGTACCGAGCGCGCGGGCGGCCTCCGCGTCGAAGCCGGCGGCCCGCTCGTCGAGGTAGCCGGGGGCCTTCACGGTCCGGCAGGCGCTGCCGTCCCCCATCACCAGGAGGGCGACCCGTCCGGCGGAGTCGGCGAGCCCCCGGCCGATTCCGGAGCAGACGCCGGGTGTGGCGCCCTCGTCGACGCCCAGACCCTCGATCGGCGCGTCGGCCCAGCCGGTCCGGCCGAGGAGCCAGGCTCCGACGGAGAGGGAGGAGGGGAGGGGCCGGTCGTCGGCGGGCGCGTCGCCGGTCGCCCCCTCAGCTCCGCCGAGCCGTACGGCGAGGTCGACGCCCAGTGCGGCGAAGGTGCCCGCCGAACCGGCAGGGAAGACGCCGTGGGCGCCCTCGGGGGCGGGGCCGATGACGTACAGCCGGTCGGGGCGGGAGGCGGCCAGCAGCCCGACGGCGTCCGCGCAGGCCGCTCGCGCGGCGTCCAGCTCGGGGGCGGCGCCGGTCGCGACCTCGGGCACGAGGAGCGGCGGGCAAGGGCAGACGGCGGCGGCGACAAGCATGATCCGCAGCCTACTGCGCCGCACGGACGGAGCCGGTGCTCGACGTCACCGGTGTCCCGACGAACCCGATGTCCCGACGGAGCCGGTGCTCGACGGTGCCGATGTCAGACGGAACCGGTGCTCGACGTTCGACGGCGCCGGTGTCCGACGGCGCGCGGCCCGTCGCCCCGCCCGCCCCCCTCAGTGGCTTCCGCAGGCCGGGGTCTCGGCCGCCGGGAGGGGGGCCGGGACGCCGATCTTCGGCAGTCCGAGGAGTACGCCCGCCGGCTTCGCGGCGGCCGCGGCGGTGCGCTTCTCCCAGGCGTCACCCGCGCGGGTGCGGCGTACCGACGCGACCGGGCCCTCGGCGAGCAGGTGGTGCGGGGCGGCGTACGTGATGTCGACGGTCACCACGTCGCCGGGGCGGACGCCCTCGTCCGGCTTGGTGAAGTGGACGAGCCGGTTGTCGGGGGCGCGGCCCGAGAGGCGGTCCGTGGCGCCGTCCTTGCGGCCCTCGCCCTCGGCGACCATGACCTCGAGGGTGCGGCCGACCTGCTTCTTGTTCTCCTCCCAGGAGATCTCCTCCTGGAGGGCGACGAGCCGCATGTAGCGCTCCTGCACGACCGCCTTGGGGATCTGGTCCTCCATGTCGGCCGCCGGGGTACCGGGTCGCTTGGAGTACTGGAAGGTGAAGGCGTTCGCGAAGCGGGCCTCGCGGACGGTGTGCATCGTCTGCTCGAAGTCCTCCTCGGTCTCGCCGGGGAAGCCCACGATGATGTCGGTGGAGATGGCGGCGTGCGGAATGGACGCGCGGACCTTCTCGATGATCCCGAGGAAACGCTCCTGCCGGTACGAGCGGCGCATCGCCCGGAGGATCGAGTCCGAACCGGACTGGAGCGGCATGTGCAGCTGCGGCATGACGTTCGGCGTCTCGGCCATCGCCGCGATCACGTCGTCGGTGAAGTCGCGGGGGTGCGGCGAGGTGAAGCGGACCCGCTCCAGGCCCTCGATCTGCCCGCAGGCGCGCAGCAGCTTGGAGAACGCCTCGCGGTCGCCGAGGTCCGAGCCGTACGCGTTGACGTTCTGGCCGAGCAGGGTGATCTCGGAGACGCCCTCGGCGACCAGTGCCTCGATCTCGGCGAGGATGTCGCCGGGTCGGCGGTCCTCCTCCTTGCCGCGCAGGGCCGGGACGATACAGAAGGTGCAGGTGTTGTTGCAGCCGACGGAGATCGAGACCCAGGCGGCGTACGCGGACTCGCGGCGGGTCGGCAGCGTGGAGGGGAAGGCCTCGAGGGACTCGGCGATCTCGATCTGCGCCTCCTCCTGCACGCGGGCGCGCTCCAGGAGGACCGGAAGCTTGCCGATGTTGTGCGTGCCGAAGACGACGTCGACCCAGGGGGCCTTCGTGACGATGGTGTCCCGGTCCTTCTGGGCGAGGCAGCCGCCGACGGCGATCTGCATGCCGGGGCGGGTGGTCTTCATCGGGGCGAGCCGGCCGAGGTTGCCGTACAGCTTGTTGTCGGCGTTCTCGCGGACCGCGCAGGTGTTGAAGACGACGACGTCGGCGTCTCCGTCGGAGCCCTTCGGGGCCTTGACGTAACCCGCCTCTTCCAGCAGACCGGAGAGCCGCTCGGAGTCGTGGACGTTCATCTGGCACCCGTAGGTGCGGATCTCATAGGTCTTGGTGCCGTCAACGCTCACTGCGGTGCTCCGGTCGCTGCTGCTCGTCATGCGTCCAAGGGTAGGCGGTCCGGGGAGGGCCTCCGCCCGGCGCTCGGGCGGCCCGGGGAGGGAGCCGGGGTCCGCTCCCTGCGGGTTTCCGCAGGGTCGGGGATGCGGAGACCAGCACCCTGCCGGGCGGCAACCCTCATACCGGCGCTGAGCAGCGGTTTCTAAGTTCGAGGAGAAGCACGGGGCCGTCGCGCGCCCCGGGTCGCCGTCCCCGTCACCTTGGAGTCCGTCATGAACCTCATGCCCCTCGCACTCGCCGAGGCGCCCGCCGGTGGCGTCGCCGGCTGGGCGACCGGTCTCGTCGACACGATGGGCGGCCCGGGAGCCGGTCTGGCCATCGCCCTGGAGAACCTCTTCCCGCCGCTGCCCAGCGAGGTCATCCTGCCGCTGACCGGCTTCGCCGCCGGTCAGGGTGCGCTGAGCCTCGTCTCGGCGCTTTTCTGGACGACGCTCGGCTCGGTCGTCGGCGCGGTGGCGCTCTACTGGATCGGGGTGCTCTTCGGGCGGGAGCGGATGCACCGGATCTGGGGGAGGCTGCCGCTGGTGAAGTCCTCGGATCTGGTCCGTACGGAGGAGTGGTTCGCCAAGCACGGCACCAAGGCGGTCTTCCTCGGCCGGATGGTGCCGATCTTCCGGAGCCTGATCTCGGTGCCCGCCGGTGTCGAACGGATGCCGATGCCCCTGTTCCTCATGCTCACCACGCTCGGCAGCCTCATCTGGAACAGCGTCCTCGTCCTGGCCGGTTACTGGCTGGGCGACCAGTGGGACGTCGTGGAGACCTATGTCGGTGTCCTGTCGAAGGGAGTGCTGGTCCTCGTCGTCGTCGCCGTCGTGGCGTACGTGGCGGTCCGGCTGCGCAGCCGCAGCCAGGCCCGGCACCGGCGTGCCACATGACCCAGGGCCTTTCCGCACAGCCCGGGCGATCTTGTCCGGGCTGTGCGGGCACACTAGTCTCGGGCCCCGTGCGAGGGGATTCGGGGGGCACCGCGTCCTGGCCGCGCCGTGTCCTCGGGACCCTGCTCGGCTGCGTGACCGCTCTGGTCGCCACCCTCTTTCTCCTCGTCGTCGGCGTGGCCCTCGGCCCGTTCCTGCTCTGGCCGCGCACCCGGGCCGCCGCCGTGGACATCCTCGTGGCCGGTGCCCGGCGCCTGGTCCCCCTCGAACGGGTCCGCCGCTCGGCCTTCTTCGGTGATCGCTTCCCCGAGTACTACAAGACCTCGGACCAGAAGATCCTGCGCTACCTCGCGATCCGCAGCTGGACGGGCCTGCTCTGCGCGCTCGTCATCGGACTGCTCGTCTTCGGCGCCGTCCTCGCCGGGCTCCTGGTGCGCGGCGCCGTCCGGGGCACCCTCGGCTGGGAGGAGCTCCTCACCCAGGTCCTGCTGGGCGGCGTGCTGCTCTTCCTCGACGTCCAGGGCCTGTACTCCCTTGCCGCCCTCGACAGCCGTACCGCCCGCGCGTGCTTCGGGCCCTCCGAGCGAGAACTGCTCCAGCGCCGTATCGACGAACTCGCCACCAGCCGGGCCGCGGTCGTCGAGGCCGTGGACGTCGAACGGCGGCGCATCGAGCGCGATCTGCACGACGGGGTACAGCAGCGCCTGGTGGCCCTCGCCATGCTGATCGGCCGGGCGCGCCGGGGCCGGAACCCCGAACAGGCCGACGCGCTTCTGCTCCAGGCACACGAGGAGTCCCAGGGCGTGCTGACCGAACTCCGCGAGGTCGCCTGGCGGGTGTACCCGTCGGCCCTCGACAGCCTCGGGCTCGAAGAGGCGGTAGGCGGGGTCGCCGAGCGCAGCGGCATTCCGCTGCGGACCCGTTTCGAGGTCGGTGCCCCGCTGCCGCGGCCGGTGGAGACCGCCGCCTACTTCGTGGTGTCGGAGTCCGTGACGAACGCGGTCAAGCACTCCTCCGCCTCGACCGTCTCGGTCGCGGTGACGCTCGAAGGGGCGCGGCTCACCGTGCGCGTCGAGGACGACGGCACGGGTGGCGCGGACGCGGCCGGCGGCGGTCTGACGGGGCTGCGCAGCCGGGTGGCCGCGCTCGACGGCGTGCTCCACATCCACAGCCCCCTCGGGGGACCGACCACCATCACCGCGGAGCTTCCATGCGCGTAATCCTGGCCGAGGACTCGACCCTGCTGCGGGAAGGCCTCGTCAGGCTGCTCGTCGAGGAGGGCCACCAGGTCCTGGCGGCCCTCGGCGACGCGGTGACGCTGCTCAAGGAGGTCGAGGAGCGGCGGCCGGACATCGTCGTCGTCGACATCCGGATGCCCCCGACGCACACGGACGAGGGGCTGCGGGCGGCCGTCGAGATCCGGGAGCGCTTTCCCGAGGTCGGCGTACTGGTCCTCTCGCAGCACATCGAGCGCCACTACGCGGCCCAGCTCCTCGCGTCCGGCGCCGAGCGGGTCGGCTACCTCCTGAAGGACCGGGTGGCGCAGGTCGAGGAGTTCCTCGACGCCCTGGAGCGGATCCACGCGGGCGGGGCGGCGATCGACCCGGAGGTCGTACGGCAGCTGGTCGTACGAACCACGCGCGCGGACCCGCTGGCACGCCTCACGCCCCGGGAGCGCACGGTTCTGGAGGCGCTGGCGGAGGGCCACACGAACACGGCCATCGCACGGAAGCTGCACATCTCCCTGAGTGCGGTGGAGAAGAACCTCAACGCCGTCTTCGACAAGCTGGACCTCTCCCGCACCAGCGCGTACAGCCGGCGGATCCTGGCGGTGCTGCGCTATCTGGAGGCGTAGGCCCGATGCCGCGCCGGGGCCCCGCCGTCACGGGTGGCCGCGCCACTCGGCGAGCACCTCGTCCGTGGGCTCGCCGGGGTGCTGATCGCGAGCCCGCGTCCTGGGCCGGGCCGAGGTACTGCGCCGCCTCACCGCCGTGAGGGAGTGAGACGGCCAGGACGGGCTCGGCGGGGTCGCCAGGGGCGGACAGGGGACTGTCCTCAAGATCACCGAGCGCAAGCAGACGCTAGCCGCCGGAGCCCCCGCGCCCCGGCAGGACACCCGGCGCGTCGCGCACCGCCTGGGCCGGCCCTGGCCAGGGGCAGCGGTGACCTGGCAGGATCGCCGTATGCCCGCCTCCCTCTCCCGTGCCGTCCGCCGCCGTGTCCTGGCGGTCTCGGCCGCGCTGCTCGCGGTGTGCGGGGTGCTGGTGTGGTGGCTGGTGCCCTTCGGTTCGCCCGTACCCAGCGGCTCGGTCACGTTCAGTACGGGCGTTCCCACCGGCGTCTACGAGCGGTACGGGAAGCTGCTCAAGCAGGCCCTCGCGCAGGACCTCCCCGAGGTCTCGATAACGCTGAAGGACAGCGAGGGATCCCAGCAGAACCTGGCCCGGGTCGCCTCGGGCGAGGCCGACTTCACCGTCGCTACGGCCGACGCGGTGGCCCAGTACCAGCGCGAGCGCAGGCCCGGCTTCGAGCGGCTGCGCGGCTGCGCCCGCCTCTACGACGACTACGTGCAGCTCGTGGTGCGCAAGGGTTCGTCGATACAGAAGGTGCAGGACCTCCGGGGCCTCCGCGTCGGCGTCGGCCAGGACGGCTCCGGTGTGCGGCTGATAGCGGACCGGGTCCTCGCGGCGGCGGGCCTCACCCCCGTACGCGATGTGAAGGCGGTGTCGGCGGGCATCAACACCATGCCCGGGCTCCTGGAGCGGGGCGGGCTCGACGCGTTCTTCTGGTCGGGCGGACTGCCCACGCAGGCGGTGCAGGAACTGTCCGAGCGCTACGAGATCCGGCTGCTCCCGCTCGACACGGCCCTCGTGGACCGGCTCCACGACGTCGGCGACTCGACCCGCCACTACCGGTCGGCGCTGATCCCCGCCGACGCGTACGCCAAGGCGCAGGACGGCCAGCGGATCGAGACCCTCGCCGTGGCGAACCTCCTGGTCACCACCGAGGAGGCCGACACGGACCTGGTGGAGGGCTTCACGCGTACGGTGATCAGGAGCCGGGACCGGATCGGCAGCCAGGTCCACCCGGCCCAGCTGGTGGACCTGCGGACGGCCGTCTACACCGAACCCCTCACCCTCCACGAGGGCGCCCGGCGCTACTACCGCTCGGTGAAGCCGTAACCGCGCAGTGACGCCGTAAAGCCGCAGAACCTCAGAGCCGTCCTACCCCTCGCCGAAGCCCCGCTCCCCCGCGTCCAGCGGCGCGTGCCTCGGCACGGTGACCGTCACCCGCAGGCCGTGCGGCTCGTTCGGGGCGAACGTCAGGCTGCCGCCGCCCGCCGCCAGCAGGACGCGCGTGATGGACAGGCCGAGCCCCGACCCCTTGACGTTCTGGTGCCGGCCGGAGCGCCAGAAGCGGTCGCCCACGCGGGCCAGCTCGTCCTCCGTGAGGCCGGGTCCCTGGTCGGCGACGACGACGGAGACGCTCGACCCGTCCGGAGACACCGCGACCGTGACGGCGACCTCCTCCCCCGCCGGCGTGAATTTCAGCGCGTTGTCGATCACCGCGTCCAGGGCGCTGGACAGGGCCACCGGATCGGCCCAGGCCGTGACCGCCCCGCACTCCCCGGTCAGCAGGACGCCCTTGTCCTCGGCGACCGGCCGCCAGGACACGACCCGCTCGGCGGTGAGCGCGCCGACGTCGACGAGCCGGAGCTCGGCGGCCGCGTGCTCCGCGAGCGCCAGGTCGAGGAGATCGTCGAGGACCTGCGAGAGGCGCTTGCCCTCGGTCCGTACGGAGGCGATCTCCTCGTTGCCTTCGGGGAGCTCCATGGCGAGCAGCTCGATCCGCAGGAGCAGCGCGGCCAGCGGGTTGCGCAGCTGGTGGGAGGCGTCGGCGACGAACGCCCGCTGCTGTTCGAGCGCCTCCTCGACGTTGTCGGCCATCTCGTTGAACGAGAGCGCGAGCCGCCGCAGCTCGGGCGGTCCGCCGGTCGCGGCCACCCGCGAGTTCATGCGTCCGGTGGCGATGTCGTGGGTGACGGAGTCGAGGACGCGGACGGGTCGCAGGACCCAACCGGTGAGCCGGAAGGCGGCACCGACGGCGAGCAGCATGGCGGCGGACTCGCCCGCGAAGATCAGCAGCCAGCCGCGCAGGATGCGGGAACGGAGCTGCCCGGTGGGCGAGTCGGTGACGACGACGGCGACGACGTCCCCGTCCCGGACGACCGGGGAGGCGATGGTGAGCCGTGCGTGCGGCTGCCAGGGCCACACCTGGGGCGGGTCGTGGCTCCGGCGGCCGAGGAGCGCCTCGCGGAAGGCGCGGCGGCCCTCCCCCTCGTACGGGACGACCCAGTCCTCGGGTGCGGCGGCCATGGCGCGGTTGTTGCGGTAGAAGACCCCGGCGCGGATGCCGTACACGTCGTGGTAGCTGGCGAGTTCGCCGCCGAGCGTGACCTGCCGCTCGTCGGTGCCGGGGCTGGTCTCGCTGACGAACTGGGCGAGCGCGGCGAAGCGCGCGGCGTCGTCGAGCCGGTCGACGACGACCCGCTGCTGTTCGGAGGCGGCGAGGCTGGCGGCGAGCGGGAAGCCGAGGGCGAGCAGGACGCCGGCCATCAGGATGATGAGCAGCGGGAGGAGGCGGGTGCGCACGGAGGGGCCGTCCGGCGGTTACGCGGAGGGGGCGACCAGGCGGTAGCCGACGCCCCGCACGGTCTCGATCAGGGCGGGCATCCGCAGCTTGGAGCGCAGGGAGGCGACGTGCACCTCCAGGGTGCGGCCGGTCCCTTCCCAACTGGTGCGCCAGACCTCGCTGATGATCTGTTCGCGGCGGAACACGACTCCGGGGCGCTGGGCGAGGAGGGCGAGCAGGTCGAACTCCTTGCGGGTGAGGGGGACGCTCTCGCCGTTGACGCTGACCCGGCGGGTGGGCAGCTCGATGGTGACGGAGCCGAGCCGCAGCTGGGTTCCGTCGGCGGGCGTGCCGGTGCCCGCCGTGTCCTCGGTGCCGGAGTTGCGCCGACTGACGGCGTGGATGCGGGCGAGGAGCTCGCCGGGGTCGTAGGGCTTGACGACGTAGTCGTCGGCGCCGAGGTTGAGCCCGTGGATCCGGGAGCGTACGTCGCCGCGCGCGGTCACCATGATCACTGGGGTGGTGGTGAGCTTCCTGATGCGGCCGCAGACCTGGTAGCCGTCCTGGTCGGGGAGGCCGAGGTCGAGCAGGATCACCCCGAAGGAGGGGCGCTCGCCCTGGGCGGTGGGCAGGACGGCCTGGAGTGCCTCCTCGCCGTTGCGGGCGTGGGTGACGGCGAAGCCGTGCTTGGCGAGGATCGCGGAGAGGGCGGCGGCGACGTGGTCGTCGTCCTCGACGAGCAGCAGTCGCATGCGTACCTCCTCCGTGCTGATGTGCCGGCGGCGGCTTTACGCGCCGGTAGCGGCTCTCTGTGTACGAGTCTGTGTACCAGGTGGTACCAGGGCATGAACGCCGATCTTCGGGTCTCAGTCAAGTGTCCCCCTGTGACGCCCGCGTTTCCGTTATGCAGCCGGTACGGCCCGGGGCGCCCCGTGCACACAGTGTGTCCGGTTGAGGCCCGATCGTTATCCTCAATTTCCGCTCAGATGTGATGACGGTCATCACAGTGGGTCTCTAGTGTCCTCCCCAACCGAGGAGGACGGAGCAAGAGCCCGATGAGCGGAGAGCCTGTGTCCCAGCCAGTGCCCGGAGGGCCCGAGGACACCCCGCGCGCCGCGGACGACCTGGTCGTACTGTCCGGCGTGAACAAGCACTTCGGCGCGCTGCATGTCCTCCAGGACATCGATCTGACGATCAGCCGCGGCGAGGTCGTGGTCGTCATCGGACCGTCCGGGTCCGGCAAGTCGACGCTGTGCCGCACGATCAACCGGCTGGAGAGCATCGACTCCGGCTCCATCACCATCGACGGCAAGCCGCTGCCCGCGGAGGGCAAGGAGCTGGCCCGGCTGCGGTCGGACGTCGGCATGGTGTTCCAGTCGTTCAACCTCTTCGCGCACAAGACGGTGCTCGAGAACGTGATGCTGGGGCAGATCAAGGTCCGCAAGACGGAGAAGAAGGCCGCCGAGACCAAGGCCCGCACCCTGCTCGACCGGGTCGGGGTCGGCACCCAGGCGGACAAGTACCCGGCTCAGCTCTCCGGCGGTCAGCAGCAGCGGGTGGCGATCGCCCGCGCGCTCGCCATGGATCCGAAGGTCATGCTCTTCGACGAGCCGACCTCGGCCCTCGACCCCGAGATGATCAACGAGGTCTTGGAGGTCATGCAGCAGCTGGCCCGGGACGGGATGACGATGGTGGTCGTCACCCACGAGATGGGCTTCGCGCGCTCCGCCGCCAACCGGGTCGTCTTCATGGCCGACGGCCGGATCGTCGAGCAGGCGACGCCCGAGGAGTTCTTCAGCAACCCGCGCAGCGACCGGGCCAAGGACTTCCTCTCCAAGATCCTTCACCACTGAGCGAGTTCGGGCCTATTCTTCCCAACTCACGCCTAGTAAAGGGACATTCCTCCATGAAGCTTCGCACCACCTCCGCGGCCGCCGCGGCCGCCGCCGTCCTCGCCCTGACCGCCACCGCCTGTGGCAGCGGCTCCGACTCGGGCAGCAACGGTGACAAGATCAACATCGGCATCAAGTTCGACCAGCCCGGTCTGGGTCTGAAGACCCCGGACGGCAAGTACGCCGGCTTCGACGTGGACGTCGCCCGTTACGTCGCCAAGGAGCTCGGCTACGCCGAGGACAAGATCAACTGGAAGCAGGCGCCGAGCGCCGAGCGCGAGAACCTGATCAAGAACGGTGACGTCAAGTTCGTCGTCGCCAGCTACTCGATCAGCGAGAAGCGCCTCAAGGAGGTCGACTTCGCCGGCCCGTACTTCGTGACCCACCAGGACCTGCTGGTGCGCGCCGACGACAGCTCGATCACGAAGGTCGAGGACCTCAACTCCAAGAAGCTCTGCTCGGTCACGGGCTCGACCTCCGCGCAGAACGTCAAGGACAAGCTGGCCCCGAAGGCCGACCTCCAGCAGCTCGGCGGCTACTCCGAGTGCCTGACCGGCCTGGAGAACAAGGCCGTCGACGCGCTCACCACGGACGCCTCCATCCTCGCGGGCTACGCCGCGCAGAAGGAGCACCAGGGCAAGTTCAAGCTCGCCGGCCTCTCCATGAGCGACGAGAACTACGGCATCGGCCTCAAGAAGGGCGACGCCGAACTCAAGGGCAAGATCAACAAGGCCCTGGAGAAGATGGTCTCCGACGGCAGCTGGGACAAGCTCGTCAAGCAGCACTTCGGCCCGTCGGGCTACAAGAACGACCCCGCGCCGAAGATCGCCGGCTGACCCGTCCCGCCCGGTCCGTGACGGCCGCCCCGCTCCTGGGCGGCCGTCGCACCGGCACCGGCCGCTGCCCACGCACCGGCCTCCACACCGACCGACCACCAGGGGAGAGCGCGGGGCATCGTGTTCGACTTTCTTGATTCCGGGCAGTACGACCTGCTCGGCGCCTTCTGGGTGACGGCGAAGCTCGCCCTCTACTCGGCCATCGGCTCGCTGATCTGGGGCACGGCCCTGGTCGCGATGCGGGTCAGCCCGGTCCCGATCATGCGCGGCTTCGCCACCGCGTACGTCAACCTCGTCCGGAACACCCCGCTGACGGTGGTCATCGTCGCCTGCCTGCTGGGCCTCAACCAGACCCTGCTCATCACGCTCGGCGCGGAGCGCTCGGAGGACATCGGCTTCCGGCTCGCGATCCTCGGTCTCGTGGCGTACACCGGCACCTTCGTCTGCGAGGCGCTGCGCTCGGGCATCAACACCGTCCCGCCGGGCCAGGCCGAGGCCGCTCGCGCACTGGGTCTCACCTTCACTCAGGTCCTCACGTTCGTGGTCCTCCCGCAGGCGTTCCGCGCCGCGGTGGCCCCGCTCGCCAACGTCCTGATCGCCCTCACCAAGAACACCACCGTCGCGGCGGCCATCGGCGCCGCCGAGGCGGCGGTCCTGATGAGGGAGATGATCGAGAACGAGGCCGACGCCCTCTTCGTGGTCTTCGGCATCTTCGCCTTCGGCTTCATCGTTCTCACCCTTCCCACCGGTCTGTTCCTGGGCTGGGCGGCCAAGCGACTGGCGGTGAAGCGATGAGTTCCGTCCTGTACGACACACCGGGGCCGCGTGCCAAACGGCGCAACGTCCTCTACACGATCACCTTCCTCGCGGTCCTCGCGCTGGCGGCCTGGTGGGTGCTCACCGCCCTGGCCGACAAGAACCAGCTGGACGCGGACAAGTGGAGTCCGTTCGTCACCGACTCCCAGGTCTGGACGACCTATCTGCTGCCCGGTCTGACCGAGACCCTCAAGGCCGCCGCACTCGCCATCCTGATCGCGCTGCCCCTCGGCGCCCTCCTCGGCATCGGCCGGCTCTCGGACCACCGCTGGGTGCGCGTGCCCGTCGGTGCGGTCGTGGAGTTCTTCCGCGCCATCCCGGTCCTGCTCCTGATGGTGTTCGCGGCCGCCCTGTACCGGGAGTTCACGACGATCAGCTCGGACTTCCGTCCGCTGTACGCCGTCGTCACCGGCCTGGTGCTCTACAACGCCTCGGTGATCGCCGAGGTCGTCCGCGCAGGTGTGCTCTCGCTCCCCCGGGGCCAGGGCGACGCGGCCGAGGCGCTCGGCATGCGCAAGAGCCAGACGATGCTGTACGTCCTGCTGCCGCAGGCCGTGACCGTCATGCTCCCGGCCCTGGTCAGCCAGCTCGTCGTGATCGTCAAGGACACCGCGCTCGGCGGCGCCCTGCTCGGCTTCAACGAACTTCTCAGCCAGAACCGGCAGATCACGGCCAACTACGGCGCCAACACGATCGCCACCCTCGTGGTCATCGCGCTGATCTACATCGCCCTGAACTTCGCCCTGACCAGCTTCGCGAGCTGGCTGGAGAAGCGTCTCCGCCGGGGCAGGAAGTCCCCCACCGTGACGCTCCCCGCCCAGGCGGGAGCCCCCGGAGTACCGATGGAGACGGTCAGCGGCGCCTGACCCCGACGGGGTCCGTGGGACAACAGGGGTGGGCCGGAGCGGTACCGACTTCAGGTCGGCCGCACCGCGCCCACCCCGTCGCTTGACGCAAGCACCCTCAGTGGGTTGCATACGGTCTGTGATCAAGCACCGGGCTCGTGCCACACTCAGCTGTGCTGCCCCCATGACCGTCCGGCCTTCAGGAGCCGCGCCGTGGACCCGGTGATCATCGTGGGCGCGGGGCCGGTCGGTCTCGCGCTCTCCCTCGCGCTCGCCGCGCAGAGCGTGCCCAGCGTCGTCCTCGACGAGGGCTCCGGCAAGGACGAGCCGCGCCCCGCCCGCAGCGTCGTCCTGCGCGCCGACATGGCCGCCATGGTCGAGCGGCTCGGCTGCACCACCCTCCGTGACGAGGGCGTCCGCTGGGTCGGCTGGCGCGGTATGCGCCGCCGCCAGCAGGTGCGGCACCTCGAACTCGACCTGGGGCTCGGCGGTACGGAGGAGTGGTCCGAGGACCCCGCCTCGCCCTCCGCCCCGGCCGCTCCGCTGCACATCCCCCAGCACGCCCTCGCGCGCGGACTGCGCGACGCCATCGCCCACCAGAAGCTCGTCAAGGTCGTCACCGAGGCCCGGCTCGACACCATCGAGCAGGACCGCGACGGGGTCGTCGCCCACACCCGGGGGCCGGAGGGCACCTGGTGGCGCGGCAGCCATCTCGTCGGCTGCGACGGAGCCCGCTCGACCGTACGCAAGCTCCTCGGGATCCGCTTCCCCGGCCGTACGGCGGTGGAACGGCACGCCGTCGCCGCCCTGCGCACCGAACTCCCCTGGCCCGGCGAGGCCCTGCTGCATCGGCAGCCGCCGTGGCGGGGCGCCGCCGACGAGATCTCCGCCCGCCCGCTGCCCGACGGCGTGTGGCGGATCGACTGGCTGCTGCCACCCCGGGGCGACCTCGTCACCCCGGACGCGCTGGTGGCCCGGATCCGCGAGACCCTGGCCGGCTGGTGCGACGGGGTGACACCCCCGTACGAACTCATCGACACCGGCGTGCACACCTTGCACCACCGGCTGGCCCGCCGCTGGCGGGTCGACCGGGTCCTCCTTGCCGGGGACGCGGCCCACCTGCTCGGCGCGGTCGGCACCCAGGGCCTCGACGAGGGGCTCAGGGACGTCGACAACCTCGCCTGGAAGCTCGCCCACACCTGGCACCACGGCGCCCCGGAGCGGCTGCTCGACAGCTACCAGAGCGAGCGGCGCTCGGCCGTCGCCCATCGGCTGCGCGCGGCGGACCAGTCGCTGCCGGTCCTGCGCGGCGGCGGAGGGCTGCGGACCTACCTCCCCGGGGCGGCGCGCGGCCACGACGCCCTGCTGACCGACGGCCATGTGGGGCGCGGCCCGCTCGGCGCGCCCCCCGCCTACCCGCACTCCCCCCTCGCGGCTCCGTACACCGAGGGCCGGACCCCCGTGGGCACCCCGGTGGGCGCCCCGGTCGAGGACGTCCGCGTGACCGCCCCTGACGGCTCGACCGTACGGCTCAGGGACCGGCTCGGTCAGGGCCGCCTCCTGGTGCTCCTGGTCGCACCCGGCACCGGGGTGTGGGACCGGCGCCACTGGCAGGGGGCGGGGATCATGCCCCGGCTCGACGAGGCGGTCGGCGCCCTCCCGGCGAAGGCGGAGATCCTGGTGACCGAGGCGTACCCGGGCGCTCCCGCCCACGCGGTCCTGCTCGTACGGCCCGACGGGCACCTCGTCGCCGCCTTCTCCGGGGTGCGCCCCGAGGAGCTGTACGCGGCGGCGGACGCCGCCCGCGGCGGCACGGCGACGGACGAGGAGGGCGACGAGCCGGGTGACGAGCCGGGCGCGGGGGTGGAAGCCGAGGTGCCCGCCCCGGTACCCGCGGCCGCGAAGGGTGACCGCACGGCGGACATGCATTGATTCCCGCGGGCGCGCATGGTGTACTCCGGAGCGTGACCGACACCGATGTGCGCCTGTGGCGGAGGGTCCATATGGACCTCGTCCGCTATGCGGGCTGCGTGTGTCGCCCGTCCCGCTGACCTCGCCTTCCCCCGCGCGCGCCCCGCAGCCGACGTAGGCACAGTCCTCTCCGCACGTCCGAGTACGTGTCCGCGCACATGACTCATACGTGTCCGCGTCCACGTAAGTGTCCATGTACGTGTGTACGTCCGTGTGCCGTCGCGCGCGCTCTCCGCGAACCTCAGGACGGTCATCCGTGTCACCACACACCCCCGCGCCCAGGACGGCGCCCGCCCCGGCTTCTCCCGCCGCTCCCCCTCCCTCCCACCCGCCGACGGCGGCCGATCTGCTCGACTTCGTCCGGCGTACGGCGGCGAACCGCGCGCTGGTCGACTCCCTGCCGCTCGACCCCGAGGGCCGCACCTGGGTGCGGCTCGAAGGCCCTGGCGGCAGCGAGGCCTGGCTCATCGGCTGGCCGCCCGGCACCGGTACCGGCTGGCACGATCACGCCGAGTCCCTGGGCGCCTTCGCCACCGCGCGCGGCACCCTGACCGAGAACGCGCTCGCCGTCCGGTTGCCGGCGAGCGGCTGGAAGACCCTGGAACTCGCCGACGGCCTCGACCGCTCCCGCCGCCTCGGGCAGGGCGGGGGCCGCGCCTTCGGAACCCACCATGTGCACGAGGTGCTCAACGAGTCCCCGGACACCCACGCGGTGTCCGTGCACGCCTACTATCCGCCGCTCCCGCTGATCCGGCGGTTCAGCCGGACGGGCGCGGTGCTCCGTCTTGAGCAGGTCGAGCGTCCGGAGGACTGGCAGTGAGCGACGAACGCGTCGGCATCGACGAGCTGTTGGAGCGGGTCAGGTCGGGCCTCGACCGGATCGGTCCCCGGGCCGCCCACGAGGCGTACGAGGCGGGTGACGCGCTCCTGGTGGACACGCGCTACGCGGCCCTGCGCGAACGGGACGGGCTGATCCCGGGCGCGCTGGTGGTGGAGCGCAACGAACTGGAATGGCGGCTCGACCCCCGGGGCAGCCACCGGGCGCCGGAGGCGGTCAGCCACGATCTGCGGGTGGTGGTGCTCTGCAACGAGGGTTACGCGTCCTCCCTCGCGGCCGAATCACTGCGCCGCCTGGGCCTTCACCGGGCGACCGACCTGATCGGCGGCTTCCAGGCATGGAAGGCCGAGGGTCTCCCGGTGCTCCCCCCGCACCGCGCCGGACACTCGGACCGCAGCGGACAAGCAGCACCACGCCGGACACCCGCACCGCAACCGACGAGCAGCTCCGAACCCCGGCCGCCCCGGCCCTGACGACGCTCCCCTTCTGGCCCCTCCCCCCCGAGGGGGGTCAGAAGGACTCCTCGTCCAGCCCGTCCGTGTCCTCGCCCTCGGCCTCCAGCGCCTGGCGGACGACGCGGAGGGCCATGCCCTCGGGATACCCCTTGCGGGCGAGCATCCCGGCGAGCCGCCGCAGTCGGCGGTCGCGGTCGAGACCGCGGGTGGCGCGCAGCTTGCGGGCCACGAGCTCGCGCGCCGTGGCCTCCTCCCGCTCGGAGTCGAGCTGCTCCACCGCCTCCTGGATGAGGGTCGGCTCGACGCCCTTGGTCCGCAGCTCGCGGGCGAGGGCCCGGCGGGCGAGGCCCCGGCCGTGGTGGCGGGACTCCACCCAGGCCCCCGCGAAGGCGGCGTCGTCGATGAGCCCGACGTCCTCGAAGCGGGAGAGGACCTCCTCCGCCACCTCGTCGGGGATCTCCCGCTTGCGCAGCGCGTCGGCGAGCTGCTTGCGCGTGCGGGGGGTCCCGGTGAGCAGGCGCAGACAGATCGCCCGCGCCCGCTCAGCCGGATCCTGGGGTGACAGCTCCTTCTCGGCCCTCGACGAGTCGGGGCTGTCACCCGGCCATTCGGTGCGACCGGTCACCGGTTCAGCTCTTGACCGCGGTGGCCTTGGTCGCCTTCGCGGTCTTGCTCGCGGGTGCCGGGACGCTCTTGGCGGCGTCGTCCGCACCGGCCGCGTCCACGGCGGGCGCCGCGTCCGTCGCCGGCTCGGTCTTCGCGGCCTCGGGCCGGACGCCGACGCCCAGCTTCTCCTTGATCTTCTTCTCGATCTCGTCGGCGAGGTCGGGGTTGTCCTTCAGGAAGTTGCGGGCGTTCTCCTTGCCCTGGCCGAGCTGGTCGCCCTCGTACGTGTACCAGGCGCCGGCCTTGCGCACGAAGCCGTGCTCCACGCCCATGTCGATCAGACCGCCCTCGCGGCTGATGCCCTGGCCGTACAGGATGTCGAACTCGGCCTGCTTGAACGGGGGCGCGACCTTGTTCTTGACGACCTTGACGCGGGTGCGGTTGCCGACCGCGTCCGTGCCGTCCTTGAGGGTCTCGATGCGACGGATGTCGAGACGCACCGAGGCGTAGAACTTCAGGGCGCGGCCACCGGTCGTGGTCTCCGGCGAGCCGAACATCACGCCGATCTTCTCGCGGAGCTGGTTGATGAAGATCGCGGTGGTCTTGGACTGGTTGAGCGCGCTGGTGATCTTCCGGAGCGCCTGGCTCATCAGACGGGCCTGGAGACCGACGTGCGAGTCGCCCATCTCACCCTCGATCTCCGCGCGCGGGACGAGCGCGGCGACGGAGTCGATGACGATCAGGTCGAGGGCGCCGGAGCGGACCAGCATGTCGACGATCTCGAGGGCCTGCTCGCCGTTGTCCGGCTGGGACAGGATGAGGTTG
This sequence comes from Streptomyces sp. NPDC002773, assembly GCF_040295605.1. NCBI lineage: Bacteria > Bacillati > Actinomycetota > Actinomycetes > Kitasatosporales > Streptomycetaceae > Streptomyces > Streptomyces sp. NPDC002773. The sequence goes on from NZ_JBEOVO010000012.1 coordinate 164,082, forward strand.
TCGATGTCGACGCCGAGCTTCTTGGCGTACTCGGGGTCGAGGGCGTGCTCGGCGTCCACGAAGGCCACCTGGCCGCCGGCCTTCTGGGCATTGGCGACGGCGTGCAGGGTCAGGGTCGTCTTGCCGGAGGACTCCGGCCCGTAGACCTCCACGACACGGCCGCGCGGCAGGCCACCGACGCCGAGGGCGATGTCGAGCGCGGTCGATCCGGTGGAGATCACCTCGATCGGCTCCATGGTGCGGTCGCCCATGCGCATCACGGCGCCCTTGCCGAATTGGCGTTCAATCTGTGCGAGCGCGGCGTCGAGCGCCTTCTCGCGGTCGGTTCCTGCCATGGGTTCCACCCGGTTTGCTTGAGTCGATCGCTTCATGTGAAAGACGCTAACCCCTGCCACTGACAATGGGCCCCGGCGTCCCCTCCAGCCTGTGGACAACTCGCCGGCAGGCCGACGACAAGCCCGCGATTCCAAGGGCCGGACTTCCATGAGAATGGATGTTCGATTTCACTGTCAAGCGCGCCACGCCCGGGGCCCAGACGGGCCGCGTGCGGCCTCGACGCGCCGCCGACGCTCCGCCATGGTGGTCGACGACCGAGTCCCACGCGCCGGTCGCGAGGGGCCGGGTGGAGCGAGGAGGGTCATGACGACGCCGGAGAACACCGCGGAGAAGTTGGGCTTCAAGGCCGGGCAGGTGGTGTACGAACTCGGCTGGGACAACGACGCGCACGACGACCTGCGGGACGGCATCCGGCGGGTGACGGGGCGCGAGGTGCTCGACGAGGACGCGGGCGAGATCGCCGACATGGTCGTCCTGTGGTGGCGCGAAGGTGACGGTGACCTGCCCGACGTCCTGGCGGAGGCCATCGCGCCGACGACGGACGACGGGGTGCTCTGGATCCTCACCCCGATGACCGGCAAGCCCGGACACGTCGAAGCCGACGAGATCGGCGAGGCCGTCGGGACGGCGGGGCTCGCCCTCACGTCGAGCTCGGACGCCGTCGACTGCTGGAGTGGGTACCGGCTGACGCGGCCCCGCACGGCCCCCGCCGAGCCGGTCGGGGGTCAGCACCCCGTCCCGTGATCGCGGGCAGCGGCGCCCGGGCAACGTCAGCGGGTCGGCCCCGGCCGGCAGGATCCCAGCCATCGTGCGCTTTGCCGGAACGGCAAGAACAATTGCCCGTGCCCGTACGGGAGTCGCAACCTGGTCCGGTCAGGGCGACCGCAACCGGGAGGCACACGATGACGACCCATGAAGGCTCCGGGCCCGCGCCGGGCTCCGGTGATCGCACGCCGGTCAACAACCGCGTCCACCATGTGAGCTCCGGCGATCTCGACGGATACGCCGCCATCAGCGGAGGCACGGTCGGCTCGATGAAGCTCTGGATGGGGCTGGTGGAGAACCCGCCACTGAGTTCCACGGACAACCACCACCACGGCGATTCGGAGGCCGGGATCTACGTGGTCAGCGGTCACCCCGTGTTCGTCTTCCACGACGGCACACAGGAGGTGCGGCTCGCCGGCGGCCCGGGTGACTTCTTCCTCGTCCCCCCGTTCGTCCCGCACCGGGAGGAGAACCCCGACCCGGACGAGCCCGCGGTCGTCGTGATCGCTCGGACCACCCAGGAGCCGGTCAAGGTCTCCGTACCCGCGCTGTACCGCCTCGAGGAGACGGCGGGCCCACCGTCGAACCGGTCGGCGCCGTAGGGACCGAAGGGCGCTTCCCGGTCCTCACGATCGCCTCGTCCGCGCGGGGTTCGGGAGCGCCGTCCACAAGTCCCCGCCGCCGTCCGGGTCAGGGTCGAGCCGCATCAGGGTGAGCGCCTTCGCCGGGAGCGGCTCCGTCCGCAGGGCGTGCAGGTCCGCGGTGGGGGCGAGGCCCCGGGTGGCCGCCTCCAGGACGGTGCCGAGGGTCGGCGCGTCGCCGGCCAGCGGGCCGAGCGCCCCCGTGACCAGGCTGCCGAGGACCTTGCGGCGCAGCGCGGCCGGGTCGTCGTTCAGGAGCCGGCCGCTCAGGTGCGGGGCCGGGATGCCGTGTCGGGCCAGACGGGCGGGGCTGATGCGGATGTCGGCGAGGTCCCGGTAGACGAGACGCTTCGTCCGACCGTCGGCGTCGACGACGGCCAGCAGGTTCTGGCCGTGCGCCTCCAGAGCCACCCCGAGGTCGAGCAGGTCCAGGCAGGCGCCGAGGGCGAGGCGCGCGAACTCCACGACCCGGCCGAGCCGTTCGTCCGGCGCGTGGTCCGCGAGGAGCGCGGGAAGGACGGCGGCCGGTACGACCCGCTCCCCGGCCGCCGTGTCCGCGTGGACGCGCGGTGCCTCGCGCAGGAGCGCCGCCAGGTCGGCGTTTCCCGCCCCCGCCACCGCGAGCGTCCGCGCGATGCGCAGCCGCCCGTCGAGACGGCGTACGAGCCGCTCGACGAAGTCGGACGTCGCCACGGCGTGGGTGACGGTGTACGCCGAGATGTCCCGCACGGTCGAGGTGAGCCGCGTGCTCAGCGACGTCTTGACGTGCGTGTCCCCGCCGATGTCGAGCGTACGCAGCGACAGGAGCGGGTGCGCGGACGGACCGGGAAGCAGCGGCAGGCCGGTCAGGACGTGCTCGGCCTGCCAGGGGTGGACGGGGATCAGCACGGCGGTGCCGTCGCGCAGCTCTCCGGGCCACTCCCCCGAGACCGCCGCGCCCTCGACCGCGGCAAGACGCAGGGCGACCACGGGCCGGTGCTCCGGCGCGTACGCCAGCTGCTCGGCGGCGGAGAACCCGGGCCGGGAGCGGCAGCCCGGGTGATACGGATGCCCGTCGGTCTCCGTCTGCTCCCACTCCCAGGGGTGGGCCGGCGGGGCCGTTCGCCGGGGCGCCGTGCGCGAGAGGGCCAGCGACGCGACGCTGTGGTCGAGCTCGGCGGCCAGTCGACCGCCCCGCGGGACGGCCAGGGCGGCCACCAGCTCAGCCGGATGGTCGTACCGGACCCCGGCCAGGTCGAGCCCGGTCACCGAGGCCGCCGTCGCCCACGGATCGGAGAGCGGACCGCGCAGCCGCCGCCCGTCGTCCAGGCGGAGGGTGACACCTTCGCGGCCGGCCGTGCGGGCGGCGACCCAGGGCAGCGGCTCGTGGACGAGGCCGCGCCACAACCGGGTCAGCACCGCGGCCCTGGCGCCCGGAAGTCCCGCGGCGTACGCGGCCGTGAGCCCGGGCCGGACCAGCTCGAGCTCGGCGGCGAGGGTCCGCTCCGCGACGGTTCGGCACATGCGGCTGTTCTATCGCAGTCGCGTGCGATCCACACCTAACGCGATCCGTACATACCGGGATCCGTACCTACCGCATTCCGCACATACTGATGTCGATGGACACACTCACGCGGACCGCGGACGCGCTGGCCGTGACGCCCCTGCTCAACTGCCTGCTCCGCGAGGCCACGACCCCGGCGACGGACCCGGCCACGGACCCCGCCTCCCCACCCCCCGCCCCCGAGTACACCGTCCACCGCCTCCGCACCAGCGGCCGGCTCCTCCGTGTCCGCCCCGGTCACCGCCCCTCCGGCGCCGAGCTGTGGACGGGGCTCACCTGGCGGCCCCTGCGCCACGCCGGGCTCGTCGACCTCGCCGTCCAGGAGATGCACGCCTCCACCGGCCGCCCCAACCCCGCCCTGGCCGCCGAGATGGCCGCCAGCCGTACCGCGGTCAGGGCGATGCTCGACGCGCGCGCCCGTACGGCCCCGCCCGAGGACCCCTGGCTCCGCTCCGAACAGGCGCTGGTCATGGGCCACCCGTGCCACCCGGCCCCCAAGGCACGCACCTGCGACGGCCCCCCTGCCGCCTGGCTGCGCTACGCGCCCGAGGCGTACGCCCAGTTCCCGCTCGTGCTGCTCGGCGTGCGCGACGACGCGGTCGTCGAGGACGGCGACACCGGGGCCCTGGACGCCCTCGGCGAGGCTCCGCCCGGCTTCCGCCTGCTGCCCGCCCACCCCTGGCAGCTCGAACTGTCCGGCCGGGCCACGCGCGTGCGTGCCGCGTTCGCCGAGGGCCGTCTCATCCGGCTGGGCGTCACGCCCCGGCCCGCGCGGCCGACGGCCTCGGTGCGCACGCTGCACCTCCCGGGCGACGGAACACGGGACGGCGGGGACCTGTTCCTGAAGTTCAGCCTGGACGTCCGGATCACCAACGACGTCCGCCGGATGCGCCGCCACGAACTGCTCCACGTGCGCCGCACGGACCCGCTGGTCGCCGCCGCCTTCGCCGCCATGGACGGCCCGGCGGCCTGGCTGAGCGACCGCGGCTACCGCACGGTGGACGGCCTCTTCGAGACCTGCGCCGTCGTCGTCCGGGACGGCCTCGACCGGCACCTGGCCCCCGGCTCGACCGCCGTCCTCGCCGCCGCGCTCGCCGAGGGCTTCCACGGCAACCCCCTCGACCGGATCGACGATCCCCGGCCCTGGTGGTCGGCGTATCTGCGGTGTGTCGTGGCCCCCGTCCTCGAGGCGTTCGCCCGCTTCGGCGTCGTCGTGGAGTGCCACCTGCAGAACACGCTGATCGCCGTGGACGCGCACGGCGTCCCGGTCCAGTCCGTCTTCCGTGACGCGGAGGGCGCGAAAACGATCCCTCAGATGCCCCGCGCCGCCGCCTGGCGGAGACTCGTCTACTGCCTCGTCGTCAACAACCTCTCCGAGATCGCCGGCGCCCTCATCCACCGCTTCCCGGGATCCGCCCCAGCCCTGTGGGCCCTGGCCCGCGCCGAGTTCCAGCGGTGCGGGCGGCTGCCGGCGCTCCCCGACGTCAAGGAACTGCTCGACTCCCCCACCCTCCCCGGCAAGGCCAACCTGCTCTCCCGCTGGATCGGCGCGGAGGCGACCGCCCCCCACTACCTCCCCGTGCCCAACCCCCTCACGGAACGGGCCCACTTCTAGGGTCCACCGCCCCGCGACGCACCCCCGCCTATCCTCCGACGCATGTCCCACCCCCTCCGTGCCCCCGGCGGGCGTCTGTCGCCGCGGGCCGCAGACGCCCTCGTGGCGGGTGTCGTCCTGCTCGTCGTGGCCGTCTGGACGCTCGTCTCCGCGCGGTAAGCGAACGAGCCGGGCGTCCGTACGGTGTTCGGCTGGATGCTCGTCCCGGCCGGGTGCGGGGCGCTGTACTTCCGGCGGCGGCAGCCGGTCGCGCTCGCCGTCGCCACCCTGCTGGCGTCGCAACTCGGGGAGTACGCGCGCGTGGGCCGGCGCAACCCGTGGGGTACGGCCGGTGTCCACCCGGGGGTGACGCCGGGCCGCTGACCGTACGCCGACGCTGTACGGGTGAACCAGGACGTACTCGATCTCGCGCGGCTGCAGTTCGCCCTCACGGCGGGCGGCCACTTCCTCTTCGTCGCCCTCACCCTGGGGCTCGCGACGGTCGTCGCCGTGCTCCAGACGAAGGCCACGTTCGACTAGAGGCCGCTGGACGCGCGCATGGTGGATCATCCGGGACGCGGGCCTCTGGTCACGCGGCCGGGGCCCCGGCGCGCGCTGGCGCGCGGCCTGCGACGGGGCCGTGACCTGCGGGAGCTGGGCCGTCGCGCCCTCCTGGGGGTGGCTGCTCGCGGCCCTCCCCACCGGGCGGCCGTACGCGCCGGCGACCGGCCCCACGGGCGTCCTCACCGCGCTCGCCGTGGCCGCTCTGTTCTCCGCGCACGGGCTGGGTTTCGCCACCCTGCGGCTCACCGGACTGCCGTACGAGCGGGCCCGCCGGCTCGTCGGTCACGCCGGGCGCCCCTGGCAGTCCTTCGCGCTCACCGCGGTCCTGATGGGCGGGCTGCCGCTCTGGGCGGGGACCGCCCTCCCGCTGGCCGAACGGGCGGCCGCCCCCGGCACGCTCGCTCTGCTCGTGCCCGCCCTGCTGTGCGTCACCCCGCTGCTCGTGGCCGTTCAGGCGTGGATCCGGCACACCTTCCGGCACCGGGTCACCCGGCCTTCGTACCTCTGAGCCGCGAGTTCAGGAATCCTCGGGCCCGCCGGTCTCCTTCTTGTGGTGCAGGGCCTTCTGCAACCGGGCCACCACTGCCTCGCCGTATCTGCGATGGCCGTGGACGCGGGGGTCGTCCGTCACGTCGTACCGCTTCACATAGGCACCGAGGAAGGCCTGGAGGGTGGCGACGGCCGGGATGGCGATCAGCGCGCCGACGGCGCCGAGCAGCGCCGTGCCCGCGATGACCGAGCCGAAGGCCACCGCCGGGTGGATGTCCACCGTCTTGGAGGTGAGCTTCGGCTGGAGCACGTAGTTCTCGAACTGCTGGTAGACCACGACGAAGCAGAGCACCCAGAGCGCGTACCAGGGGTTGACGGTGAAGGCGATCAGCATCGGCAGCGCGCCGGCCAGATAGGTGCCGATGGTCGGGATGAACTGGGAGACCAGGCCGACCCACACCGCGAGCGCGGGCGCGTACGGCACGTCCAGGATCTCGAAGAGCACGAAGTGCGCGAAGCCCGAGATGAGGGCCATGAGACCGCGCGAGTAGAGGTAGCCGCCTGTCTTGTCGACCGCGATCTCCCAGGCCCGCAGCACCTCGGTCTGCCGGGCGGGCGGCAGGACGGAGCAGAGCGCGCGCCGCAGCCGGGGCCCGTCGGCCGCGAAGTAGAACGAGAACAGGAAGATCATCAGGAGGCGGAACAGGCCACCCAGTACGGTGGCGGAGACGTCGAGCACGCCGGCCGCGCTGTTCTGCACGTACTTCTGCAGCCAGTCGGAGCTCAGGACGCTGTCCTGGACCTCGACCCGCGACAGGTCGGTGTGGAAGCTCTGGTTGATCCACTTGATCACCGAGTCGAGGTACTTGGGGAAGTTCTCGACCATGTCCACGATCTGGCCGGCGAGCATCGACCCCAGCAGGACGACGAATCCGACGCTGAAGACCAGGACGGCGAGGAAGACGAGGAAGGTGGCGAGGCCGCGGCGCATCCCCCGGGCCGCCATGCGGCCGACCGCCGGTTCGATGGCGAGGGCGAGGAAGAAGGCGAGCAGGATGTTGACGAGGAGGCCGATGAGCTGGTGGAACGCCCAGCTGCCCAGCTGGAAGCAGGCGTAGAGCGCGAGCGCGAGGACGAGCGCGCGTGGCAGCCAGCGCGGCATCCTGGCGGCCGGAGCGGCGGGCACGGACACCGGACCGCCGTCGTCACCTCCGCCACCGCCCTCGCCACTTCTACCGGCTGAGGTCACGGGAGCAGTCGATGCCGTCGAAGCGGTCGTCGCCGTCGGGTCGGTCGGTTCAGTCGGTTCGATGTCGTCAGTCGGGGCCACCCCGCCAGTCTCGCGCACCGCACGGACATTCCACCCGGGACCCCGCACATCCCCGCCGGACACCCGGCCCGAGCCGAGTGCCGCCGGGCCGATCGGGAGCGGGTCGGTCCGGCGCCGCCGTCCCGTCAGCGCTTGTCGGCCGGCACGTCGACGGCCGCGCAGACGGCCCGCCACACGTCCTTCGCCTCCCAGCCGGCGTCCAACGCCTCGCGTACCGTCCGGCCCCCGAGCTCCGCCATCACATGGTCCCGCGCGAAGGACTCGGCATAGGACGCACCGAAGTGGTCCGCCATCCGCTCCCAGAAAATCGTCAACCGCATGACCCCAGTATCCCGCTCCCAAGAGTGAGCCCGCTCCGTAGGCCTTGCCACCGGGTCCTTCCGCCCTACGGTCGGACCATGGCCGAAAAACCCCGCTCCTCCCCGCCCGCGACCCCCCTGGCCCGCGCCGAGCATTTCGTCTGGCTGACGGCCCGTGTCCTCGAACAGCGCAGGTTCGCCTACCACTTCCTGCGCGGCGGCGCGGATCAGGTCGAGACGGCCCTCGCCGCGTACCTCAACGAGGACGGCGGGTACGGTCACGCGCTCGAACCCGATCTGCGCGGGCCGGTCAGCCAGCCCCTGCACACCGCGCACGCGCTGCGGGTCCTGGACTCCATCGGCCGCTGCGGCGGGCTGCGCGTGGAGCGGATCTGCCGCTACCTCACCGAGGTGTCCACCCACGACGGCGCGCTCCCGGCGATCCATCCGTCGCAGCGCGCCTACCCGTCGGCGCCGTTCTTGACGGTCGTCGACCTCCCGCCGAGCGCGCTGCTCTCGACCGGCCCGGTGGTCGGGCTCCTGCACCGCAACCAGGTGTGGCACGCGTGGCTGTTCCGGGCCACCGAGTTCTGCTGGTCGGCCGTGGAGTCGCTGGAGAAGTCCCACCCGTACGAGATCGAGGCCGCCGTCGCCTTCCTGGACGGGGCCCCGGACCGCTCGCGCGCGGAAGCCGCCGCCGACCGCCTCGGCCGTCTGGTCCGCGAGCAGCGGCTCGCCGTCCTGGACCCCGACCGGCAGGACGACTATCCCCTGCCCGACGGGTACGCGCCCGGTGAGCTGCACTTCCCGCACGACTACGCGCGCGTGCCGGACTCGCTGGCCGCTCGCTGGTTCACGGAGGAGGAGATGGCCCGTTCCCTCGACCGGCTCGCCGCCGACCAGGAGGAGGACGGCGGCTGGCCGATCCGCTGGCGCGCCTGGGCCCCCGGCTCGGCCCTGGAATGGCGGCCGATCGTCACCGTCGAAGCTCTGCGCACCCTGCGTGCCCACGGCCGCCCGGTCGCCTGACCCGGGGCGGGCGGCGCCGTGGTTCGCCCTACCCCTCCGCCGTGGTCCGCCCTACCCCTCCGCGGGGTCCGCCCTACCCCTCCGCGGGGTTCGCCCTACCCCTCCGGGGCATCGCGCAGGAGGAGGGCCGCGAGGGCGGTGGCCGTGCCCCTGGGTGTCGCCAGGTCGATGCCGGTGCGTTCGGCGGTCCTGGCGAGCCGGTTGTCGACGGTGTTGGGGTGCAGCCCGAGCGCGGCGGCCGTGGCGCGCCGGTCCTGCCCGTGGGCGAGGTGGACGCGGAGGGTCTCCAGGAGCTCCGGGCGGTCGGCGACGGGGTCGAGGAGGGCGGCGATCCGCCGGCCGCTCTCCCCGGGCCGGGACAGGTGGTACTCCAGGAGCACGTCGTCGAGCCGGTGCAGTCCTGGCGGCAGTCCGCAGCCGGCGGCGACCCGCAGGACCTCCCCGGCGGTACGGGCGGCCCCCGGCACCTCGCCCGGGCCCCCGGCGGGCACGACGGCGACCCGCAGCGCGGTCCCCGCGGCCTGGGAGAGCCGCCGCGCCAGGTCCTCGGGCGGTTCCGCGGCACCGGGCACGATCGCCCGCCCCGGCTCCGTACCGCTGTCGAGGAGGGCGGGCACCTCCATGCCGAAGCAGTGGTCGAGCGCGGTCTGGACGCGGCGCAGCCGCCGCCGGGCCGCCACCTCGCCCTCGTCGGGCGCGGCGACGGCACCGACGGCGAGCACGAGGCAGGGCCCGTCGAGGCCGAACGGGACGGTCGCGAGCCGGGCCGCGGGAAGCGTCCCGTCGAGGAGCCCGCGCAGCAGGGAACGGCGCTGGGCCCACCGTTCCGCCTCCAGGGCCGAACGCTCGTCGAGGTACCTCTCCGCGACGCCGCCGACGACGGCCGGCTGGGACGCGAAGAGCAGGTCGGCGAGTTCGACGAGGGCCGCCTCCTCGCCGGGTGCCGTCACCTCGCGCAGCGCCTGCCACAGCATGTACGCGCCGAGGCTGTGGCTGCGCAGGAGCAGGTGGAGCGGCATCCCCTCCTCGGCGCGCTGCGCGGCCCGCTCGCGGAACAGCCGCATGGCGCCGGGCTCGCCGGGCTCGGGCGCGAGGGCACGGCGGAGGAAGAGCCGTACTCCGTGGCGTACGGTCGCCGCGATCTCCACGTCCTTCATCTCGTCGGGCAGCCGGTCGTAGCCGGGCAGTCCGGCGAAGGAGTCCCTGGACATCCTGCGCGCCAGCTCGTTCACGCGGGCCTCGCAGCGCAGTGCGAGCGCCCGGGCCGCCTCGGAGACCTCCGGCACGACCGTCCCTCCTGTCCTCCCGTCCCCGGGTGTGACGGGTCACAGTACTCGGCCCCGAAAGCTGTGACGCGGCGGGATGTCCCAGCTGGCCTGACAGGCCGAAACTCGGTGCCCAGGCGTTCCGCCGCACCGCACCGAAGGAGCTGCTGGTATGACCGAGCACAACCCCCGCACGTACCTCGACTACACCGACCGGGTGTGGCGGGGCGAGGAGACCCTGCTGCCGCATCTGACGGGCGCGTTCACCTCGGAGGAGCTGGTCCGGGTCCGCGACCGGATCGGGTTCTTCCCCGCCTTCGCCAACGTGGCCGTCTTCGACACCGGCTCGGGTCTGGTCCTGGTGGACTCGGGCGACGTGCGCACGGCCGAGCTGCTGCACACGGCGGTGCGCTCGTTCAGCCAGGACCCGGTGCGGGCGGTCGTCTTCACGCACGGCCACGTCGACCACGTCTTCGGCACCGCGCACTTCGACGCCGAGCCGGTCCGCCCCGAGGTGATCGCGCACGAGGCGGTGGCCGCCCGCTTCGACCGGTACGTGGCGACCTCGGGCTACAACACCTGGATCAACCGGCGCCAGTTCGGCGTACCGGGCCTCGAGTGGCCCACCGAGTACCGCTACCCGGACACGACGTTCCGCGACCGGCTGACCGTCCGTCACGGCGAGTTGACGTTCGAGCTGTTCCACGCGCGCGGGGAGACCGACGACCACACCTACGTGTGGGTCCCGGAGCTCAAGACCCTCTGCACGGGCGACCTCTTCATCTGGAACTCGCCCAACGCCGGCAACCCGCAGAAGGCGCAGCGCTACCCGGAGGAGTGGGCGCGGGCGCTGCGGGCCATGGGCGAGCTGGGCGCCGAGGTGCTGCTGCCGGGCCACGGCATCCCCATCGTCGGCGCGGACCGGGTGGCGCGGGCGCTCGACGACACGGCGAGCCTGCTCGAGTCGCTGTGCGCGCAGACCCGGGACCTGATGAACGCGGGGCTGCGCCTCGACGCGGTCATCCACGGCGTGAAGGTCCCGCAGGAGCTGCTCGCGAAGCCGTACCTCCACCCCGCGTACGACGAGCCGGAGTTCGTCGTACGGAACCTGTGGCGGCTGTGGGGCGGCTGGTACGACCAGAATCCGGCCCATCTGAAGCCGGCGCCCGAGGCGGCCGTCGCGGCGGAGTTCGCGGACGCGGCGGGCGGTGCGCTCGCCCTCGCCGAGCGGGCGGCCCGGCTCCTCGCGGAGGGCGATCTGCGGCTGGCCTCGCACCTGGCGGAGACGGCCGCCCTCGCGGCCCCCGAGGACGCCGAGGTCGCCCGGATCAGGGCCCGGGTGTACGGGACGCGGGCGGGCCGCGAGACGTCGACGATGGCCCGCGGGGTCTTCCACTGGGCGGCGGCGGAGTCCGCGGCGGTGGCGGAGGGCACCGACGTCGCGACGGAGCTGACCCGGACCGCCGAGGGACGCGACCGGGCCGCGGGCGCGATCAGCGTGGGGGTCGTCGCCGACGAGGACGCGTGCTGCGGGTGAGCGGCACACCGACACCGAGCGGGGCCGCACCCAGCGGCGCGGCGGCGGGCGGGGCGGCGGACAGAACGGCGCGCAGCAGCCCCTGGGGCACGACGTGGCTGCTGCTCGGGTTCATGCTGGTCAACTTCGCGGACAAGGCGGTCCTCGGTCTCGCCGGACCGGGCATCATGCGCGAGTTCGGCATCTCGCGGCAGGAGTTCGGGGCCGCGCAGGCCGCGTTCTTCGCGCTGTTCTCGGTGTCGGCGCTGGCCGTGTCGGTCCTGACCCGGAAGGTGCGGACGTCCGTCCTGCTGCTCGGGATGGCGCTGCTGTGGTCGGTGGCCCAGCTGCCGATGGTGTGGGCGGCCGCCGGGTTCGGCACGCTGGTGCTGACCCGGGTGCTGCTCGGCGCGGCGGAGGGCCCGGCGGCCCCGGTGGCGGTCCACCACCTGCACGGCTGGTTCGGTCAGCGGGACCGGAACCTGCCGACGGCGGTCCTGATGGTCGGCGCCGCGGCGGGGGTCGCGGTCGCCGCGCCCGTCCTGTCGGCGGTGATCTCCGCGTGGGGCTGGCGCTGGGCCTTCGGCACGGTCGGTGTGATCGGCCTGGTGTGGGCGGTGATCTGGCGCCGGTACGGCTCCGAGGGTCCGCTCGCACCCCCGGTGGGGGGCGCGCGCGGGCGGGAGGACGCGGGGGTTCCGGAGGTGCCGCTGCGGCGGGTCCTGCTGAGCGGCACGTTCCTGACGGCGTGCGCGGGCTCGTTCGCCGCGTACTGGCTGATGAGTTCGAAGCTGACCTGGCTGCCGGACTACCTGGAGACGGTCCTCGGCTGGGACGCGCACCGGGCGGGTCTGATGGTGGGCGCGGGAGCCGTTGCCAACGGCGTCGTCCTGCTGGTCCACGGCGTGGTCGCGCAGCGGGCGGCCCGGCGCGGACGGCCGGGGCGGCTGCCGGCGGGCTCGGGCGCGGGGGTGCTGCTCCTGCTGTCGGCCGCCGCCGTGACGGTCTTCGCGACGGCGGACGCGGACTGGTTGCGGGTGCCGATGATGTTCGGCCCGATGGCGCTCGCGCTGCCGATGATGACCGTGAGCCAGACGGCGGTCGCCCGGATCACCCCGCCCTCGCAGCGGGGTGTGGTGCTCGGGGCGGTGGTGTGCGTCTTCGCCCTGGGCGGGGTCCTCGCGCCGCTGGTCCTCGGCGGGATCGTGGACGCGGGCGCGACGGCGGCCCGGGGCTACGAGAACGGCTGGCTGTTCACGGCCGGTCTGCTGGCGGTCGCGGGCGCCGTGACGGCCGTGTTCCTGCGCCCCGAGCGGGACGCGGAGCGGCTGGGGGTCCCGGAGACGCCGTCGCTGGGGGTGCCGGTGGCGCACTGAGGGAAGGCCGTACGGGTACGGGGGCCGCACACGCGCCCCCGTACCCGGCGGTGTCACCAGCCCAGGGCGCGTACCCCCGCCGTGACGGCGACGGCCGCGCCGACGACCACGAGGAACGGGGCGCGCAGGACGAGCGCGACGGCCGCCGCGGCGAGTCCGGCGGCGCGGGCGTCGAGGACGACCGCGCTGCCCGCCCCGAACGTCTGCTGGGCGGTGAGCGCGGCGAGCAGCGCCATGGGCAGCAGGGCGGCGAGCCGCTGCACGAGCGGTCGCTCAAGGGCTCCGGCGGGCACGAGCAGGCCGACCAGTTTGACCAGGTAGCACCCGGCGGCGGTCAGGGCGATCGCGATCCAGACGGTCATCGGGGGTCCTTCTCTCGTGCGGCCGGGGCCATGCGGCGGCCCTGGAACCAGAGCACCAGGGGCGCGGCGAGGGCCGCGGCGAGGACCGGGACTCCGGCGGGCAGGACGGGCAGCAGCCCGAGGCCGAGCAGGACGGCGATCCCGGCGGTGGCCCGCTCGGTCGCGGACTTCAGCATGGGGGCGAGCAGGGCGAGGAAGACGGCGGGTCCGGCCGCGTCGAGCCCCCAGGCGGCGGTGTCGCCGATCGCCTCGGCGCCGAGCGCCCCGAGGAGCGTGGTCGCGTTCCACAGGACGTACAGCGTGAGTCCGGTGGCGGTGAAGCCGATGCGTGCGGCCCGGCGGGACGGCTGGGCGAGGGCGACCGCCGTGGTCTCGTCGATCACCCAGTGCGCGGCGAGCGGCCTGACGGCCTTCGGGAGGGCGAGGAGTTGGGAGAGCCGCAGTCCGTAGAAGGCGTTGCGGGTGCCCAGGAAGAAGGCGCCGGCGGCGGCCGTGAAGGGGTTGCCGCCCGCGGCGAGCGCCCCGACGAGGGCGAACTGCGAGGCGCCCGTGAAGACGAGCAGGCTGAGGACGCAGGTCTGGAGGACGCTGAGTCCCGAGCCCGCCGAGGTCACGCCGAAGGCGAAGCCGGAGAGGCCGACGGCGACGCCGACACCGAGGGCGTCGCGGACGACGGCCGCGTCGGGTTTGGACGGTGTGTCGTCGCGTATGACGGGGGGTGCTGTCTGTTCTGCCACGTCAGGGACGTTACGGGGGTGTCGGCGGCCCGGTCTTGTACGTTCTTGCGGCGGATCCGGCCGTCCTCGCGGAGCCGCCCCGCGCGCGTTGGTACGCCCCCGGCGGCACCCCGACGCTGCGGGTGAAGTGCCGGTTGAGGTGCGACTGGTCGGTGAAGCCGACGGCGGCGGCCGCGTCCGCCGGGGGCGTACCGGTGTCCAGGAGCTGCCTGGCCCGCCGTACGCGCGCGTCGGTGAGCCAGGTGTGCGGCGGCATCCCGTACGCGTCCCTGAACGCCCGCAGGAGGGCGAAGGGGCTGGTGCCGAGCTCTCCGGCGAGCCGTTCCAGGGTCGGCGGTTCGACCATGCGGTCCTCCAGGACGGCACGCGCGCGTGCCGCGTTCCGGGCGCCCGCGGAGAGCGCCGGGAGCGGGGTGACGAGCCCGCCGTGACTGCGCAGCATGCGGGCCGTGACGAGCCGGAGCAGGCTGTCGGCCGCGAGCGCGTTGCCCTCCTCCGCGGCCCGGTGGACGCCGACGACGAGCCGGGCGGCGTACGGGTCGTCGACGACGGGCGCGGTGAAGCCGACCGAGCCGCGCAGGGCGAGGGTGTCGGCGGCGATGGACCGGACGATCTCCGCGTCGGGGTAGATCGTGCGGTACGTCCAGCCCTCGGGCACGCCCGCGTGCCCGGTGTGCGGGGTGTCGGGGTTGACCAGGGCGATCTGTCCGGGGCTCGCGTGGACGAGCTCGTCGCGGTAGTGGAAGGCCTCGACGCCCGCGGTGATCGCGGCGAACACGAAGGTCTCGTGGGTGTGCCGGGCGAAGGCCTTACGGATGTAGTGGGCGTGCAGCAGGTCGACGCCGGGCAGCTCGGCGTACTGCCAGTACCGTGCCCGCTCCCCGCTCGCCATGCCTCCCATTCTGCGCCAGGGCCTCTGGCGGCGCCGCCGCCGGACCGGCTTTCCCCCAGGTCCGGGCGGTTGCCAGTGGCCGGTTTTCTCCCCAGGTCCGGGCGGTTGTCAGTGGCCGGGTGCACGATGGGGGGCATGGTCAGGTCCGCGCTCGACTCGTTCTCCCCCGCGACCCGTAGTTGGTTCACCGGGGCCTTCACCGCGCCCACGGCGGCACAGGAGGGCGCCTGGCAGGCCATCGGCGCCGGCTCCGACGTGCTCGTCGTCGCGCCGACCGGCTCCGGCAAGACACTGGCCGCGTTCCTGGCCTCCCTGGACCGGCTCGCCTCCTCGCCGCCGCCGGCCGAGCCGAAGAAGCGCTGCCGCGTGCTGTACGTGTCACCCCTCAAGGCACTCGCCGTGGACGTCGAGCGGAACCTGCGCTCGCCCCTGACCGGCATCCGGCAGGAGTCGGTCCGCCTCGGACTGCCCGAGCCGGACGTGAAGGTCGGCATCCGGTCCGGCGACACCCCGCCCGCCGAGCGCCGGTCGCTCGCGACCCGGCCGCCGGACATCCTGATCACCACGCCCGAGTCGTTGTTCCTGATGCTGACCTCCGCCACCCGCGAGGCACTCGCGGGCGTGGAGACGGTCATCCTGGACGAGGTCCACGCGGTCGCGAGCACGAAGCGGGGCGCGCACCTGGCCCTGTCCCTGGAGCGGCTCGACGAGCTGCTGCCCCGCCCCGCGCGCCGGATCGGCCTGTCGGCCACCGTCCGCCCGGTGGACGAGGTGGCCCGCTATCTGTCGCCGGGGCGCGCCGTGGAGATCGTCCAGCCGCCGTCGGGGAAGGAGTTCGACCTCTCCGTCGTCGTCCCCGTCGAGGACATGGGCGAGCTGGGCGGCTCCCCCGCCTCCGAGGGCAAGGACGGCGGTGACAAGCCGTCGATCTGGCCGCACGTCGAGGAGCGGATCGCCGACCTCGTCCAGGCCCACCGCTCCACGATCGTCTTCGCCAACTCCCGCCGTCTCGCCGAGCGCCTGTGCAACCGGCTCAACGAGATCGCGTACGAGCGGGCGACCGGCGAACCCCTCCCGGACACGGGCTCCCCGGCCGAGATCATGGCCCAGTCGGGGGCGGCGCAGGGCGCCCCGGCGCTGCTCGCCCGCGCCCACCACGGCTCGGTGTCGAAGGAGCAGCGCGCCCAGGTGGAGGAGGACCTGAAGGCGGGCCGCCTGCCCGCCGTGGTGGCCACCTCCAGCCTGGAGCTGGGCATCGACATGGGCGCGGTCGACCTGGTCGTACAGGTCGAGTCGCCGCCGTCGGTGGCCTCCGGACTCCAGCGGGTGGGCCGCGCCGGGCACCAGGTGGGCGCGGTGTCGACGGGCGTGGTCTTCCCCAAGTACCGGGGCGACCTGGTACAGGCGGCCGTGGTCACCGAGCGGATGCGTTCGGGTGCCATCGAGTCGATGCGGATCCCCACCAACCCGCTGGACGTCCTCGCCCAGCAGATCGTCGCGATCGTCGCGCTCGACACCTGGCAGGTGGACGACCTCCTCACCCTGGTGCGCCGGGCGGCGCCGTTCTCCTCGCTGCCCGAGTCGGCGTTCACGGGCGTGCTCGACATGCTCGCCGGCCGCTATCCGTCGGACGCGTTCGCCGAACTGCGCCCGCGCGTGGTCTGGGACCGGGTCGCCGGGACGGTCACGGGGCGGCCGGGGGCGCAGCGGCTCGCCGTCACCTCGGGCGGCACGATCCCCGACCGCGGTCTGTTCGGCGTGTTCCTCGCGGGCTCGGACCCGAAGAAGGGCGGCGGCCGGGTCGGGGAGCTCGACGAGGAGATGGTGTACGAGTCGCGGGTCGGCGATGTGTTCACGCTGGGCACGACCTCCTGGCGGATCGAGGACATCACCCGGGACCGGGTGCTCGTCTCCCCCGCGCCCGGCGTGCCGGGCAGGCTGCCGTTCTGGAAGGGCGACCAGCTGGGCCGCCCGCTCGAACTGGGCCGGGCGCTCGGCGCGTTCCTCCGCGAGGTCGGCGCCCTCGCGGACGACGACGCCCGGCTGCGGCTGCTCGCCGCGGGCCTGGACGCCTGGGCGGCGGACAACGTGATGGCGTACTTGAAGGAGCAGCGCGAGGCCTGCGGCCACGTGCCGGACGACCGGACGATCCTCGTCGAGCGCTTCCGGGACGAGCTCGGGGACTGGCGGGTCGTCATCCACTCCCCGTTCGGCGCGCAGGTGCACGCCCCGTGGGCGCTGGCGCTCGGCGCACGGCTCGCCGAGCGGTACGGCATGGACGCCCAGGTGATGCACGCGGACGACGGCATCGTGCTGCGCCTCCCCGACGCCGACCTGATGGGCCTGGACATGGGCCTGGACCTCCTCGACCACGAACCGGTCGACCCCGGCCGGCATCTCGACACGACCTACGACGCCGACAAGGCGCCCGTCGGCGCGGCCGACGCCCTCTTCGACAAGGGCGAGATCGAGCAGATCGTCACCGACCAGGTCGGCGGCTCCGCGCTGTTCGCGTCCCGCTTCCGCGAGTGCGCCGCGCGGGCCCTGCTGCTGCCCAAGCGGAACCCCGGGAAGCGCACCCCGCTCTGGCAGCAGCGGCAGCGAGCGGCCCAGCTCCTCCAGGTGGCGAGCGAGTTCGGCTCGTTCCCGATCGTCCTGGAAGCCGTCCGCGAGTGCCTCCAGGACGTCTTCGACCTCCCCGGTCTGAAGGAGCTGATGGGGGACATCGAGGCCCGCCGGGTCCGTCTGGTCGAGATCACCACCCCCGAGCCGTCCCCCTTCGCCCGCTCCCTGCTCTTCGGCTACGTGGCGCAGTTCCTGTACGAGGGCGACTCCCCGCTCGCCGAGCGGCGGGCGGCCGCGCTCTCCCTGGACTCCCGGCTGCTCGCGGAGCTGCTCGGCCAGGCGGAACTGCGCGAGCTCCTCGACGCGGACGTCCTGACCGAGCTGGAGCGGGAGCTCCAGTGGCTGACGGACGACCGGCGGATCAAGGACGTGGAGGGCGTCGCCGACCTGCTGCGGGTCCTGGGCCCGCTCACCGACGGCGAACTGGTCGAGCGGGGCGCCGAGGCGGGCTGGGCGCCCGACCTCGCGGCCGCGCGCCGCGCCATCCAGGTGCGGATCGGGGGCCGGGAGCACTGGGCCGCGATCGAGGACGCCGGCCGGCTCAGGGACGCCCTGGGCACGGCCCTGCCGGTCGGCGTGCCCGAAGCCTTCACCGAGCCGGTCAAGGACCCGCTGGGCGACCTCCTCGCGCGGTACGCGCGGACGCACGGCCCGTTCACCTCCTCCCAGGCCGCCACCCGCTTCGGCCTGGGCGCGGCCATCACCGACGGCGCCCTCCAGCGGCTCGCCGCCTCGGGCCGAGCCGTCCAGGGCGAGTTCCACCCCTCCGGCATCGGCCAGGAGTGGTGCGACGCGACCGTCCTGCGCCGACTGCGCCGCCGCTCCCTCGCGGCCCTGCGCCACGAGCTGGAGCCGGTGCCCCCGGCGGCGCTCGCCACCTTCCTGCCGCAGTGGCAGCACCTGGGAAGCAGCAGCCTGCGCGGGATCGACGGCCTCGCCCGCGCGATCGAGCAGCTCCAGGGCGCGCCCGTGCCCGCGTCGGCCCTGGAGAAGCTCATCCTGCCGTCCCGGGTCGTGGGCTACTCGCCGGGGCTCCTCGACGAGCTGACGACCACCGGCGAGGTGCTCTGGGCGGGGGCGGGCTCGCTGCCCGGCAAGGACGGCTGGGTCTCGCTGTACGTCGCGGACGCGGCACCGCTGCTCCTCCCGCCCGCGCATCCGCTGGAGCTGTCCGCGCTCCACGAGTCGGTGCTCACGACCCTCTCCGGCGGATACGGTCTCTTCTTCCGCCAGATCGCCGACCAGATCCGGGCCACCACCCACCCGGACGCGACCGACCCCCAGCTCGCCGACGCCGTCTGGGACCTGGCCTGGTCGGGCCGGCTCACCAACGACACCCTGGCGCCGCTGCGCGCGCTCCTCGGCTCGGGCCGTACGGCAGGGTCCACCGCCCACCGCGCGCGGCGCACGGTCCCGCGTGGCCGGTACGGCACGCTGACGGCGGCCGCCCGCCCCGTCTCGCGCACGGGGCCGCCCACGGTCTCCGGCCGCTGGTCGCTGCTGCCCCCGCTGGAGCCGGAGCCGACCCATCGGGCGCACGCCCTGGCCCGTACCCTCCTGGACCGGCACGGCGTCGTCACCCGAGGCGCGGTCGCCGCCGAGGGCGTGGAGGGCGGCTTCTCGGCCACGTACCGGATCCTGGCCGCCTTCGAGGACAGCGGCCAGGCCCGGCGGGGCTACGTCGTGGAGGGCCTGGGTGCGGCCCAGTTCGCGATGGACGGCGCGGTGGACCGGCTGCGGGCCGCGGCGACGGCCCGCGACCGGGGCGCCGAGGCGGCGGCCGGTCCCCGGGCCCTGGTCCTCGCGGCGGCCGACCCGGCGAACGCGTACGGGGCGGCCCTGTCCTGGCCCGAGCCGCCGACCGGCGCCGGGCACAAGCCTGGGCGCAAGGCGGGCGCGCTGGTGGTCCTGGTCGACGGCGAGCTCACGCTCTACATGGAGCGCGGCGGCAAGACGCTGCTGTGCTGGCCGACCGAGCCGGACGACCCCGCTCTGGCGGCGGCGGCGGAGGCGCTGGCGGCGACGGCGCGTGCGGGGACCCTGGGCACTGTGACGGTGGAACGAATCAACGGCGCGACGTCCCTGACGTCCCCCCTGTCCCGCCCCCTGGAAACAGCCGGCTTCCACCCCACCCCAAGAGGCCTCCGCCTCCGCGCCTGACCCCCCACCCGCAAACCGCGCCCGGACCCGTTGGCCCGCACGGGGGCCCGCACCGAGGGTCTCGGGCGCAGGCCCACCCCCCGACCCGGCAAAATGGACCCGTGCCCGAAGGAGACACCATCTGGCAGGCCGCCCACCGCCTGCACACCGCCCTCGCCGGCCAAGTCCTGACCCGCGCAGACCTCCGCGTGCCCCGCTTCGCCACCGCCGACCTCACCGGCCGGACCCTCCTCGACGTCACCCCCCGCGGCAAACACCTGCTCGCCCGCATCGAGGGCGGCCTCACCCTCCACTCCCACCTCCGGATGGACGGCGCGTGGCGGGTGTACGCCACGGGGGAGCGCCCGCGCGGCGGCCCCGACCACCAGATCCGGGCGATCCTCGGAAACGCGGAGTCCACCGCGTACGGCTACCGGCTCCCGGTCCTGGAACTGATCCGTACCACGGAGGAGCCCCGCGTCGTGGGCCATCTCGGCCCGGATCTCCTCGGCCCCGACTGGGACCCGGACGAGGCCGTGCGCCGACTGACCGCCGACCCCGCCCGGACACTCGGCGAGGCCCTGCTCGACCAGCGGAACCTGGCCGGCATCGGCAACGTGTACAAGTCGGAGCTGGCCTTCCTCGCCGGCGTCACGCCCTGGCTGTCGGTCGGCGAGCTGGCCCCCGACGTCCCGGCCCGCCTCGTCGTGACCGCCCACCGCCTCCTGGAGGCGAACAAGGACCGGCCCGACCGCCGCACCACGACCACCCGCCACGCCGCCGGCACCCCGCTGCACGTCTACGGCCGCGGGGGCCACCCGTGTCTGCGCTGCGGGACCCCGATCCGCAAGGCGGAGCTGGGCGACCGGGTCACGTACTGGTGCCCCGGCTGCCAGCACGGCCCGGACGGCAAACCGACCGACGACCGAACCGACAACTCAACCGACAACCCAACCGACCCCACCAATTGACGGTCCGTCAGTTCCAGTCGTACGGTCCGACCATGACGCCCCCGGTCCTCCCGGCCTACGACCTCACCGGCCGCACCGCCTTCGTCACCGGCGCCGCAAGCGGCATCGGCCGCGCGACGGCCCTCCTCCTCGCCCAGGCAGGTGCCGCGACGCACTGCGCGGACCGGGACGGGCAGGGCGTCGAGGAGACCGCGGCCCTGATCACCCGCGCCGGAGGCACCGCCCACCCGCACATCCTCGACGTCACCGACCGCACCGCCCTGGCCACTGCCGTCACCGCGGCGGGCCCGCTCCACGTCATGGCCGCCATCGCCGGCATCATGCACACGAGCTCGGTCCTGGAGACCCGCGAAGAGGACCTCGACCGCGTCCTCGCGGTCAATTTCAAGGGCGTGCTGTACGCGTGCCAGGAGGCGGCCCGCTCGATGCTCGCGGCCGGCACCCCGGGCTCGATCGTGACGATGGCCTCGGGCGCGATGGACACCGCAAGCCCCGGCCTGCTCTGCTACAGCGTCACGAAGGCGGCCGTCGTCCAACTGACGAAGACCCTGGCGACAGAAGTCGGCCGGCACGGCATCCGGGTCAACGCGGTCGCCCCGGGCTGGATCCGCACCCCCATGACGGACCGCCACGAGCCCGCCGCACAGCAGCAGGCGGAAGCGGCGATGATCCGTCACTCACCGCTGGGGCGGGTCGGCGAGGCCGAGGACATCGCACACGCGGTCCTGCACCTGGCCTCCGACGCCTCCGCGTTCACGACGGGTCAGATCCTGCGCCCCAACGGCGGCGTCGCGATGCCCTGGTGAGCCGCCGGGCCACCGCCACCACGCCCGGTCGCCCCGACGAGGCGGCCACGTGCACCGGCAGCAGGCTCAGGCCCCAGCCACTGGCGGCCACCGCCCCTTCGACCGGCCCGGCCTCCCCCGGTGCGAGCACCAGGCGCAGCACCGCCCACCACCAGAGCCCCCCGGCCGCCAGCCCGATCGCGACCAGCGCGAGCGTCACCGGCGGTATCCGTCGCCGTACCATGGCCGCCTCCTGCCGCCGACGCTAGACCGGCAGGATCACCCTGCGGGAGGGCGCACCGGGGTGAAACCCAGCGCACACCACACATATCGCCCCAAGAGGCGCCACTACCGACACCGTCACCGGCCCGCCCGCCCCCGCCCTAGACGCTCTCGGCCTGGAACATCCACGCGTGCTTCTCGAGTTCACCCGTCAGAGTGATCAGGAGGTCCTGGCTGACCGGGTCGGGGTCGCCGGTCGCGTCGACGCGTTCCCGCATCCGGGTGATCACGGCGCCGAGCGCGGCGACGAGGATCTGGACCGCCTCCTCGTCCTTGATCCAGCCTTCCGGCACCGTTCCGATCGCGCTGGAGGAAGCGACGGTCGCCGAGCGTCCGTCCGGGCTGACGCCGAGGGCCGAGGCGCGCTCGGCCACGGTGTCGGAGTGCAGCCGGGCGGTGTCGACCACCTCGTCCAGCTGGAGGTGGACGGAGCGGAAGCGCGGCCCGACGACGTTCCAGTGCACCTGCTTGGCGACCAGGGCGAGGTCGACCAGGTCGACCAGTGCCCCCTGGAGCGCGTTGCCGACCGTCTTGAGGTCGGTCTCGGACAGCGGGCTCTTCACGACAGACATTGCGAATTCTCCAACCAGTCGAACGTTCCCCCACCATGGCACGCCTGACCGGAACCCGGCATCTCAAACAATTCGCCCCAAAGACAGCGGCAGAAACAAGAGAAGCCCCGGTCGGCACCCCACCAGGGGGTACCGACCGGGGCTTCTCCCCGTTTCGGGTCAGGCAGCGGTCAGGCAGCGACGACGTCGACCGCTTCCGCGGGCGCCTTGATGGTCACCCGCTCGGTGGGCACTCGTGCCACCGACGTCACCGACACCGAATTGAGCCTCGGGCGTACCGGCGTCGGCACCGGTTCGCTCGCCGCCGCCGACTCGGCCAGTTCGGCCAGTGACAGCTCGTCGCTCACTTCACGCATGAGCTCGGACATCCGTACGTCCAGCGCGTCGCAGATCGCGGAGAGCAGCTCGGAGGAAGCCTCCTTCTGCCCCCGCTCCACCTCGGAGAGATAGCCGAGCGAGACTCGGGCGGACGAGGAGACTTCGCGCAGAGTACGGCCCTGACGCTGGCGCTGCCGACGCAGCACGTCACCCAACAGGCGACGGAGCAGAATCATCGGTGGCTCCCTCCTCGGACCGCGTAGCCGCATCCTTCATGCCCCACCGTACCGCCTCGCGCTGCGGCCGTGCGGGGAGCGATGTCGTGTTCACTCAGGGCTGCAAACATCAATTCCCCCCGTTGTGTTCCGTATCCTGTGCCCGCGCATTTCCCGAGAGTTCCTCATGGAGCAGTTCCAGCACGCTCCGTACACTCTCTTTACGGATGTCCGCCCGGTCGCCGTTCAACCGCAGCGAGACGACTTTCCCCGCGCGGGCGCCGGTCGCGGCGGGTCCCGCGACCCCCACGTAGACGGTCCCGACGGCCTGTCCGTCCTGCGGGTCGGGCCCCGCGACCCCGGTCGTCGAGACGCCCCAGTCGGCGCCGAGCCGGTCCCGTACACCGGCTGCCATCTGCAGCGCGACCTCGGGGTCCACCGCCCCGCGCGCCGCGAGAAGGGCCTCGTCGACCCCGAGCAGCTCGTGCTTGAGGGGCGTCGCGTACGCCGTGACGGACCCCCGGAAGGAAGCCGAGGCCCCGGGCACCCCGGTGAGTTCCGCGGCCACCAGACCACCCGTGAGCGACTCCGCGACGGCCAGCGTGTGACCACGCTCCGCGAGCAGCGCCAGCACCCGGGCGGCCACGGTCATCGCGTCGCCGTCTCCGACCGCGCGGCCGCCCGCTCCTCCGCGAGCCCCTGGCGGCGCAGCACGACCGCCTGCCGTACGTAGTCCAGGCCGGTGACGACCGTCAGGACGACGGCCAACGTCATCACCCAGAACCGCAGGGTGGCCAGCGGCCCGGTGAGCATCAGCACGTACATGCCGACCGCCGTGCCCTGGGCGAGCGTCTTCATCTTGCCGCCCCGGCTGGCCGGGATGACCCCGTGCCGGATCACCCAGAACCGCATCAGGGTGATCCCCAGCTCGCGGGCCAGGATGACCCCGGTCACCCACCAGGGAAGGTCCCCGAGCAAGGACAGGGAGATCAGGCCGGCCGCCATGATCGCCTTGTCGGCGATCGGGTCGGCGATCTTCCCGAAGTCCGTGACCAGGTTGTACGTACGGGCGAGGTGCCCGTCGAAGACGTCCGTGATCATGGCGACGGCGAACGCCGCCCACGCCCAGGCGCGCCACGCGGGGTCGTGCCCGCCGTCCTGGAGGAGCAGCAGCACGAAGCCCGGCACGAGCACGAGCCGGATCATGGTCAGGATGTTGGCGATGTTCCACAGGCTGGCCTGGTTGACGGCCGCCGAGCCCAGCTTGCCGCGGGGCGCCGGCCTACCGGTCCCGCCCGTCGCGGATGCCGGGACTCCGGTCATCTGGCTGCCTCCTCGAAAAGACACTCGGCCACCAGGTCGACGCCTTCCGTGCCGACGACCTTCGCCCTGACCATACGGCCCGGGGCCAGGTCGGGGCTCGTACCGTCGGCCGTGGTGAGGACCACCTGCCCGTCGGTCTCGGGGGCCTGGTGGGCGGCGCGGCCGATCACGCCGTCCTCCTCGTCCACGGACTCGACCAGTACTTCAAGGGTCTCTCCGATCCGCTCTTCCGCGCGCTGCGCGGTGAGCTCCTCGGCGAGCCGGGAGAGGTGGGCGAGCCGCGCGTCGACGACGTCCTGGTCGAGCTTGTGCTCGTACGTGGCGGCCTCGGTGCCGTCCTCGTCGGAGTAGCCGAAGACGCCGATGGCGTCGAGCCGCGCGTGGGTGATGAAGCGTTCCAGCTCGGCGAAGTCCGCCTCGGTCTCGCCGGGGAAGCCGACGATGAAGTTGGAGCGGGCACCGGCCGTGGGCGCCTTGGACCGGATGGTCTCCAGGAGCTCGAGGAAGCGGTCGGTGTCGCCGAAGCGGCGCATGGCCCGCAGCACGTCCGGGGCGCTGTGCTGGAAGGACAGGTCGAAGTACGGCACGACCTTCTCGGTCGAGGTGAGGACGTCGATCAGCCCGGGGCGCATCTCGGCGGGCTGGAGGTAGCTCACGCGGACGCGCTCGATGCCGTCCACCGCGGCGAGTTCGGGCAGCAGACCCTCCAGGAGCCTGATGTCCCCGAGGTCCTTGCCGTAGGAGGTGTTGTTCTCGGAGACCAGCATGATCTCCTTCACTCCCTGCTCGGCGAGCCAGCGCGTCTCGTTCAGCACGTCCGAGGGACGGCGCGAGACGAAGGAGCCGCGGAAGGAGGGGATGGCGCAGAAGGTGCAGCGGCGGTCGCAGCCGGAGGCGAGCTTCACGGAGGCGACGGGGCTGGTGTCCAGGCGGCGGCGGAGCGGCGCGCGCGGCCCAGAGGCGGGCGCGAGACCGTCCGGCAGGTCGCTCGGCACGTTCTCGGGGGCGTCGACGACACCATGGCCGGGGAGGGCCACGGCCGCGGCTGCCTCCTGGCGCTCCACGGGCGAGAGCGGCAGCAGCTTGCGCCGGTCACGCGGGGTGTGGGCCTCGACACTGCCACCGCTGAGGATGGTCTGGAGGCGGTTGGAGATGTCGGAGTAGTCGTCGAAGCCGAGGACACCGTCGGCCTCCGGGAGGGCCTCCGCGAGCTCCTTGCCGTACCGCTCGGCCATACAGCCGACGGCGACCACGGCCTGGGTCTTGCCGTGGTCCTTCAGGTCATTGGCTTCGAGCAGGGCGTCGACGGAGTCCTTCTTGGCGGCCTCGACGAATCCGCAGGTGTTGACGACGGCGACATCCGCGTCCTCGGCGTTCTCGACGAGCTCCCAGCCGTCCGCTGCCAAGCGGCCTGCAAGCTCCTCCGAGTCCACCTCGTTACGGGCGCAGCCAAGAGTGACAAGGGCGACGGTACGGCGTTCGGGCATGGACTCAAGACTACTTCGTCCCGGCCGTTCCCCCGTCGCGCAGGGTTCACCCGCGCGACAGAGGTCACATCGGGGGTCACCTCACGAGGCTCATCCGGCCTCGGGGTCACCCTTCGTGTACGTGAGCCGCTCCACCTGGCCGGATTCGAACTTGTCCTGGAGCTTCTTGCCGTTCACGTGGAGCTCGATCGCTCCGGCGTTGCCGAGGACCAGGTCGATGCGCTCGTCGTCCTGGAAGGTCTTGGACTCGCCCTCCAGGAGGAGGCCGTCGAAGAGCAGCTTGCCGTTGTGGTCCTTGGCCGAGATCCAGCTCTTGTCGTCGATCGCGGAGAGCTTCACCGTCACCTTGTCCCGCGGGACGGCGGCGATCGCGCTCTCGGTGGGCTTCGGGGCGGGCTTGACCGGCTTCGGCTTGGCGGCGGCCGTGGCCTTCTCCGGCGCGGGCGCCGGTCCGCCCTCAGCCGTGGCGCCCTTCGGGGGCTCGTTCCCGTCGAACATCGTGAAGCCGACGAAACCGACGACGGCGACGATGGCCGCGACCATCGCGGCGGTCCAGTTGGGCCGGCGACGCTCGGGGCGGATACGTTCCGCCTCGAACAGCGGGGCAGCGGGGGTGGGCGCGGGACGGCCGCCGTGGTCGCCGTCGTACCGCTCGATCAGCGGAGCGGGATCGAGGCCGACGGCGCGCGCGAGGGTACGGATGTGCCCGCGGGCGTAGACGTCGCCGCCGCAGCGCGAGAAGTCGTCCTCCTCGATCGCGTGCACGATCGGGATCCGGACACGGGTGGAGGCACTGACCTCTTCGACGGTGAGACCGGCGGCGATGCGGGCCTGCTGGAGAGCACGACCGATCGGGTGCCGGTCGTCTGCCGGGAAGGTCCGGTCGTCTTCGGGGGAGTTGCCGATGGACACGAGAGCGCCTTTCGAGCGTGTAGCCACCTGCTGGACGTTCAGTCTATGGGTGGTACGAAAGGGTGGGGCAACCGGGCGGGTGCTGTTTGTACGCCATGAGGCTGGGACATCCTTCTGTCCTTCCGTCCAACTTGACGTACGGCCAGGGGAAACGGTTGCCCATCGTTCCCTTACGAGTGAGTCTCGACCCGGTCTCGATCGGGTACCCCACTCCCCCGCCGCCACTCCCCCACTCCCGCGCCGTCACTCCGCCGGCCCCGTCCGAACGACGCGCGCCACCCCCACCGCCTCGTCCGCACGGCGGGCCTACGCCCCCGACTCCCCCCGGATGACGGCCAGGACGCCGTCCAACTCGTCCGGCTTGACGAGCACGTCGCGCGCCTTCGAGCCCTCGCTCGGCCCGACGATGTTCCGGGACTCCATCAGGTCCATCAGCCGCCCGGCCTTCGCGAAGCCGACGCGCAGCTTCCGTTGGAGCATCGACGTGGAGCCGAACTGGGTGGAGACGACCAGCTCGGCGGCCTGGCACAGCAGGTCGAGGTCGTCGCCGATGTCCTCGTCGATCTCCTTCTTCTGCCGGGTGCCGACGGTGACGTCGTCCCGGAAGACCGGGGTCATCTGGTCCTTGCAGTGCTGCACGACGGCCGCGACCTCGTGCTCGGTGACGAAGGCGCCCTGCATCCGGACGGGTTTGTTGGCACCCATCGGCAGGAACAGACCGTCACCCTTTCCGATGAGCTTCTCGGCGCCGGGCTGGTCGAGGATGACGCGGCTGTCGGCGAGCGAGGAGGTCGCGAAGGCGAGCCGGGACGGCACGTTCGCCTTGATGAGACCGGTGACGACGTCCACGGACGGCCGCTGGGTGGCGAGCACGAGGTGGATGCCGGCGGCGCGCGCGAGCTGTGTGATGCGCACGATCGAGTCCTCGACGTCCCGGGGCGCCACCATCATCAGGTCGGCGAGCTCGTCGACGATGACGAGCAGGTACGGGTACGGCTTGAGCTCGCGCTCGCTGCCCTCGGGCAGCTTGATCTTGTCCTCCCGGACCGCCTGGTTGAAGTCGTCGATGTGCCGGTAGCCGTAGGCCGCCAGGTCGTCGTACCGGAGGTCCATCTCCTTCACCACCCACTGGAGGGCCTCGGCGGCCCGCTTGGGGTTGGTGATGATCGGGGTGATCAGGTGCGGGATGCCCTCGTACGCGGTGAGCTCGACCCGCTTGGGGTCGACCAGGACCATCCGGACGTCCTCGGGGGTCGCTCTTATCATGATCGAAGTGATCAGGCAGTTGATGCACGAGGACTTGCCGGAGCCGGTGGCCCCCGCCACCAGGACGTGCGGCATCTTCGCCAGGTTGGCCATCTCGTAGCCGCCCTCGACGTTCTTGCCGAGCGCCACCAGCATCGGATGGTCGTCCTCGGCGGCGGCGGCGAGCCGCAGCACGTCGCCGAGGTTGACCATCTCCCGGTCGCTGTTGGGGATCTCGATGCCGACCGCGGACTTGCCGGGGATCGGCGAGATGATCCGTACGTCGGGGGAGGCCACGGCGTACGCGATGTTCTTGGTGAGAGCCGTGATCTTCTCGACCTTCACGGCCGGGCCGAGCTCGACCTCGTACCGCGTGACCGTCGGCCCCCGGGTGAAGCCGGTGACGGCCGCGTCGACCTTGAACTCGGTGAAGACGTTGGACAGCGCGTCCACGACGGCGTCGTTGGCGGCACTGCGCGTCTTGCCCGGCCCGCCCCGCTCCAGGAGGTCGAGCGAGGGCAGGGAGTACGTGATGTCGCCGGACAGCTGGAGCTGCTCGGCCCGGGACGGCAGATCGGTCGGCTCGGGCGCGGGCTTCGTCAGATCCGGTACGCCCCCGCCGGAACGATCCGGCACGCCTCCACCGGAACGATCCTGTACGCCCCCGCCGGAGCGCCGGTCCCCACCCCGCGCCGGCGGTACGGGCGAGGCCGGCGCCGCCCGCTCGGGCGCCTCGGCGGTGGAGGCCTCCACGGCGGCCTTCCGCTCCGCGGTGACGTCCCTGGTGAGGTCGGCGACGATCGGGGAGGGCGGCATGCCGTTGAGCACCGCGCCGTCGAGCGCGGCGGCCGCCGCCGCCGCGACGTCCACCGGGTCGAGACCGTGGTCGGACGCGGGCCGCTCGGAGCTGCGGCGCGACGGGCGGCCGCGCCGCTCCAGCATCTCCGCCTCGGCACGGTCCACGTCGTACGGCTCCGCCGGGCCGCCGCCGCGGCGCCGGACGGGCCGAGCGGGCCGGGGCTGCGGGCGGGCCTCCCGCCACTCCTCGCCGTACCTCTCCTGGTCCTCGCCGTAGGCCTCCGCCGGGTCGTACGCGGGTTCGACGAGGCCGAGCCTGGCGCCGAGGGCGCGCAGCCGCTGCGGGATCGCGTTCACCGGGGTGGCGGTGACGACGAGCAGCCCGAAGACCGTGAGCAGCACCAGCATCGGTACGGCCAGGACCTCGCCCATCATGAAGACGAGGGGCTGGGACGCGGCCCAGCCGATCAGGCCGCCGGCGTCCTGCATGGCCTCGCTGCCGTCACCGCGCCCCGGTGAACCGCAGGCGATGTGCACCTGGCCGAGGACACCGATGACGAGCGCGGAGAGGCCGATGCTGATCCGGCCGTTGGCCTCGGGCTTCTCCGGATAGAGGATCAGCCGCACGGCGATCGCGCCGAGCAGCAGCGGTACCAGCAGGTCGAGCCGGCCGAAGGACCCGGTGACCAGCATCTCGACGAGGTCGCCGACGGGCCCGCGGAGGTTGGACCAGGTGCCCGCGGCGACGATCAGCGCGAGGCCGAGGAGGAGCAGCGCGAGCCCGTCCTTGCGGTGCGCCGGGTCGAGGCCCTTGGCGCCACGCCCTATCCCCCGGAACATCGCCCCCACCGCGTGGGCGAGGCCGAGCCAGGCGCCGCGCGCGAGCCGGTAGACGCCTCCGGTGGGGGACGGCGCGGGCCGGGGCGGGGCCTTCTTCGCCGCCGTCTTCCGCGCGGGCGCGCGCTTGGCGGGCGCGGCCTTCTTGGCCGGTGTCTTCTTCGCGGGCGGTTTGGCGGGGGACTTCGCGGCTGCCGCCTTCTTCGCGGCGCCCGTCGTACGGCCGGCGCGCGGCTTTGCGGTGCCCGCTGTGCCCTGGGAGCCCTTGCCGGACGTACGTGAAGCCATGATGCCGAGGTTACCGGTGTGGGGACCGGCTGTCCGCCTCACCCGTTCGTGTCGCCCCTGCCGGGGCGCGAAGCTGACGCCGCATCACGCCGGCGCGCGCCCGGCCAGGTCACCGGCGAACCGCCGGTGACGGTACGTCAGCCCTGGGCGGGCAGGTTCGGCGCGGCTCCGGTCCCCGGCTCCAGCGCGTCCAGGGCCCGGCGCAAGCCGGTGAGCTTGCGCTCCAGATGAGCGGCGGTGGCGACCGCCGCCGCGTCCGCGGAGTCGTCGTCGAGCTGCTTGGACAGCGCCTCGGCCTGCTCCTCGACGGCCGCGAGCCGCGCGGAGAGTTCGGCGAGCAGACCGGCGGACTCCTTGCCGTGGCCGCCCTCGCCGCCGCCCTCCAACTGGAGCCGCAGCAGGGCGGCCTGCTCGCGCAGCTTGCAGTTCTTCATGTAGAGCTCGACGAAGACGGAGACCTTGGCGCGCAGCACCCACGGGTCGAACGGCTTCGAGATGTAGTCGACCGCGCCGGCCGCGTACCCCCGGAAGGTGTGGTGGGGGCCGTGGTTGATGGCGGTCAGGAAGATGATCGGGATGTCCCGGGTCCGCTCGCGCCGCTTGATGTGCGCGGCGGTCTCGAAACCGTCCATCCCCGGCATCTGGACGTCGAGCAGGATGACCGCGAAGTCGTCCGTCAACAGCGCCTTGAGCGCTTCCTCCCCGGACGATGCCCGCACCAGCGTCTGATCGAGCGCGGAGAGAATGGCCTCCAGCGCCAGCAGATTCTCCGGCCGGTCATCGACCAGGAGGATCTTGGCCTTCTGCACCATGCCCCGTCCTCCTCGCCCCGGCAACGGCTCTCCCCGGCTCCCCGAACCGGGGGAGGCACCGGGCGCCGCCCCTGAAGACGACTCCCTAACGCCGTCCGTCCTTGTGCCGGTCATCGTAGCCGCACCCCGCCCGTCGCCACACCCTGTCACCGCGATGTCACTGTGCACGTACCTGAAACGCGGTGGGAGACCAGAAGGTTCCCCGTATCCAGCCCTCTCACACCCGTCTGGCGACAGTCCGTCAGCAGCGGCCGGGGGCCCGCGCGGCGCACCGCGCGGGCCCCCGGCGCGGAGTCACGCGCCCCGCATCCACTGCTCCATGACCGACAACAGGTGATCGGGGTCGACCGGCTTGGTCACGTAGTCGGAGGCCCCCGACTCGATCGCCTTCTCCCGGTCGCCCTTCATCGCCTTCGCCGTCAGCGCGATGATCGGCAGCCCGGCGAACTGGGGCATCCGCCGGATCGCGGTCGTCGTCGCGTATCCGTCCATCTCCGGCATCATGATGTCCATCAGGACGATCGTCACGTCGTCGTGCTGCTCCAGGACTTCGATGCCCTCGCGCCCGTTCTCCGCGTACAGCACCGCGAGCCCGTGCTGCTCCAGGACGCTGGTGAGCGCGAAGACGTTGCGGATGTCGTCGTCGACGATGAGCACCTTCTCGCCGGAGAAGCTGAACGTACGGCGCGGCTCGGCCTCCATCTCCGGTTCGACCCGGTCGGCCCCGGCCTCCTTGCCGGACTGCCCCGGCACCGCCGTCCGCGCCCCGGTCGCCTCCGCCGCCGCCTTCCGCCGGTGCCGGAACAGCGCACCGGCCCCCGACCGCGCCTCCGTCCGTACGGGCGGAGGCGGGAAGTGCGGGAACGGGTGGACGCCCCCGACCGTCCCCTCCTCCGCGCCCTGCTGCGGATCGTCCATGTCCTGCGGGCCCTGCCCGTAGACGCCCGTCGGCAGCTCCGTCGGGCTCAGCGGCAGATAGAGCGTGAACGTCGAACCGCGGCCCGGCTCGCTCGCGGCGAAGATCTCGCCGCCGAGCAGCCGCGCGATCTCCCGGCTGATGGAGAGCCCCAGACCCGTACCGCCGTACTTCCGGCTGGTCGTCCCGTCGGCCTGCTTGAACGCCTCGAAGATGACCCGCATCTTGCTCGCCGCGATCCCGATGCCCGTGTCGGTGACCGAGAACGCGATCAGGTCGGCCTCCGGGTCGCGCAGCGAGCCGGCCTCCAGGAGCTGCTCGCGGATCGACTGCGGCACGTCCGCGCCGGACGGCCGGATCACCAGCTCCACCGCGCCCGTGTCGGTGAACTTCACCGCGTTGGAGAGGAGGTTGCGCAGCACCTGGAGCAGCCGCTGCTCGTCGGTGTGGAGCGTCGCCGGCAGCTCGGGCGAGACCCGCACCGAGAAGTCGAGCCCCTTCTCCGCCGTGAGCGGCCGGAAGGTCGCCTCCACGTAGTCGACGAGCTGGACGAGCGCGATCCGGGTCGGCGAGACGTCCATCTTGCCCGCCTCGACCTTGGACAGGTCGAGGATGTCGTTGATCAGCTGGAGCAGGTCGGAACCCGCTCCGTGGATGGTCTCCGCGAACTCGACCTGCTTGGGCGTCAGGTTGGTCTCGGCGTTGTCCGCGAGCAACTTGGCCAGGATGAGCAGCGAGTTGAGCGGGGTGCGCAGCTCGTGCGACATGTTGGCGAGGAACTCGGACTTGTAGCGCATGGAGACGGCGAGCTGTTCGGCCCGCTCCTCCAGGACCTGCCGGGCCTCCTCGATCTCGGTGTTCTTCACCTCGATGTCGCGGTTCTGCCGGGCGAGCAGCTCGGCCTTCTCCTCCAGCTCCAGGTTGGAGCCCTGGAGCTCCTTCTGCCGGTGCTCCAGCTCGGCCGAGCGCTCCTTGAGCTGCTCGGTGAGCTCCTGCGACTGCTGGAGCAGCACCTCGGTCTTGGTGTTGACGCTGATGGTGTTGACCGTGGTGGCGATCAGCTCGGCGATCTGGTTGAGGAAGTCCCGCTGGATCTGGGTGAACGGCTGGAAGGAGGCCAGCTCGATCACACCGAGGACCTTCCCCTCGAACAGGACCGGAAGGACGATCACATGCGCCGGCGAGGCCTCGCCGAGCCCGGAGGAGATCTTCAGGTAGCCGGGCGGTACGTGGAGCTGGATGGTCCGCTTCTCGTCCGCCGCCGTGCCGATGAGCGTCTCGCCGGGCCGGAACGAGGTCGGCATGGAGCCCGGGGAGTAGCCGTAACTCCCGCGCATCCGCAGCTCGTACGAGCCGTCGCCCTCACCGACGAGTTCGGCGTCGCTGTGGGCGGAGCCCGTCGGCATGGCCACGAAGAAGGCGCCGTGCTGGGCCGAGACCACCGGCGTCAGCTCGCTCATGATGAGCGAGGCCACGTCGTCGAGGTCCCGGCGGCCCTGCATGAGGCCGGAGATGCGGGCCAGGTTGCTCTTGAGCCAGTCCTGCTCGTCGTTGGCGAGGGTCGTGTCGCGCAGGTTGGCGATCATCGTGTTGATGTTGTCCTGGAGCGCCTGGATCTCGCCGGCCGCGTCCACACCGTCGATCTTGACGTTGAGGTCGCCGCGGGTCACCGCGGTGGCGACGGCCGCGATGGCCCGCACCTGCCGGGTGAGGTTCCCGGCCATCTCGTTCACGGACTCGGTGAGGTCGCTCCAGGTGCCCTCCACGTCCCGGACCCGGGCCTGCCCGCCGAGCTGCCCGTCCGTGCCCACCTCGCGGGCCACCCGGGTGACCTCCTCGGCGAAGTTCGACAGCTGGTCGACCATCGTGTTGATGGTGTTCTTCAGCTCCTGGATCTCACCGCGCGCGTCGATGTCGATCTTCTTGGTGAGGTCGCCCTTCGCGATGGCGGTGGTGACCGCGGCGATCTGCCGCACCTGACCGGTGAGGTTGTCGGCCATGGAGTTCACCGACTCGGTGAGGTCCTTCCAGGTGCCCGAGACGCCCGGCACCCGCGCCTGGCCGCCCAGTTCACCCTCCGTACCCACCTCGCGGGCCACCCGCGTGACCTCGTCCGCGAACGACGACAGGGTCGTCACCATGGTGTTCACGGTCTCGGCGAGCTCGGCGACCTCGCCCCGCGCCTCGACCGTCACCTTCTTCGTCAGGTCGCCGTTGGCGACCGCCGCCGAGACCCGGGAGATGTTCCGCACCTGACTGGTCAGGTTGTTGGCCATCAGGTTGACGTTGTCGCTGAGGTCCTTCCAGGTACCGGTGACCCCGCGCACCCGCGCCTGACCGCCGAGGATGCCCTCCGTGCCCACCTCGCGGGCCACCCGCGTGACCTCGTCCGCGAAGTTCGACAGCTGGTCGACCATCGTGTTGACGGTCGTCACCAGCTCCAGGATCTCGCCCCGCGCGTCGACCGTGATCTTCTTCGACAGGTCGCCCTTGGCGACCGCCGTCGTCACCTCGGCGATGTTCCGCACCTGGATGGTGAGGTTGTTCGCCATGAAGTTCACCGACTGGGTGAGGTCCTTCCAGGTGCCCGAGACACCCTGCACCTCGGCCTGACCGCCCAGGATGCCCTCCGTGCCCACCTCGCGGGCCACCCGGGTCACCTGCTCGGCGAAGTTCGACAGCTGGTCCACCATCGTGTTGAGGGTGTTCTTCAGCTCCAGGATCTCGCCACGCGCGTCCACGTCGATCTTCTGCGACAGGTCGCCCCGGGCCACGGCCGTGGCGACCTGCGCGATGTTGCGGACCTGGGTGGTGAGGTTCCCGGCCATGCCGTTCACCGAATCCGTCAGATCACGCCACACCCCGGCCACACCCGGCACCTGCGCCTGACCGCCGAGCCTGCCGTCCGTGCCCACCTCGCGGGCCACCCGGGTCACCTGGTCCGCGAAGGCGGACAGCTGGTCGACCATGGTGTTGATGGTGTTCTTCAGCTCCAGGATCTCGCCACGCGCGTCCACGTCGATCTTCTGCGACAGGTCACCGCGGGCCACGGCCGTCGTCACCTGCGCGATCTGCCGCACCTGCGAGGTCAGGTTGCCGGCCATGAAGTTCACCGAGTCGGTGAGCTCCCGCCAGCGCCCGGAGACGCCGTCCACCCGCGCCTGACCGCCGAGCCGTCCCTCGGTGCCCACGTCCCGTGCCATCCGGGTCACCTGGTCCGCGAACGACGACAGCTGCGACACCATCGTGTTGACGGTGTTCTTCAGCTCCAGCATCTCGCCGGCCACGTCCACCGTGACCTTCTGCGACAGGTCACCGTTGGCGACCGCCGTCGTCACCTGCGCGATGTCACGCACCTGACCGGTCAGGTTGCGGAAGGCCGTGTTCACCGAATCGGTGAGGTCCTTCCAGGTCCCCGCCGCCCCCGGCACCTCGGCCTGACCGCCGAGGAGGCCCTCGACACCGACCTCCCGGGCCACCCGGGTCACCTCGGAACCGAAGGCCGACAGCTGGTCCACCATCGTGTTGACGGTGTTCTTCAGCTCCAGCATCTCGCCGGCCACATCGACCGTGACCTTCTGCGACAGGTCACCGTTGGCGACCGCCGTCGTCACCTGCGCGATGTCACGCACCTGCGTGGTGATGTTCCGGAAGACCGTGTTGACCGAGTCCGTGAGGTCCTTCCACGTCCCCGCCGCCCCCGGCACCTGCGCCTGACCACCCAGCAGACCCTCGGCACCGACCTCACCCGACACCCGGGTCACCTCGTCGGCGAACGTCCGCAGCGTCTTCGTCATCTGGTTGATGGTGTCCGCCAGCTGCGCGATCTCCCCGCGCGCCGACACCCGCACCTTCTGCGACAGATCGCCGTTGGCCACCGCTGTCGTGACCTCGGCGATGCCCCGCACCTGGTTCGTCAGGTTGCCCGCCATGGTGTTGACGGAGTCCGTGAGGTCCTTCCACACACCGGCGACCCCGGCCACCTCGGCCTGACCGCCGAGTTCACCCTCCGTACCCACCTCACGGGCGACGCGGGTCACCTCCGAGGAGAACGACGACAGCTGGTCCACCATCCGGTTGACGGTGTTCTTCAGCTCCAGCATCTCGCCGGCGACGTTCGCCGTGACCTTCTGCGACAGATCACCGTCGGCGACCGCCGTCGTCACCAGCGCGATGTCCCGCACCTGCGCCGTCAGCCGGTTCGCCATCGTGTTGACCGAGTCCGTGAGGTCCTTCCACGACCCCGACACCCCGCGCACCTGCGCCTGCCCGCCCAGCTTGCCGTCGGTCCCCACCTCGACGGCGACCCGGGTCACCTCCGAGGCGAACACCGACAGCTGGTCGACCAGGTTGTTGGCGGTACGCGCGACCTTCAGGAACTCCCCACGCAGCGGCCGTACCGCCCCGTCGGCACCCTCCGAACGCAGGTCCATCCGCTGGTCGAGGTCGCCCTCGGCCACCGCCGACAGCACCCGCCCCACCTCGGACACCGGCCGGGCCAGGTCGTCGACGAGCGCGTTCGCGGCCTCGATCGCCGCCGCCCACGCCCCCTCACTGGCCCCCGCCTCAAGACGCTCGGACAGCTTGCCCTCGCGCCCCACCACCCGGCGGACCCGCGAGAGCTCTCCCGTCACATGCATCTGCCGGTCCGCGACCTCGTTGAACACGGCGGAGATCTCCGCCATGACCCCGTCCCCGGACACCGTGAGCCGCCTGCGGAAATTCCCGTCCCGCATCGACACCAGCGCGGACAGCAACCGCTCCAGCGCCGCCGCGTCGACCTGCACCGTCCCCCCACGGGAACGCCCGCCCCTCGCGCGCGTGCCACTGCCTCCGCCGCGCCGCGCCGCCGTGCCAGGTTCCACCGTGTCCCTCCCGAAAGGGGTCGAACGTACCGCTCCGGCTCCCGCCGGTAGCCTGCCCAGTGTTTCACCGCCACCGAACCAGGCGATAACAGTTCGGCAGCTTCGCACATGCGTCCCTACCCCCGGGGGACGGAATCAGCGTGACCGGCATCCGCTGGGACAGTGAAGGTAAGTAACCTGGCTTCCGGCTGTCCAACCGCCCCGGTCAGCCCGGCGGGGGCGGTGAGCCGCGCGTACGACCACCGGGCAGCGGGAGGGACAGACCGAGCATGGCAGAGCCGGGCGTCGAGACGCGTACGAGGAGTTCTGTGATCACCGCGCGGGCGACTGCGACTTTCGAGCCCGTCGGGCGGTCCGTCGCGGCCGCCCGCGCCTTCGTCCGGGACACCCTCCAGGGCTGGGGACACCCCGAGCTCGTCGACGACGCCGTCGTCCTCACCAGCGAACTCGTCACCAACGCCGTCATCCACGCCGGCACCTCCGCCGAAGTCCTCTGTCTCCGCTCCGAGGACAGCATCCGCGTCGAGGTCGCCGACCGCTACCCCGAGCGCGAGATTCCCGTCCAGAGCGGCCGGACCCTCGGCAGCCCCGACCGCGAGAACGGCCGGGGCCTGCTGCTCTGCGCCGCCCTCGCCCACCGCTGGGGCGTCGACTACTCCCCCACCCGCAAGCACGTCTGGTTCCACCTCGACCTCCCCAGGCGTCCGGTCGGCACCCGCTCCGCCGGCCCCGTCCTCCCCGACGCGCTCCTCCCGGTCACCGACAGCCGCGTCCGCGTCGCCGTCGCCCAGATCGACCGCGGCGGAGCCATCACCGCCTGGAACGAGCACGCCGAGGAACTCTTCGGTTACGCCTCCGAGCACGTCACCGGCAAACCCCTCGGCGACCTCGCCGCCTGGCCCCACACCCCCGGCATCGGCACCGGCCTCGCCGAAGCCCTGCGCCTCTCCCGCTGGGAGGGCAGCTACGGCATCCGCTGCGCCGACGGCCGCGTCATCCCCGTCTACGCCTCGCACCTCCGGGTCCGCGACGCCCAGGGCGAACCCTCCACCGTCTGCCTCCTGGTACGCGA
The DNA here is from genome assembly GCF_040295605.1 of Streptomyces sp. NPDC002773. Lineage (NCBI taxonomy): Bacteria > Bacillati > Actinomycetota > Actinomycetes > Kitasatosporales > Streptomycetaceae > Streptomyces > Streptomyces sp. NPDC002773. Next base: position 201,282 of record NZ_JBEOVO010000012.1, read on the forward strand.
GCACGAGCGGGCCGTCCTCCAGACGCCGCAGCGCGCCACCGCCGAGCCGGGTGTCGAGAGCCGCGCCGCCGACCCCTTCGAGGTCTTCATCGGCTCCCCCGCCCCCGACGACCTCGACGGCCTGCTCCAGCGCACGGTCGAACGCGCCCGCGACATGCTCGACGGCGACGCCGCCTTCCTCCTCCTCGCCACCGACGACGAGACGGAACTGGAGGTACGGGCGACCACCGGCCTCCCGGCCGCCCGCCAGCGCTTCGCCCGCGTCCCCGTCGAGACCGGCGCCAGCCGTTACGGCTCCGCCCGCATGCCCGCCGTCCACGAGGACCTGGCCGCCGTCCCCGGCGCCGTCCCGCTCCTCGAAGGCACCGGCATGCGCTCGGTGGTCACCGTCCCGCTCAAGGTCGAGGGCCGGCTCACCGGCTCCCTCGGTGTGGCCGCCGAGAGCGCGAACCGCTACTCCAACGAGGAGGCCCTCCGCCTCCAGTTCGCGGCCGACCGCATCGCCCTGGCCGTGGAGTCCGCGCGCCTCGGTGAGCTGGAGCGTCTGCGCCGCGGCTCCCTCAGCTTCCTCGTCGAGGCCTCCGACCTCCTGGCCGGCACCCTCGACCGCGACCAGACGCTGGCCCTGATGGCCCAGATGACGGTCCCGACCCTCGCCACCTGGTGCGCGGTCTACACGATCGCCGACCAGACCTCCGATCCGTACCTCTCCTACGTCCTGCACGAGGACGAGGACCGCATCGACGGCCTCAAGGACCTGCTCTCCTCCATCTCCCCGCCCGACTCGGTGCCGACCCCCGGCGCCCGCGTCTGGACCGCGCCGGGCGACGCCGCCCACCGGGCCGCGCTCACCGCCTCGGTCCGCGCCCTCGACCACCCCACGAGCCCGCTGTCCTCCGGCATCGACACGACCCTGGCCACCGCGAGCACGGTCGCCGGCGAGACGGTCGTCCTGCCCCTGGTCGCCCGGAACCGGGTCATCGGCATGCTGACCCTCGGCAGGCCGTCGGACGACCACTTCCGCCAGGAGATCCTGGAGCTCGCCGAGGACCTCTCCCGCCGGGCCGCCCTCGCCCTGGACAACGCCCGCCTCTACTCGGAGCGGGTGGCCATCAGCCAGTCCCTCCAGCGCAGCCTCCTGCCGCCCGGCCTCCCCGACATCCCGGGCGTCGAGGTGGACGTCATCTACCGCGCCGCCGGCGAGGGCAACGAGGTGGGCGGCGACTTCTACGACCTCTTCCCGATCCGCGACGGCGCCTACGGCTTCGCCATCGGCGACGTCTGCGGTACGGGCCCCGAGGCCGCCGCCGTCACGGGCCTCGCCCGCCACGCCCTGCGGCTCCTGGCCCGCGAGGGCTTCGGCGGCCCGGCCGTCCTGGAGCGTCTCAACGCGGCGATCCTCGACGAGGGCGCCCGCAGCCGCTTCCTGACCCTGCTGTACGGCGAGATGCGCCCGCAGGAGGACGGCTCGGCGATCCTCAAGGTCGTCTGCGCCGGCCATCCCCTCCCGCTGCGCCTCCGCCCGGACGGCACGGTCGAGCCGTCGGCCGAGCCCCAGCCACTCCTCGGCGTCATGGAGGACCTGGAGCTGTACGAGCAGACGATCACACTCGACCCGGGTGATGTCCTCCTCTGCGTCACGGACGGCGTGACGGAACGCCGGGAGGGCACCCGCATGTTGGGCGACGACGGCCTGGCCGAGGTCCTCAAGACCTGCACGGGCCTGACGGCCGGCGCGGTCGCCTCCCGGGTCCTCCGCGCGGTGGAGCGCTTCGCCCAGGCCCCCGCCTCCGACGACATGGCCATCCTGGCGATGCGCCTCCGAGAGCCCCACGACCGCTGACAGAAGCCGGCGATCCCCCACCGGGGATCGCCGGCCCAGCCCTGCCTCCTGTACGGGAACGCAAAAAGGCCCCCGCCACAAGGCGGGGGCCTTTCTCTTTGGAGCCCTTTAACGGAATCGAACCGTTGACCTTCTCCTTACCATGGAGACGCTCTACCGACTGAGCTAAAAGGGCGGGTGTTCGGCGGCGTCCTACTCTCCCACAGGGTCCCCCCTGCAGTACCATCGGCGCTGAAAGGCTTAGCTTCCGGGTTCGGAATGTAACCGGGCGTT